>NZ_QRQA01000005.1:36933-149934 GCF_003475755.1 Mitsuokella sp. AF33-22 | reverse complement strand
CCCGACACTCAGTGGCGTTTTTCGCCCGGCGCTAACACGGTTTGGGCGGGCACGGCTGGGGGCTGTCCCATGCAAGGGAAACGGCGAAGCTCTATAATCAGTTGAAACCCGCCATGATCTATGCCTCGGAACTGACACTTTTTCCCGATACCCCTCTTTCCCGTGATGTGGCAGAAGGGAAATTTGCCGAGGCAACAGAGTTGGAACGTATGGAGGAAATGCAGGAGTTCATTCGCTGCCTGACCGTACCCACCATCTTCCGCGCCGAGCATGTCACCATGCCCGTGCGCATTAACGGCCGGGTACCGGAGGACAAGGATGCTATGATAAATCGCTTGCAGGAAACCATGGATACAAATGGAGAGGAAAGGCTACAAATGTATCGGAGCAGTGTGTACAGTCTGTAAGAAGGTGTCAAAGTGATTCTTTACTTCAGTGCCACAGGCACCAATAAATATGTGGCAGAACAAATCGCCAAGGCAACCGACGAAAAGATTGTGCCGCTAAAAGAACTGGTACGGCAGGAGAAATATTCCATCACCGTGCCGGAAGGGGAAAATTTTGGCGTTGTCATGCCGACCTATTGGGAAGGATTGCCCGCGATTTTGTTGGACTATCTGCAAAAAGCCGAGATACTTTTGGAAGGAGCCGACCATTACTGCTATTTTGTGGCCACTTACGGCTGCGACTACGGCAATGTTTTATCTACGGCACAAAAGGAATTTGGCAAGGTCGGGATTCAATTTGACAGCTTGTATGCGGCACGTTTTGTCGATAATTGGAGTCCCATGTTTTACCTGAAAAATGCTGAACGCAACCGCCGCGCCGAGGAAAATGGAGAGGCAGAAACACGCATTATCATCGGGCAAATTCTGCGCCGCGAAAAGGGACATCGACTGCCGGATCAGATGTCAAAAATTGTGGCAGCAGCAGCTAAGGCGAATTACAATCGCATACGTAAAACGAAAAACTTTCGGCTGGACAGCGAAAAATGTATCGGTTGCGGGCTGTGCGCTCGGCAGTGTCCGCTCGATGCTATTGCCATGAAGAACGGAAAGCCGAAGTGGGTAAAGGAAAAATGTACCTTATGTCTCGGCTGTTTCCACCGTTGCCCAGCGGCAGCGATTGACTATGACGGCGGTCTTCGCAATGGGCAATACATCAATCATCAGGTTACGCTGGATGATTGAAAGGAAGAGGGAATGTCGATGGATTACAGGAAAATGGGCGGACGAGTTTATGTCCGTATAGACAAAGGCGAGGAAATTCTGTCAGAGGTGAAGAATGTTTGCCGGGAACTTCACATATCTGCGGGAACATTTCAAGGCATCGGAGCTTGCGGCGAGGTAGAAGTAGCAACTTATATTCCAGACAAGCAGGAGTTTTTACCTCATGTGCGGAATGGTATATTGGAGATGATTTCCCTCATGGGAAATATCGTGACGGACAAGAATGGGGAATTGGTACACCACGCTCATGCGCTTTTCTCCGCATTTGACGAAACGACGGAGCACATAGATTACCTTGGTGGTCACTTGAAGAGAGCGACGGTGCTATACACGGCAGAACTGCTCCTTGACCCTGTGCAGGGAGGAAATATCGGACTGAAATATGATGCGGCTACGGGAATTGATGTCTGGAATTTGGAGATTGGCCGATGAGCCGAAAGAATAATGTTTGCTACCTATCGCTTAAAGCAGCTTTTCCCTACACTTTGCCCATTTTTGCTGGCTTTTGGTTTCTTGGCATGGCATACGGTATGTATATGAATGTCGCAGGGTTTAGCTTTTGGTATCCAATGCTGATGAGTTTCTTTATTTTTGGCGGATCCTTGGAATTTGTCGCTGTAACCATGCTGACAAGTTCGTTTGCGCCTTTGCAGGTGCTCATCATGACCCTTCTTATACAGGCTCGACATCTATTTTATGGAATTTCTATGCTGGAACATTTCAAGGGTTTGGGATGATGGGAGATGTGAGAAATGGACACCGAACGTGTGATGTTGCGGCGCAGGGCATGATCGGTTTGCTGGAGTCACTCGGTATGATGCCCTGAAGAATTTACGGAAATGGATATCGAGAATTTGGAGGGACAGGATATGAATTGGAAAAAAATGATTCAGGGGACTGGCGCACTCATGTTGAGTGCGGCTATCCTGCTGACGAGTAGCATAGAAATCGGCGAGGCTACAAAAGCTGGTAACGCCATACGCTATTTCATGCAAAACCCGGAGGCTAAGGGCAGCAGCACTCCCTACGGGAACAACAAAGCGGCAGGGCATTATGTGCAAGCGGACGATGCCAAAATCTACTATGAGGTTTACGGCAAAGGCAAGCCGCTGTTCGTCTTTCATGGTGGTGGAGTGGGTACGCCCTATGAGATGGGACAGATGATAGACAATCTGCGGAAGGACTATCAAGTGATTGTCGTTTCCACGCGTGGACATGGACGATCAGAAATCGGCCACTCGAAGCTGACCTATGAACAAAAAGCCAATGATATGCTGGCGGTGATGAAGGAAGTCACCAATGAGCCAGCGATTCTCTTAGGCTTCAGCGACGGCGCATACACGGCATACAAGGTAGCATCTATGTACCCCAATCGTGTGGAACGTGTTATCGCTATCGGTGCGGGTACGCTCAAAGCAGGTTTTTTCAGCGGTGAAATGAAGGTAGAGGACTTGGCCAAGATTGATGCTGCTTTTATTGAGCAACAGAAACGCATCATGCCGGAGCCGGAGCGCTATCAAGAATTTTGCGATAGCTATATGAATTTCTGGAGCAAAATGGAAGTCGGCGAGGATTTTCTTCAAACCATCCAATGCCCGGTACTCTTGATTGCGGGAGATGAAGACGACCATGCCCCATTAGTGACTATGGTGGAGGCAAAACAATATATCCCACAAGCCAGCCTCTGCATCGTTCCTAAGGCATGGCATACAGCATTCCTTGATAATTTCGATGTGACTTGGGCAGCCATAGAGCAGTTTCTACAAACGGATATGTCCCAGCTGACGGGCAGCAAGAAGGTGGACTACAACAGAAAGTAAGATGTCAAGGGGGTGCAACCTCCGAGCCTTAGGGGGTGCAAATGCACCCCCTTCTCTTTTTGTCGAAGCCTTGTCCCGCAAGGCTTCCAAGCGATACTCGCTTAACGATAGCCAGGGGGGTGCAAGGGGGTTCATCGTTATTTTGTATCATAATTACTGGTAAAGGGGAACTCCACATCACCATCATGAGTTTCCTGGCGCAGGAAGAAAGCCGGAGCATCTCGGAAAACGTCACCTGGGGCCATTGGAAGCGATTCGCTGACGGAAAGGTGTGTGTACCGTTCGGCCATTTCTTCGGCTATGACCGGGGGCCGGACGGGAATCTGGTCGTCAACCGGGAACAGGCCAAGACGGTGAAACTGATTTACCGCTTGTTCCTGGACGGGTATACCTTCCACTCCTTTGCCAAGGAGCTGACTTCCAGAGGGCTGGAAACTCCGGCAAAAAAGAAACGCTGGTATCCGGGAACGGTAGAGAGCATCCTGACAAATGAGAAATACAAGGGCGATGCCCTGCTGCAGAAGCGGTTCACCGTCAACTTCCTGACCAAAGAAACGAAGGCGAATGAAGGGGAAGTGCCGCAGTACTATGTGGAAAATAATCATGAAGCCATCATCAGCCCGCAGGTCTTCGACTGAGTACAGGAAGAAGTCAAGACGGCCTTCGTTACGGCATTCAACCGTATACTGTTTTTACCTACCCATCACTCGCTCCATGACGTGGATAAATTCCATAACGTGCTCCGTCGGATCTTTGGCGTACAGGATTCCATAGGGGACGGCATATTCCTTGCCCCAATCGCAAGTGAGCGTGACCAAGGCCGGATGGATTCCGTCCCAAAGGTCAACGGAAATCATTGGTCGCCCGGTGTTTTCCGCATAGTTAAACACATTGAAATCATATGGTGGGACATCATGGATATGGATTTGCGGATGATTTTCCTCAATCTCATCGCGCAAGTTGTCGATATAGGATGTATCGCCGCGCTCCACCATGAGGATGGTTTCGCCATATAAATCCGTAAGCGTTATATGCTTACGACCGGCCAAGGGATGGTTGATCGGTACGGTGACCGCCAATGGTATCTGCCGCAAAGTCAAGGCATTGCAACGATTTTTCCAAAGTGTGGAAGGGAATATCCCTGCGATGATGTCAACATCGTTGTCTTTGTTGCCAAGCAATTCAGGTCGGTTATTTTTGCTGTCGTCCATTGGCACAATTTGCAGCCTGATGAGCGGATGCGCCGCGCTGACGGCCAGCCATAGATTGACGATGGGGCGGGCAGGACACATGAGCGAGCTGCCGAGCCGTATCGCGTGCTGTTTTCCTGCCTCAAGGGTGTGGGCGGTTGCCACAGCCTGTTCGGAAATCTGTATGATGCGGCGGGCATCTCGGTAGATGCTCTTGCCCGCTTCGGTCAGCGCAATGCCGTGATTGGTGCGCGAAAAGAGTGCCAGTTCCAGTTTTGCCTCCAACAAGTTAATCTGCTTGATGAGGGCATTGGGTGAGATGAACAGCTTTTCCGCCGCCTTGGTGAAGCTGCCGCAGTCTGCTGCCATCAGGAATGCGTCCAGATGCTTGTTATACATTGCTACCTCCTGCATGAACCTTTTGGTTAATACCATGTTAGCAAATTGCGACTTCCGTTGCAAGAGATTTTGTCTTAAAATGGCCTTGCAAGCAGGAAGTTGCGGCAAAATCGGAAAAGACATGGCAACAAAGAGCATTCGAGGATGCCACGGTATGCTTTTGACAGCCATCGACAATAGGGGGCAAGAAAATGGAATATACCATGCTGAACAATGGCGTCAAGATGCCGCTTTTGGGTTTTGGTGTCTACATGATGACCGACCTTGAGGAATGCGAAAAAAGTGTTCTCCATGCCATTGAAACGGGCTATCGACTGTTGGACACATCCTCGGCCTATTTTAACGAAGAGGCTGTGGGGAGAGCCATCAAAAAAAGCGGCATCCCGCGCGAGGAGTTGTTTGTCACTACCAAGCTGTGGATTCAGGACGCAGGATACGAGAACGCCAAGGCCGGATTTGAGACATCGCTCCAAAAACTTGGCTTGGATTATCTTGACTTATACCTTATCCATCAGCCATGCGGGGATTGTTACGGCTCTTGGCGCGCCATGACGGAACTGTATCAGGAAGGGCGTATACGAGCGATTGGCGTATGCAATTTCAACAGCGACCGCCTTGTGGACTTCGTCATGAACAATGAACTCCCTCCCGCCATCAACCAAGTGGAATTTCATCCCTACTTTCAACAGAAGAAAGCAGAGGAAATCATGCGGGAATACGATGTGCAGATGGAGGCATGGAGTCCGTTGGGACACGGCGGCAAGGGAATCCTCGAAAATGACGTGTTGGTTTCCATTGGCAAACGATACGGAAAGACTCCGGCGCAAATCATTTTGCGCTGGGATATAGAGCGAGGTATAGCCACAATTCCCAAATCAGTCCGCAAGGAGCGCATTGAGGAAAATTTTGATGTATTTGATTTTCATTTGACGACAGAGGAAATTACGGCGATTGACCAACTGGACAGAAATGACCACATTGCCGATTTGACGGATGTGGAACTTATCAAAAAGCTGAACCAGTTGAAAGTAAGATAAAAATTTTTATGGAGGTTACAGAAATGGGACAGAACAATAACAAAAAGCGGGAAGCGGTGAAGGTCGTGCAGACGGCGGGACGCGATATGTTGGGAGATATTGCGCCGGAGTTTGCTCGGCTCAATGACGACGTTTTGTTTGGCGAAGTTTGGTCGCGAAATGATAAGCTGTCCCTGCGTGACCGTTCGATGGTTACGGTAGCCGCGTTGGTGGCCAAGGGGATGGGCGATACCTTTGCTTGCCAGTACCAGATGAAGGAAGCCAAGAAAAACGGCATTACGGCAGAAGAAATGGCAGAAATCCTCACGCATCAGGCATTTTATGCCGGTTGGCCGAATGTGTGGGCGGCCTTCAACTCCATGAAAAAGGCGTATGTCGAGGAAAGTGGAGATACGAAATGAATAAGAAATTTTTGACCCACCTAAAGAAAACTTTAGTGGTCGCAGTGGCGGCGACTTGGCTTTTCTCCCCGGCAGTGATGACCGAACAAAATCATGTGGTGTATGCCGCCGAAACTCAAACGGCGGTTAGCCAAAGCGTATTGGCGAATACGGAAAACGGACAGGTTCGCGGCTTTATGGCAAACGGCATCAGTTACTATCGCGGCATTCCCTATGCCAAACCGCCGGTGGGAGAACTGCGTTGGCGACCGCCGGTCAAGGCCGATAACTGGCAGGGTGTGTTGGACGCAACCCAATACAAGAGCGAAGCCGCACAGACCGATTATTTGGGTGTTTTTGCCACGGCAGGCGGCTCGGAGGATTGCTTGTATCTCAATGTAGCCGTGCCGAATAAAAAACCGGGCGACCCGGAGAAACTGCCGGTGTTTGTCTGGATTCACGGCGGCGCATTGGTGGTAGGCGCGGGCAGTGATTACGACCCGACGCTTTTGGCAAAAGAGGGACGCGCCGTAGTGGTGACGATAAACTATCGCCTCGGCGTATTCGGCTACTTTGCCCATCCGGCCATTGACGCGGAAGACCATGCCAAAATCAATTACGGCGTGATGGATCAGATTGCGGCGTTGGAATGGGTGCAGAGAAATATTGAAAACTTTGGCGGCGACCCGGACAATGTAACCATTTCGGGAGAATCCTCCGGCGGGCAGAGTTCGCAAATCCTGATGGCCAGCCCGAAGGCCAAAGGCTTGTTCAAAAATATCATCGCCATGTCCGCCCCGGTCATGTACGCCAACGGCCATTCCGTTTCGCCGGAACAGGCCGAGGAACGCGGTATAGGTTTGGCCAAGGCAGCAGGGCTGAACAATGCCACTGCCGAACAGCTTCGTGCGTTGTCCACGGAAGAGATTTTAGCCTTGGAGAATAACTATTTGCTGGACGGCATCATCACCAGAGATGGCGAGTATGTCCCTACCAGTATCGCCGAAGCCTTCCAAGCGGGACGTGTCAACGGTGAGCGGCTGGGGATTGGCAATGTGCAAAATGAAGGCTCTTTCTTTGCCGCCTTGACGGAGAGTGCTGCCGGAAAACCGATGGACGAGGTCGCTTATCGCGACAATTTGGAAGCCTTGGAGAAACAGTATGCTCTGCCGGGATTTGCAGACAAGGTGATGCAGGAATACCCCGCTTCCGATTACGGCAGTCCGGCCGAGGCTTATGCCCAGGTCATCACGGACAGTTGGTTCGCCGCGCCGATTTATCGGATTGCCGACTCCCTTGATAACCAAATCAAAGTCTATTACTACGAGTTCAGCGACCCGACTTGCCCCAAGTATGTGACAACGGACTTTGCGCAGGGTACGGCGCACACCTACGAACTGCCCTATCTGTTTCCCGGTTTCCACGGCTCTTCCGACCTCAGCACCGACCTCAATAAAAAGCAGCAGAAGGCTGCCAGGGAAATGGTCAAGTTGTGGACGGGTATGTCCGAGGTGGACAGGCGGGGCATTTGGGAGCGTTTTGACAGCGACCGCGCCCAGTATCTGAAACTTGGTCAAGGCAAGCCGCAGATGATGGACATGAAAGACTATAGAGAACGCCATCACTTTGATTTTTGGCAAAACATCCGACTGTATTGAAGAGAAGGAGCTGTCGATGAATTTGCGTAGAGCCAAATTTGTCGCTGCATTTGTTGTGGTGGGGCTGCTTGTCGTCTTTGGCATTACCTTCACGGCAGGCCCCACACCAAAAAGTCTGTCCGCAGCGGCAAACAAGGAGGAATCTGTCGTGAACAAAGAGAAAAAAATACTGGTGGTCTGTTACTCGTTTTCCCGCGGCAATACCCGAAAGATTGCCAAACAACTGCAAGTGGCCTTAAATGCCGATTACGCAGAGATAGAACCCGTTACCCCATACCCTCCGTATGGCGGTTGGGATAGCGAAGTGACCCGCCAAGGGCAACGGGAAGTAGAAGCCGGCTATCAACCGGAGATTAAGCCGCTGACGGTCAATGTGGCAGATTACGATGTGATTGCAGTGGGAACTCCCACTTGGTGGTTTCGGATGGCACCGCCCATGCTCACATTTCTGCACTCGCAGGATTGGACGGGGAAGACCGTTATTCCCTTTATGACCCACGGCGGCTGGCCGGGTCATGTGATAGCGGACATCAAGACAATCTGCGCCGGGGCAAAGTTTGCTCCCGACATGGAAATACAGTTTGACTCCCAAGGCGGAGCCGATATGCTTACCGACCAAGCGGAAATAGATGCTTGGATAGATAGTGTGAAGAAATATCTGCAATAAAATCAGGAAAGGAAGATTTGACATGGAATACAGGAAACTGGGAAATTCTGATTTGAATGTGTCCCGCATTTGTCTTGGCTGCATGGGTTTCGGCGATGCCAAAACGGGACAGCACAGTTGGACGGTGGACGAGGAAACGAGCCGCAGTATCATCAAGCGGGCTTTGGATTTGGGCATCAATTTCTTCGATACCGCCATCGTTTATCAGAATGGCACCAGCGAGGAATATGTGGGGCGAGCCTTAAAGGATTTTGCCAAACGGGAAGATGTGGTCGTGGCGACGAAGTTCCTGCCGCGCACGCCGCAAGAGATAGCGGACGGCGTGACGGGGCAACAACATATCGAAAAATCCCTTGACCTGAGCCTAAAGCATCTGGGCATGGATTATGTCGATCTCTACATTTATCATATGTGGGATTACCAAACCCCGATATATGACGTGTTGGACGGACTGACAAAAGCCGTCAAAGCCGGAAAGGTGCGCTATATCGGTATCGCCAACTGCTACGCATGGCAACTGGCCAAAGCCAACGCCTTGGCGGAAAAAGAAGGATTCGCCCAATTCGTCTCCGTGCAGAACCATTACAATCTCCTGTTCCGTGAGGAAGAGCGAGAAATGGCCGGCTTGTGCGAGGAGGATAACATCGCCATGACGCCATACAGTGCCTTGGCCAGCGGTCGCCTTTCGAGAAAACCGGGAGAAACCACTAAAAGACTGACAGAGGATAGTTATGCCAAACTGAAATACGACGGTATGGCGACAGAGGACGAGAAAATCATCATGCGTGTCGCGGAGCTGGCCGATAAATATGCGGTGAGCATGACGGAAATTTCTTTGGCTTGGCTCTTAACCAAGGTAACTGCTCCCGTGGCCGGGGCAACGAAACTACATCATGTAGAGGGGGCGGTCAAGGCGGTTGACTTGAAACTCTCGGCAGAGGACATCGCCTATCTGGAGGAATTGTATGTTCCCCATCCCCTTGTCGGAGTTATGGCGCAGAACACGAAAACTGCCAAGAGAGCTTCGCAAGTATGGATGAAAAATGCGCCCAAGGCTTGAGGCATGGGCAAGGAGGAAGCGAGTTTGTGGGGTAATACAGCATTGTCGGTAAAAGCCGTGACAGAAATTTTTGCTGCCCTGCTCATGAAGACCATTTTTGGGGCGCATTCTTGAAGTATACTCACTCCAATGACATAGTATTTACCATCATCATTACGAGGGGGATTTTATATGAATATCCGCAATGTGATTCCGAAAGTGGCAAAAGGGCTGGTAGCTTCCGCTCTTTTGGCGAGTACGGCGCTGTCTATGCCGACATGCCTTGCCGCTGACCTTAATGTGAAAAATGCTCAAACGGAAACGGAAATCACGCAAGCACTCATGCAGGAAGGCGGTGCGGTCTATCCCATCGGGCAGCCGAACACGGGTTATGCCAAGTATTTCACGGGCAGGAGTTTCCTGTTCCCCATGCAGGGCAAGGGCGTGAATGTAGCCAATGTGACATTTGAGCCGGGGTGCATCAATTTTTGGCATAAGCATCATGGAAGCTGTCAAGTCTTGGCCGGGGTATCGGGCAAGGGTTACTACCAGATTTGGGGCGAGGAGCCGAAGGAACTGTTGCCGGGCGAAAGCGTCACCATCCCGGAGAATGTGAAACATTGGCATGGGGCACAGCACACGAGCTGGTTCCAGCACCTCTCCATTATGAAGGAAGGCGCATCAACAGAGTGGCTGGAGCCTGTGAGCGAAGCAGAGTATGCGAAACTGAAATGAGCAGTGCAAGGAGGTCCTGACGCGCGCCGACATCGTAGAGGAGCCTCTGATTTTGTCGGAGCAGGCGATGAAGCGTCATGAGCTGGATCATTACTTCGGCAGTGCAGCGGAGAAGATTGAGGTGACTGGCACCTACAACCTGCTCTACAATACGATCTTCTTCATCAAGGCGGGCATAGGCAGTGCGCTTTGCTTCAAGGGCATGGCGGATGCTGTGGGAACGTCACGCGGGCTGGTTTTCCGGCCGCTGGAGCCAGAGCTGCGCTCGGCGAATTATGTGGTCTGGCGCAGAGATCAGGTCTTCTCCCGCGCCGGCCGTCTCGTCGTGGCGGCTCTGGACGAGGTTTTTCTAATCATGCCTAATAAGCATTATTAATAGTTAAAACAAGGCATTTGTAATCATAAACCCCTTCCCTTATAATAAACTCATCAAGCAAAACAACAGGATAGGCAATGATGAGATGCAATAAGGAAGGGGGTTTTCCATGAGAAATTTCAAGAATGAGAAGAGAGATGCTTGGCTGATGGCCACCGTGATGATGGGGACGTTCGCCTAAGGAGCGGGTGATGTATTCCTGACTTTGAATCCATGAGATAGAGCTCGGTCAGGAAGAAGAAAGGATGAGATGAGATGAAACAACAGCAGCAGTTGCTGCTCTTGATCTTGGCATTTGGTGTGTTCAGCATCCTCAATACGGAGATGGGCATCATCGGCATCCTGCCGATGGCGGCGGAGATGTACCAGGTGGATATCGTGCAGGCGGGGCTGCTCGTCAGCCTGTTTGCACTCGGTGTGGCCATAGCGGGGCCGACGATGCCGCTCTTGTTCTCGCGCTTCAACCGCAAGCGCGTGATGCTGCTTGTGCTGGGCGTGTTCACGCTCTGCAATGCACTGGCCGTCTTTGCGAGTGACTTCGAGGTCCTGCTGGTGCTGCGCGTCGTGCCGGCTTTCTTCCATCCGGTCTACTGCGCGCTCGCCTTCAGCGTGGCCGCGGCTTGGGTGGCTCCAGAGGATGCACCGCGAGCCGTGGCGCGCATCAACATGGGCGTCGCCGCTGGCATGGTTATCGGCGTGCCCATCAGCAATGTCTTGGCTGCGACGTTTGACTTCTCGGTGGCGATGGCCTTCTTTGCAGGTGTGACGGGGCTCATGTTCCTCTTGACGATGGCCTTCGTGCCGGACTTGCCTGTGGCGCAGCCGATGCAGTACGGTGCGCAGCTTTCTGTCCTGAAGCGCCCGCCGGTCTGGCTGGCCATCGTGGCGGTCATCTGCCTCAACGGCTCGATCTTCGGCGTCTACAACTACCTCGCTGACTACCTGCAGCAGATTGCGGCCCTGCCGGGACAGTTCATCGCAACTCTGCTTCTCGTCTACGGCCTCTTGAACATCTACGGAAGCTATCTGGGCGGCAATCTTCTCGCCAAGCGTCCTCGCGTCACTGTACGCCTTTTCCCACTGTGCTCTACTGCCTGCTATTTGTGAGCGGTGGCCAGCTGCTGCCGCTCCTCGCGGCACTAATCGTGGCCTGGGGCATCCTCGGCGGCATCAATGCGAACATCAATCAGTACTTGCTGGCCTGCGTGGCATCGGATGCACCGGATTTCAGCAATGGCCTGTTCCTGACAGCGGCCAATCTCGGCTGCATGGCGGGAACCATGCTCAGCGGCTTCTTCATCCGCAGCCTCGGCCTGCCCTACGTCGTCTGTGGCGGACTGGTGATGGCAACAGCGGCCTTGCTGCTCACAAAGTTCGTGCACTGCCAGGCCGAGGCGCGTATCGGTGATGAGCATCTGCTACTGCCGGACGGAACAGACCGGTAAAATGCGCCATAGCACTATGATGGAATAAGCATCGTTTTCGCTCTCTGTCATGCATTTGTTCTATAACAGACGATTTTTGATAAGCATTTCACATGAAATGCTTATTTTGCTATCATAAGGTTAATCATTCAGACAGAGCATCTGCTAGGACAACGATTTCGCTTAAACCGAGCTATGCTATTCAGGGGAAATCAGATAGACGTCATATGTTGCAATGCTGTCTATAGGCTGAAATATATGATTTTATGTTAGGAGATATCATCCATGCATAATAAATCAGAACACCGTATGAATGTGCTGGGGGATGCCTTCGGTGAACGTACTCCTGCTCATATAGGCAGGAGTACGTTCACTTTCCAATCTAGCAATCTTACATATGGAAGAAAAGAGGAGATACTATGTTTAAATGCAAAAAGGTTAGAAAGGTTAGATTGTTGATAGCATTAGGATTGTCGGCGTTGACGATGGGGGCAGGTGTAATGTCCGGCTCTGTAGCTGGAGCTTCGCCCGTTGCGGTTGGACATGAGATTAAGAACCCAGATAACTCCCCTATGGTAGTTCATTGGGCCGTCCTGACCTCGACGCCAGGACAAATGAAAAAAATGGGGGCCTATGCAGCGCAGCTGGTTGGACCTAAATCGATGCGTGAAGAAGGAACGTACATGCTTTACGGTTGTACCCCGACAGATAATCCCGATGTGAATATCCTGTTGGAGGTATACCGCAGTGAAGCCGATTATGAACTTCATGTGGGCAGCAAGGAATTTGCACAGTATGAAGCTGCGCGCCGTCCTATCTTACGAGATCTCCATTTTGTTTATACCGAGCCGATTGTCATGATGTCAAAAGATCCTGGTCTTGTTGGCACGGCGGTGCGTCTGACCTATGTAGAACCTGAAGAAGATCAAGTGGATGCTTATCGTCAAATGGTGAAAGAAGAATACACCCGTGCTGTAAATTATGATGATGGAGTACTGGTCATGGTTGCCAATAACGAACTGGGGAATCCGGGCCGTATTCACAGTTACCTCTTATTCCGGGATAAATCTGCAGAAAAAGCGTATTATTCATCGGAAGCTTATGAAGCATTTGCGAACAAAGCGAAAACTATGCTCAAGGTCAATCATCATATAGATGGAGCACCTACGAGAACGACGATTTCTTCTAAGCCTGGCTATACTATTCAGGAGAGATGATAGGGCGGCAGAAGAAAACACATAGAACAGAAAGGTGAACAATCATGAAGAAGAATATTGGCAAAGCTTTGGCATTATACCCCGTGCCTCTCATTGTTGTCGGCAGCATGGTCGATGGCAAGCCGAACTGGACGCTTGTCGCGCATGCCGGCACGGTAGCGCACAGTCATCTGATGCTGTCGATGGTGCAGAACCATCACACGAACAAAGGCATCAAGGAGACGAAGAAGGTTTCCATCAATGTCGTCGATGAGAGCTGGCTCAAGGAAGCTGACTACATGGGCGTGATTTCCGGCAACAAGGTGGATAAGTCCGCCGCTTTTGCTTACACCATCGGTGAAAACGGTGCACCGCTCATCGATGAGGCCAAGGTTTCCATTGAATGCACCTTGGTCAACACCCTCGAATTGGATGGTTTCGACAACTTCATCTGCCGCATTGAAGCGACCTATGCAAATGAAACCATCCTCAATGACGCCGGCAAGATTGACTACCACAAGTTCAAGCCTGTCCTGTTCGAGTTCCCAACTTATGAGTACTTCGTCACAGGTGAGAAAGTCGGCGACTGTGCACGCATGAATCCCCGCCAGAAATGAAAGCACTTGTCGTCTATTTCACTTGGACGAATGGCAATACAGAGCGCATCGCAAAGGTACTGCAGCAGGCACTGCGGGCGGATATCCTGAAGATCGCAGCGCCGGATGACTACCATGAAGACTATGACACGGTCGTCCGCAAGTCGCAGGAGGAAATCCGCCGCGGTTACCGTCCGCGCGTCAAGGCGTGGCTGCACGGGAATGGCATAGCATAAGAGTAGCTGAGAGAAATTTGGGAAAGGAGTTTTCAAGATGATAAGGAGCGCAGCGATTGTCTTATTCAGTATTCTTTTTTGGGGGACAGGCATGGTTCAAAGTGAAGCAGCATCGGCTCAGCCGGACAATGGAAATGCGGCAGCAATACAGGCATCGACGCCCGCACCGGCCAAGAAGGCCGTCAAGATCGTACAGACAGCAGGACGCCAGCAGCTCGGCGATTTTGCGCCGGATTTCGCCCGCTACAATGATGATATCCTGTTCGGTGAAGTCTGGAGCAAGAACGATGTGCTCTCGCTGCATGACCGCAGCATCGTGACGGTCTCAGCACTCATTGCACAGGGCATCACCGACAGCTCGCTCAAATATCACATCGAGTCGGCGAAGAAGAACGGCGTGACGAAAGCGGAGATGGCAGAGATCATCACACAGGTCGGCTTCTACGGCGGCTGGCCGAAGGCCTGGGCGGCATTCCGCTATGCCAAGGAAGTCTATCAGGAACCGGCAGCTAAGTAAGCAAGAGCACGGACTGAATGGTCTATATTCGTCATTCGTCTTGCCATTGAAAGGAGAAAAAGAAGATGAGTAAGACATTGGTTGCTTATTTTTCAGCGACGGGAACGACTAGACGTGTGGCAGAGCGTCTGGCGCGCGCTGCGCAGGCTGACCTTTTCGAGATCAAGCCGGCCGTACCGTACAGCAGTGCTGACTTGGACTGGACCAATAAGGCGAGCCGCACGAGCAAAGAGCGGTCGGATGAATCCATCCGACCGGCTCTGGCCGTGAAACTGGCAGATGCGTCTGCGTATAATGTTGTCTATATCGGTTTCCCAATCTGGTGGTATGTTGCGCCGCGCATCATCGCGACGTTCTTGGAGAGCAGCGATTTCTCAGGCAAGACGATCGTGCCGTTTGCCACTTCCGGCGGCAGCAGCATGGGGCGGACGATAGAGGAGCTCAAGCGCATCTGCCCCACCGCCCGCTTTCTGAACGGTCGGGTACTGAACGGCTTATCCGATAAAGGCTTGGCCGACTGGGTCGCATCCGTGAATGGAAAATGAATGTGAAGTGAATGCCGCCAGGCATCGATGAGAGACAGTCCCGTGCATGTAGATGCACTGGGCTGTTTTGTCGTTGTTCACGGTGCATGCTCATCCTATCATCTGGATGAAAGGAAGATGTTCTTATGCAAAATGGAATCAATCGGCGGAGTTTCTTGAAGGCGCTTGGTGGCTTGGCTGGCGTGGCAGCCGCTGGTGCGTTCCTCAATCGCGAAGAGATCTTGTCATTCCTCGACCGTGACAAGGCGGCAGAAGAAGCAGGTGAGATCATGGGGCAGGTCACGCGCCGCTATTTTGCGCCGCTTGGACAAGAACTGCCGATGCTCGGCTTTGGCTGCATGCGGTTCCCTACGAAGTTCTCGACTTCTGGACGGGAGATCGATGCGGAGCTCAGCGAGAAGATGATCGACTTTGCCTATCGTCATGGCATCAATTACTTCGATACGGCCTGGTTTTATCACGATGGGAAGTCGGAGTCTTTTGTGGGCGGGGTGCTGAAGAAATATCCTCGCGAGAGTTTCTTTTTGGCGGATAAGATGCCGACACCGATGCTCACGGACCTGTCGCAGGCCAAAGAGATTTTCCAGACGCAGCTTGAACGCTGTCAGGTCGAGTATTTTGATACCTACATGCTTCACTCGTTGAGCAGCCAGGAGGAGTTTGACCGGCTCTACATCAATCAGGGAATCCTCGACTACCTGCGCGAGGAGAAAGCGCAGGGCCGCATCCGCAGCCTGGGCTTCTCGTTCCACGGCGATGTGCCGTTCTTCTATCATCTCATGGATCAGTACCCCTGGGATTTCTGCATGATCCAGCTCAATTACGCGGACTGGAATGAGCCTGGCGAGGCGCCGTCCGGAAGCCGGCAGGCCGGCGACCTCTATCGCAAGTGCCGGGAGAAGGATGTGCCCATCTTTGTCATGGAGCCGGTCAAAGGCGGCAATCTGGCCAGCCTGTCGGAGTCGGCGGAATCCATCCTGAAAGCGCAGCGGCCAGACGCGAGCATGGCTTCGTGGGCCCTACGCTGGGTGGGCTCTCTCGACGGTGTCATCACGCTCAATTCGGGCATGAGCAATCTGGAACAGGTCCTCGACAACGTCCAGACGATGATGGATTTTGAGCCGCTGTCGACGGCAGAGGCACGCGCTATCCAGCAGACACTCGGCAAGGCCAGCGACAGCGGGGCGCTTCCCTGCACGTATTGCCGCTATTGCGATCCCTGCCCGTACGGCGTCGATATCGCCTCGGTCTTCCGGATCTACAAGCGCTATGGCGAAGCAGCTGGCTTAGACCTTGAGTATCCCGAGCGGGCATCTGCTCGCCAAAAAGAAGCGTTTCTCGCGCATTACAAGAACAATCTGGAACGCTCGCAGAGGGCGTCGCATTGTACGGCCTGCGGCACATGCCTGCCGCGCTGCCCGCAGCATATCGATATCCCGAAGGAAATACGGGCCATCGATGACCTGGTCCAGCGCCTGAGCAGGGAAACGGGGAAGGAGGTGTTCTGAATGATTCGGAAGGGACGGATTATCGTATCTCTGGGGATGCTGCTCGTCATAGTGCTGACCTTCGGCGGCCTGCTCGCGCCGGTGCTGCCGCACTGGCAGTTTCTGCCTGCACTTCTGGCGGGGAATTTCCTCGCCTTGGCACTGATTCTCGCGGTGACGTTCCTCTTTGGCCGCGTGTACTGCAGTGTGCTCTGTCCGCTCGGCATCAGTCAGGACCTCGTGATCTGGCTGTCAGGAAGGCGCAGGAAAAAGCGCCGTTCATTTGCTTTTGCCCGCGAACGGCGCGGCCTGCGCTATGCGGTTTTGTTCTTGGCAGGGCTGTCCATATTATTCGGTTATCCGCTCTTTCTCGGACTAGTCGATCCGTACAGCATCTTTGGGCGCATCCTCAACGATTTGTTTGCGCTTCCGGTATCCTATGGGTGGAACGCGATTGTGGGCCTAAGCGAGCGATATGACTGGCTGCCACTGCTGATGAAGGCAGAGGTACAGCAGCCGTCTGCATGGGCAGCAGTCTTGGCGGGCATTTACTTGATCGTGCTGGTCGCCTTATCATGGCGTCATGGCCGCGCCTACTGCCATACCATCTGTCCGGTGGGGACGCTGCTGGGGACGGTCAGCCGGTTCAGCGTGTTCCGCCCTGTCATTGACGCGGACCGCTGCATCCATTGTGGTGCCTGTGAGAGAACTTGTCCTTCTGCCTGCATCGATGCAAAAACTGGGGGCATAGACAGCAGCCGCTGTGTCGACTGCTTTGACTGCCTGACCATCTGCCCAAAAGATGCGCTGCATTTTTCTCGATCGCATCATGCGCAGCAAAAGGTCAGAATGACAGAGACTGAACCTGCGGATACACCGCCATCCGGCCCCGTCATGACGCGCCGCGAACTTTTGGGCACGACGGCCCTTGCCATCGGCACGGTGGCGGCGGGCCTCGTGCGCAGTCGGTCTGCCATGTCGGCGGCTGTCGGTGCTTGGGGTCTTGAGGGGGAAGCGTCTATCCTGCCGCCGGGTGCGCAGTCTGCGGATTCTTTCTATACGCACTGTACCTCCTGCCACCTCTGTGTCAGCCGCTGCCCAAGCGGCGTCCTGTTATCTTCTGGCCCAGAAAATGGTGCCTTGCACCTATTGCAGCCACATATGGACTTCTCTCAGGGGTACTGTGTCTACAACTGCAATCTCTGTTCTGTGGTCTGCCCGACCGGTGCAATCCGTCCGCTGTCGTTGGCGGAAAAGCAGCAGACCAAGATTGGGCTGGCCCGCTATGACAAGCAGCAATGCCTCATCACGCGGGATGGCATTGTCTGCGGCAATTGTGCACGCCATTGCCTGACGCAGGCCATCACGATGGTCGAGGACCGCGACGGGCGCAGTTATCCCGTGATCGATGATGCGGCCTGCATTGGTTGTGGCTCCTGTGAATACCATTGTCCTGCTGAACCGTCAGCGATACATATCATTGGGATAGCAGAATTGTTGCGATAAGCATTTGATTCGAAAGCATCTGCTTCTATTTTAGGGGCAGGTGCTTTTTGGCAGGCGTCTGATAAAAAAATTGTATAACGCAAGCTAAGATATAAGCATTTCATATTGTGGCGTGAAGCGGGTAAGATAGGAGTATCGAAAAGAGAAGGGAGTGTGGCAGATATGAATCGCAGGGAATTCTTGAAGTTGACCGGCATGGGGGCCATGACCATCTTCCTGAGTGGGTGTGGTCTGTCGGCAATCAAAGGCTCTTCAGCAGAATCATCTGATGGTGCTGCACAGGCAGCAGGCAGTGTTTCGGGAGGGAAAAACATGAAAATCGTTGTAATCACGAGCAGTCCTCATCCGCATGATGAGTCAACGTCCATTTATCTGGCTGACCGCTTCACGAAAGGAGCAACACAGGCTGGCCATGAGGTGTTCACTTTTGATGCGGCCAATAGCGATACGCATCCGTGCCGCGGCTGTGACCAGTGCCATATGGACGGTCCTTGCATCTGGAAGGATGACATCGAGAACACCTTGATGCCGAAGATGCTCGAGGCGGACTTGCTCGTGCTGACGACGCCGCTCTATTACTTCGGCATGTCGGCACAGCTCAAGACCATCGTCGACCGTTTTTATTCGCGCACGGGCAAGCTACACGGCAAGAAGTCCATCCTGATGGCGACGGCCTACAACCGTGATGACTGGACGATGTCGGCACTTGTCGATCACTACGACACACTGGTCCGTTACATGGAATGGCAGGATGTTGGCAAAGTGCTCGGCATCGGCTGCGGCGCTCGCTCTCTCGTCGAGCACTCCAAGTTCGGCGACATGGCGGAGCAGATGGGCGCAAATCTTTAAGGAAGACCATTGTTGGAAATTGAAGCGGTTGGCGGACTAGTGCGAGGATATGGAGCAGGTGATTTTTGATGCATATTCAATAGAAAAAATGTATGGCGAAAGCTAAGACATAAGCATTTCACATTATGCCATGAAATGAGTAAGATAAGCGTATTGACAGGTGCTCGATAAATTGTTCTGTCGACCCTTGAATTCAAGTATACGCGAAGTTGTATTCTCAGCACATCAGCTGATGAGAGCGAGGATGACTGCGCATGGCACATGGAATAAAAGATAGGAGAGTCTATGTTTTTAGAAAAAATCAAAGGACCGGAATCGGTCAAGGAATTAGATGCAGTGGAGCGCCAGACGCTCATTGAGGAGATGCGCACTGCGCTTCTCCTCCGGGCCAGTGTACATGGCGGTCATGTCGGGCCGGATCTCGGCTTCGTCGAGGCGGCTGTAGCGCTGCACACAGTCTTCACCTCCCCGCGGGATAAGATTGTCTTTGATGTCTCGCATCAGTCGTATCCGCACAAGATGCTGACGGGACGCCAGCAGGCGTACACGGATCCGGCACATTACGATGATGTGTCCGGCTACACGAACCCGGCGGAAAGTGAACACGATTTCTTCAATATCGGTCATACGTCGACGTCCATCTCGCTGGCATCGGGACTGGCCAAGGCTCGTGACCTGGCCGGTCGCCATGAGAACATCATCGCGGTCATCGGAGATGGCTCGATGAGCGGCGGTGAGGCGCTGGAGGGCCTCGATGCGGTCGGCGAGCTCGGCACGAATTTCATCGTGGTCTTCAACGACAACGATATGTCGATTGCCGAGAATCACGGCGGCATGTACCGCTCCTTCCGCGAGCTGCGCGAGACAGAGGGCCAGTCGCCGAACAATCTCTTCAAGGTCATGGGCTTCGATTACCGCTTTGTCAAAGACGGCAATGATGTTGAAGCGCTGATCGCTGCCTTTGAAGAGGTTCGCGACATCGATCATCCAGTGGTCGTGCACATCGTGACGCAGAAGGGCAAGGGGTATCGACCGGCTGAAGAGGACCGCGAGACGTGGCACTGGCATATGCCCTTCGATCTTGCGACGGGCAAGGAGACGGTCTCCTATGTGGATCCGTATGCCGAGCTGACGGCGACGTATCTCTTGAAGGAGATGCAGGAGAATCCGGCACTGGTGGCCATCACGGCTGGCGTGCCGTCTGTCATGGGCTTCACGAAAGAGCGCCGCGAGGCGGCCGGAAAGCAGTTCGTCGACGTCGGCATTGCCGAGGAGCAGGCGGTAGCCATGGCTTCGGGCCTCGCAAAGGGCGGCGCGCGCCCGGTGTTCGGCACGCTGGCGACCTTCTTTCAGCGCACGTATGATCAGCTTGCACAGGATGTCTGCGTCAATGAGAACCCGGCCATATTCCTCGTATTTGGTGCTTCGGCTCATGCGCTCAACGATGTGACGCATCTCGGACTCTACGATATCCCGATGATGAGCAATATCCCGAATTTCGTCTGCCTTGCGCCGACTTCGGTGGCAGAGTATCAGGCCATGCTCACGTGGGCCATCCGCCAGACAAAGCACCCTGTGGCCATCCGCGTACCAGTCTTTGCTCCAGAGGAGACGCTGCCAGTCCGCACCTCCTACGATGAACTCGACCGCTTTGCTCTCGTGCATCGCGGCAACCGCGTGGCCATCCTGGGCCTCGGCAATTTCTTTGGCCTCGCACAGGAAACGGCAGCAGAGCTCGCGCAAAAGGGCATCGATGCGACGCTCATCAATCCGCTCTTTATCTCGGGCATCGACGAAACGATGCTCTGTGACCTCGAGAAAGATCATGCGCTCGTCATCACAATCGAGGACGGCTGCCTGGCCGGTGGTTTTGGCGAGAAGATTGCCAGCTTCTACGGGACGAGTTCGATGCGCGTCAAGAGCTACGGCTTTGCGAAGCGCTTCTACGATCGCTACGATGTGGCAGAGCTTCGCCGTGCGAACCGCCTGACGAAAGAACAGATTGCCGAAGATGTCATAACAATTCTCTCGTGATTGGCGCGGATGGCTTACTGCGTCATGCGCTTCCGCAGTTCTTCGAGAAAGACACTGCTGGACTTGGAGAGCAGGCGGTATTTCTTCCAGACGATGACGGCGCTGAAGGTCAAGGCTGGCTTTAGAGGGATGAACTTCAAGTGGCCGGTGTCGAGCTGCAGCAGTTCATCGATGCCAATCGCATTTGCGATGCCCGTGCGGATGAAGTGCGAGGCGTTGCTGATGAGGTCAAAGTGTCCGACGATGTTCATGGTCTCAGCGGAGAGTTTGCCGTCGGACCACTGCCGGAAATCGAAGCGGTTGGCGGACTGGCGCGAGGAGATGAGCAGGGGCATCTCGCTGAGATCCTCTGCCGTGATGCCGTCTTTTGCAGCCCACTCGCTGTCGTCGCGCGTCACGATGCCGACGCGCATCGTTTCGGGCAGTCGGATGAAGTGGTAGTGCTCGGTGTTGAATGGCTCGATCATCAGTGCGAAGTCGATGAGCCCGTGCGCGAGTTTTTCCTCGACGGCGTCGGCATTGCCCGTGAAGAGCTCGACCGTCAGGCGCGGGTAGCGGCCGTGCAGGTCGGCGAACAGGTCGGCGAGGATGTGCATGGCATGTGTCTCGCCTGCGCCGATGCGGATGCAGCCCGAAAGGTCAATCGTATCGTTCTTGAGCTCGTCCTCCGTCTGGTTGACGAGCGCGAGGATTTCCTCAGCCCGCTGGCGCAGGTGCATGCCGTCTTCGGTCAGGATGGTGCTGCGGCTCGTGCGCGTGAAGAGCTTCTTGCCGAGCTCATTCTCGAGATCCGCAATCTGGCGCGAGAGCGTCGGCTGCGTCACGTGCAGCACATTGGCTGCCTCGGTCATGTTCTGCTCCCTGGCCACAGCCAGGAAATACGATAACGTGCGGAGTTCCATCTCAAAATTTCCCCCTTTTATACGTTCAAAGCATCTGCTTCTATTGTAGGGAGCAGATGCTTTTTTCGCAAGCGTTTGATAGAAAAAATGTATGGCACAAGTTAAGATATAAGCATTTCACATTGTGGAGCAGAGCGCTTAAAATGAGGATATCAAGAAGCGAATGTACAGGAGGATTTTGGATGGCAAGAACATGTTTGGCAGAGCGACAGGAACAAGAACGATTCAATCCAGATGTCTGTCAGCGCGAGCTCGCTGCGTTGCCGGACGATGATGCGCGCATCTGCTTCCTCAGGCGTCACCGACGCAGGCTCATGGATGACCTGCATGTGGCACAGGAGAAACTTTCGTGCGTCGACTACATGATTTACGAACTGGAGCAGAAAAGACTTGACCGGTAGCCACTACCGGATGATATCGTTGGAGTATGGGAGCAGGAGCGATCTTGTTCCGGGAAGGAGAATCGATGGTGTTGCGTAAAGGAAGGCAGGAATGGCATGGATGGCTGGCCGGTGCACTGATTCTTGCAGGGCTCATCTACGCTTGGCTCTGCTTCACGTGTGTGCTGCGGCAGGGGCATATCCCTGAGGATGACTACGTGCGCATGACGCAGGAGATCGTGCAGCAGAGTCTGCCGGACGACGCAGTGCCGGCGGGCTGGGAACGCTCAGTACGGGAGACGAGAGAGGTGAAGCCATGAGGTATCTATTGGATGTGTTGCTCTTGATGATGCTCATCTTTGAGATGACATTCTTCTACCTGCCGCCCGTGCTGCATGAGATTGTAGGTGTCATCATGCTCCTCCCCATCCTTTATCATCTGGGACTCAACCGGCGCTATGTTTCTTCGCTGGGGTGCGGGCACTGGAATGGGCCGCGCAGGATACGGCTCATATTGAATGCCCTGCTCGCGGTTTTCTGCCTTGTGACAATCGTCAGCGGCTGCCTGACTTCGAGCCAGTTGTTTGCCGGCATCGTGCCGTTCTCGCTGCGCAGCAATCCTTCCTTGTACCAGCTGCACAGTACGGCAGCACGGTACTTCCTCGTGCTGGCAGGACTGCATCTTGGCTGGCATCTGCCGAGCTGGTGGCAGCGGTGGCTGCATGCGGCGGGCATCAATGCGCGGCCGTTGCCAGCTAGGATGCTCCTGCTGGGCCTCGGGGGGCTACTCGGGGCGGGCGGCATCTACGCGGCGCAGCAGGACCTGCTCATCGAGCGCCTGCAGGGCGCGCATATCTTCATGGCGCCGGCACTCTCGTACAGCGGCGCTGGCTACGCGCTGACGCAGGTCGGCATCATCATCGTATTCGCAGAAATCGGTTGGCTTTTATCGCTTTGGAAAGGGGCGCGCTTGAAATGAATCGCAGAGAATTTTTGAAAATGGGTGGCATGAGCATGATGACTCTGGTGCTGGGGGGATGCGGCCTGTCTTCGCTGACGGGAAGTTCGTCGAGCAGTGCAGCTGGTGCAGCCAGTGGCACGGTGGCTTCGTCTTCGTCCTCGGGCACGGTGGCGGCAGGCGGCAAGACGCTCGTCGTCTATTATTCGGCGACGGGGCGCACGGAGCGCGTGGCCAAGGTCATCGCCAAGGAACGCCAGGCCGACATTATGAAGCTCGTGCCGAATCCGGACTACACGGAGGCGGACCTCGACTACAACGACAAGAGCAGCCGCGTGAGTCGCGAGCACGACGACGCCTCGCTGCGCGAGAAGATCCAGCTGCAGAAGGCGGTGCCGGACAACTGGGCGTCGTATGACACGATCTTCCTCGGCTATCCGATCTGGTGGGCCATCGCGGCCTGGCCGGTCGATGCCTTCGTCAAGGCCAACGACTTCACGGGCAAGAACGTCGTGACGTTCGCGACGGCCTACAGCTCACCACTCGGTAACAGCAGCAAGCTGCTCGCCGAGATGGCCGGCGGCAAGGGCAACTGGCAGGACGGCACGTGCTTCACGGGCAGCCTTGACGACGCCAAGGTCGCGGAGTGGGTCCGCTCGCTGAGCACAGCAAAATAAGCAGGATAAACAGAGACAGAAAAAACCACTTGTGCGGGCTGCGCTCGCAGGCAAGTGGTTTTTTGCTGGGCAATAGGTGCGATCATTTCTCGTCCGTGCCATCGCTGTCATCACTTGGCAGCAGGTTGCTTTTGTAGGGAATCTTGCCGGACAGGACGTCGCGGTAGAAGCCCTGCTTCCAGGCGATGTAGTCGATGGCTTCCTGGATGGCGGCAATCTTCTCGTGTAGGGCCTCGTCCTTGTGGGCGAGCAGCTGCTGGCGCGTGGGGATGGAGGGCACGCCCTCGAGGCAGAGCGCGAGGTATTCCTTCATCTCGGCAATCGTGAAGTCGCAGTTCTTGAGGCAGTTGAGGCTCTTGACCCAGCCGAGGTCGTGTTCGTCGAAGACGCGGTGGTTGTTCTTGTCGCGCTTGACATAGGGGATGAGTCCCTGGTTGCAGTAGAACTTCAGTGTCTCGTACTTCATGTCCGCGGCTTTGCAGACCTGCTTCATGGTGTAGAGTGGCATGATGGATCAACTCCGATACATTTTTTGAAATATACTTGACCGGTAGTAACAACCGGCTGATACACTCAGTATAGAGCTTCCCGAGAGGGAATGGAAGTATCGATTGGTTACCGGGCAGCCGTCAAGAATAGAAGAATAGGAGAGAGAAAAATGGAAGCTTTTACGTTTTCGTATCCGACGAAGAATTACTTTGGCCAAGGCGCGGCGCGCAAGGCGCTCGCCGAGGAACTGCCGAAGTACGGCAAGCATGTCCTGCTGGCTTATGGCGGCGGCAGCGTCAAGCGCAATGGCATCTACGACGAGCTCATGGCCATCCTCAAGGAGCAGGGCAGGGAAGTCACGGAGTTTGCGGGCATCATGAGCAATCCGACGTACCGCAAGGTGCAGGAGGGTGTTCGTCTTGTACGGGAACATAAAATTGATCTCATCCTGGCAGTCGGCGGCGGCAGCGTCTCGGACTGCTGCAAGGCCGTGTCGGCACAGGCCGCGCTCGGGGAAGACCTCTACGACTACGAGTACGCGAAGCACAAGGTGCCGACGGCCGGCGTGCCGATGGGCGTCATCGTCACGGCTTCGGGTACGGGCAGCGAGCAGAATGCCGGCGCTGTCATCACCTACGAGGAGAAGAATTGGAAGGGCCCGCTCTGGGGCACGGCGGCTTCGTTTGCTGTGCTCGACCCGTACTACACGAAGACTGTGCCGATGCGACAGGTCATCTCGGGTGCCTTCGACACGCTGAGCCACTGCCTCGAGACGTACCTCGGCACGCCGCGCGAACCGAACCTCTCGGATGTGATGAATGAGTCGGTCATGCGCTCGGTCATCGAGAACATCCGCAAGGTAAAGGCGGATCCCGAGGACATGCAGGCGCGCTCGGAACTCATGTGGGCTTCGGCCATGGCGGAGAACGGCGTGCTGAAACTCGGCAAGGTCACGGACTTCCAGTGCCACATGATCGAGCATCAGCTCGGCGCCTATACGGACTGCAACCATGGCTGCGGCCTGGCCGTCATCCAGCCGGAGCTCTACCGCCATCTGGCACCGGAGGCTCCTGCGCAGTTTGCCCGCCTTGCGCGCGAGGTCTTTGGCGTCGCAGAGCAGGAGTCGGAACTCGCGACGGCATTGGCCGGAGTGGAGAAGTTCGCGGATTTCATCGAGGAAATCGGCCTGCCGACGACGCTCAAGGCGATGGGCATCGAGGACAAGGCCGTGCTGCACGCAGTCGCTGCGACGAGCATCCGCACACCGGGCTGCGCCAAGAAGCTCACGGATGAAGAGATTGAGGACATCCTCCTGCACGTGCTGGGATGAGTGTGGCAGTACAGCAGCAGAGAGAACGTGTGAGCAGAATGAGAGGGGAGCAGGGCTTTGTACAATCCACAATTGATAACCTTCATGAAAGCGGCAGAGGAGGGGAGCTTCAGCAAGGCGGCGGAAGCGCTCTTCATCTCGGCGCCGGCCGTCATCAAGCAGATCAACCTGATGGAGGCACGGCTCAACCTGCGCTTGTTTGAGCGCACGCATCGCGGCCTGCGTCTGACGAAAGCGGGCGAATCGCTCTACAAGGATGCAGCGTACATGATCCAGTACAGCAAGGCGGCCGTGGAGCGGGCGCGCAAGGCCATACAGGAGACACAGCAGGTCATCCGTATCGGCATCTCGGTCATGACGCCGACAAATTTTCTGCTGAGCCTATGGCCAAAGCTGCAGGAGGTCAGTCCCGACCTGCAGTTCCAGCTCGTGTCGTTCGAGAACACGCCAGAGAACGCGCGCGAAATCCTCACGCATCTCGGCGCGAACATCGATGTGGTCGCGGGCGTCTTCGATGTGAGCATGTTCCATCTCAAGGGCAAGTGCGAGGGCATGGAACTCCGTCGTGAGCTGTTTTCCATGGTCGTGCCGCTCACGCACCGACTCGCGGGCAAGGAGCGCCTGAAGCTCTCTGATTTAGCAGGGGAGACGGTCGACATCATCCAGCCCGGTTGGTCTTCCGTCATGGATGATCTGCGGCAGGATCTCCTGGTGAATCACCCGGACATCACGCTGCGTGAGTTCCCGTTCTACAACATCGACATATTCAACCGCTGTGTCAACGAGGGGACGCTCATGATCGGCGTGCCGGAGTGGAAGGACATCCACCCGCTGATGCGCGTCATCCCTGTGGACTGGGACTACGAGATTTCGTTCGGCATCCTGCACGCGACGGAGCCGTCTGCTGCTGTGAGCCGCTTCCTGACCGCTGTCCAGAAAATCCTGTCACGATAACCACAAGTTCATACTGCTTAACGAAATGAGACTTCTGATGCGGTCTCGTTTTCTTTATGATAAGAATCGAGGAAAACTCTGCGTTGCCGCAACAGGCCGGCCGCCAAGTTGCGGCAGGTACGCAAGGCGCTGTTTCCGACGACGTGCTCGTCACGCATTCGGCGGGCGGCGGCCCGGGCTGGCTGACGGGCATCCGGTCAAGCTCGACTGCTGAATCAATAAATCGATAAACGAACAGGAGAATATTATAGATGGAAAAGAGACGTTTGGGACGAAGCAATGTATTCGTCAATCCGGTCGGCCTCGGCTGCATGGGCTTCAGCCATGCGATGGGTGAGCCGGTCGCAAAGGAGCAGGCTGTCCGCACGCTGCGCGAGGCAGCAGAGGCCGGCTATGATTTCTTCGATACGGCGGAGTGCTATACGGGCGTATTGCCGGACGGCTCGACCTCGTACAATGAGGAGCTCGTGGGCAAGGCGCTCCAGGGTATCCGCGACAAAGTCGTCATCGCGACGAAGATGGGCGTTTACCATAATGAAGACCGCACACTCTCGCTCGACAGCAGTCCGACGGCCATCCGCAAGAGCATCGAAGGCAGCCTACGCCGCCTGGGCACGGACTACGTCGACCTCTACTACCAGCACCGCATCGACCCGAAGGTGGAGCCGGAGGTCGTGGCCGCCACGATGAAAGAGCTCATCAAGGAAGGGAAGATCCGCGCCTGGGGCATCTCGGAGACGACTGAGGAATACCTGCGCCGTGCGAACGCTGTCTGCCAGGTCACGGCCATCGAGAACCGCTATTCGATGATGGCGCGCTGGCATGAGTCGCTGTTCCCCGTCTGCGAGGAACTCGGCATCACGTTCGTCGCGTTCTCGCCGATGGCCAACGGCTTCCTGACGGGCAAGTACTCGCCGAAGACGAAGTTCGAGGGCAGTCAGGACTACCGCAAGCAGATGCCGCAGTATTCCGAGGAAGGCTACGAGAAGGGCAAGAAGCTCCTCGACTTCCTGACGGGGCTCGCAGAAGAGAAGAAAGCGACGCTCGGCCAGCTCTCGCTCGCCTGGATGCTCGCTAAGAAGCCGTACATCATCCCCATCCCGGGCTCGCGCAAGCTCAGCCGCCTGAAGGAGAACCTCGCGGCAGCCGACGTCGAGCTGACGGCGGACGAAGTGGCGCGCATCGACACGGAACTCGATGGAATGGATTTTGAAGTATTTGGCGGCTATGCAGCAAGATGAGGAAATAAAGATGCTGGTTGCAGAAAGTGGGTGTTTGTCATGGACAAGCTTTCAAGACGCAGTTTTGTGAAGATGGCGGGGTTGGTGGCCGCAGCAGCGGTCATGCCGGGCTTCTCGTCGGACGAGATCAAGAAGGCGGAGGGCAAAGAAGAAGAATTGACGAAGGCGGAGCCGGGGACTGGTGGTGACCATTACGAAGCACCGCAGGACCGTCAGGGCGGCGAATCGGTTGTCTACTTCACGCGCGACCTATCGGCCGCCGGACTGCTCAAACTGTATGAGAAGATTGCGCCGAACATCACGGGGCGCGTCGGCATCAAGCTGCACACGGGTGAGCCGCACGGGCCGAACATCATCCCGCGGCTGTGGGTCAAGGAGCTCATCGCGAAGAATCTGCCTGAGGCGAAAATCGTCGAGACGAATACCTATTATCAGGGTGACCGCTACACGACGGAGCAGCATAGGAAAACCCTAGCCATCAACGGCTGGGACTTCGCGCCCGTCGACATCATGGATGAATCCGGCACAGCCATGCTGCCCGTCAAGGGCGGCAAGTGGTTCATGGAGATGTCCGTCGGCGCGCATCTCCTGGATTACGACTCGCTGCTCGTGCTTACGCACTTCAAGGGGCATACGATGGGCGGCTTCGGCGGCTCCAATAAGAACATCGGCATCGGCTGCGCGGACGGCCGCATCGGCAAGAAGATGATCCATGCGGGTTCGGAGTCCGAGCAGTGGGCCATGGGCAAGGAAATGCTCATGGAGCGCATCACGGAGTCGTCGAAGGCGACGGTAGACCATTTCGGCGATCACATCGCCTATCTCAATGTGCTGCGCAACATGTCGGTGGACTGCGACTGTGCGGGCACGACGGCCGCGAAGCCAACGGTGCCGAACATCGGCATGCTGGCCTCGACGGACATCCTCGCCATCGACCAGGCCTCCGTCGACCTCATCTACGCGCTGCCGGAGCACTACCGCCACGACCTCGTCGAGCGCATGGAGACGCGCCACGGCCTGCGCCAGCTCAGCTACATGAAAGAGCTCGGCATGGGCCGTGACCGCTACGTCCTGCTCGACTGCGACCATGGCGAGAAGCCCATCACGCTCGCCGATGCCGTGAGCAAGGTCAAGCCGTTTCGCTGAGCTACCCGACGAGTGGGTCGCATGATACGAGAAAATAAGATAGAGATACGATAGAAAAGGAGCATTGTGAAAATGGAGTATACGAATCTGAGCAATGGCATCAAGGTCCCTCTTTTAGGCCTTGGCACGTTCATGATCAGCCCGGAGGATACCGAGCGCTCGGTCTACGAGGGCATCAAGGCGGGCTACCGCCTCATCGATACGGCGAATGCCTACCTGAATGAGGAGGCTGTCGGCAGGGGAATCTGGCGCGCGCTAGAGGAAGGCCTCGTGAAGCGCGAGGCAATCTTCCTCTCGACAAAGATCTGGCCGACGCATTACGAGAGAGAGGGTGCGGTGGAGAAGACGCTCGAGCGCCTCGGCGTCACGTACGTCGACCTGCTCTTCATCCATCAGCCGGCCGGCAATTTCCTCGCGGGCTACAAGAACATCGAGCGCGCCTATCAGGCGGGCAAGGCCCGCTCGCTCGGTATCTCGAATATCCACGGCGAGAAGCTTGAGCGACTGCTCGCCGCTGCAGAAGTCAAGCCGCATGTCATCCAGCTCGAGACGCATCCGTACTGCATCCAGCACGAGACGCTGGACCGCCTCAAAGCGTACGGCACGAAGCTCATGGGCTGGTATCCGCTCGGTCACGGCGACAAGGGCCTGCTGCAGGAGCCGGTCTTCAATGAATTGGCCGCGAAGTACCACAAGAGTGCAGCGCAGATTATCCTGCGCTGGGCCGTGCAGAAGGGGTTCATCACGATCCCGGGCACGAAGAATCCCGACCACCTGCGCGCGAACATCGACCTGTTCGACTTCGCTCTGACGCTGGATGAGATGGCCGAGATTGCCATGCTCGATGGTAAGAAGCGCTATTACACGGCCGACGCCGCTCAGGAAGAGAAGTATGCCTCGATGCATCTGCCGTTTGAGGTCTGAGCGCTCCGATAAGAAAAAAATCCGCAAGACGATTGTCATGATCTGTCTTGCGGATTTTTGTCGTATGGGGGCATCCTCACGCATCTTTTGTGAGCACGACGCGGTCGACGGTGGAGCCGTCCTCGAGGTGGCAGGTGGCGATGCACTTGGTCGGGGTGACGGCGAGCGTCATGTAGTTGCGGTAGCGGCCCGGGTCGGACTGATCGAGGCTGACCTTGTCAAAGACCGTGTCGGGTGGCACCTTGTAGCGCTCGTTGCCCGCGGGGCCGAACATCAGGTAGGTGGGGCCATGGTCAGAAGGCGTTTTGTCGTAGATGTGTCCGCGGTTGCGGTACGTGTGCATGTGGCCCGTGAGCACGAGGTCGATGCCGAGCACGTCGAACGCCTTCATGAAGTCGTGGCCGACATCACTGATGCCGCCTGTGTGGCCCGTGCCCGGCTGGTATTCGTCGTAGGCGATGACATCCTTGTGCATCAGAACGATTTTCCAGGGCTGTTTCGTGGCCGTGGCATCGTGCTTGAGCCAGAGCAGCTCATCCTGCAAGAGGCCGGGCTTCAGGCCGTCGAGCTCTTCAAACTGTGTATTGAGCACGATGAAATGGGCGGGGCCGTAGTCAAACGAATAATAGTAGCCGGAAAAATCCCTGCTGCCGTTGTCAGGCACGGCAAAGGCAGCGAGATAGCGGCGCGGCAGGGCAAACTGCCAGTCAAGCCCGTAGCACTCATGATTGCCCATTACGGGGGCGAACGGGATATCTTTGGCATGGCCGGCCGTGAGTACGGACAGGAAGCTGTCCCAGTGCCAGGCGGACTGACCGTTGTCCGTGAGGTCGCCGATATCGGCGAGAAAAGCGGCCTGGGGGTGGCGTACGAGTATCTTTGCCAGTAGCTGAGCAAAGGGTTCATACGTTTCGCCGCACTGTGAGTCGTCGATGAGCAGGGCTTCGAAGGAAGAGAGCCCGCTGGCAGCCGTCACGACCGGCAGCGCCAGCGTCTCGTCTGCCATCCGGATACTGCCCTTGTAATGCGTGTCCGGCGTCAGATCGCTGAGACGCACGGTGTAGAAGGTCGTGGTCGTGTCATCCTGCAGCAGTGTATTTGCTTCAGGGGAAAAAGACTGCTGCCGGCCGTCCGGAGCGGTCAGCACGAAAGCTGCGCCTTGGCGGCCGCCGTCTGCCTGCCACATGATGGTGCGGCTCGTGGCAGAATCCCCGGTGATGATCTGGCGCGGGTATCTGATGATGCGGCCGGCTGCTCCCGCTGGTATACAACGTCCCAATCCCAGTGCCATCAGCGCGGTGGCACAGATTTGGATGAATGTTCTTCTGGTCATTTTGTTCAACGCAATCCTTCCTTGTTTTGTTTCTATTATAGCATTATAGCATAAGAGCATAACGCGGCGTTCTGTGAAACATCTTGGAAAACAGGTTTTACCTGACTGTGGCAGGATTTTTAGGAATTTTCTCGTAATAGTAACATAGTAATGAATTTGTATAAGGACGTTCAATTTATGGAATGGAGGGATTTTTATGGCAATCGTGGCTGCGATGGCGGTGCCGCATCCGCCCATCATCCTGCCGGAAATCGGCAGGGGAGAAGAAGAAAAGATTGCAAAGACGACAGCGGCGTACCGCGAAGTCATGAAGCGTGCGGCGTCACTGGAGCCGGATACCGTCGTCATCACGAGTCCGCATGCGACGATGTACAGCGATTATTTCCATATCTCACCGGGCGAGAAGGCGGAGGGAGATTTCGGTGCGTTTCGCTGCCCGGAGGTCAGAATCGAGGCGGAGTACGATGAAGCGTTCTCGAAAGCCTTGGCCAATGCCTGTGCGGCCGAGGATCTGCCGGCCGGTTTTCTTGGGGAACGGGAGCCGGCGCTCGACCACGGTACGATGATTCCTCTGTACTTCCTGCAGCCGGAACTCAAAAAGCCTGTCAAGGTCGTCCGCATCGGTCTTTCCGGCCTGTCAGCAGACATGCATTACCGTTTGGGACAGCTGATCAGGGAAACGGCAGGCAAGCTCGGGCGCCGCGCCGTGTTCATCGCGAGCGGAGACCTCTCGCACAAGCTCAAGGCGGAAGGGCCTTATGGCTTTGCCAAGGAAGGCCCGGTCTTTGATGAGGAGGTGACGAAAGATCTCGGTCAGGCGGATTTTCTGTCTTTGTTGACAATTCCGGCTGATTTGGCCGAGGGGGCGGCAGAATGCGGCCTGCGTTCCTTCTGGATTATGGCGGGAGCGCTTGATCGGCAGGCTGTCAAAGCGGAACTGCTCTCGCATGAGGGGACCTTCGGCGTCGGCTACGGTGTTGCGTACTTTACGCCAGAAGGGGAAGACGATGCGCGCAACATCGGCCGTCAGCTGCATGATAAGGAGATGCGCGATATTGCCGCTGTCCGTGAGCGCGAGGATGCGTATGTCCATCTCGCGCGTCTGAGCCTTGAGACGTTTGTCAGGAGTCATGTGTTCCTGCCGCTGCCGAAGGACCTGCCCGCGGAACTTCAGGACAGGCGTGCGGGCTGCTTTGTCTCCATCAAGAAGGATGGCCGCCTGCGCGGCTGTATCGGCACGCTGGCGCCGGGACGACGCAATCTCGCTGAGGAAATCCTCTACAATGCGGTTTCGGCCGGCATGCACGACCCGCGTTTCCCGCAGGTCACGCCGGAAGAACTTCCAAGGCTCGTCTACGACGTCGATGTGCTTTCGGAGCCTGAGCCCATCGATTCGCCGAAACAGCTCGATGTCAAGCGCTATGGTGTCATCGTCCAGAATGGTGAGCGGCGCGGCCTCCTGCTGCCGGATCTTGCCGGTGTGGACCGTGTGGATGAGCAGATTGCGATTGCCCGCCGCAAGGGCAATATCGGCGCGAGAGAGCCCGTACAGCTCTGGCGTTTCGAGGTGACGCGCCATGTCTGAGGCAAAGGTTGTCTGTTCGCTTTGCCCACACCGCTGTCATCTGGCGGCCGGGCAGACGGGATTCTGCCGCGCCCGGCAGAACCAGGATGGCGTCATTCGGCCGCTCAATTACGGTCTCCTGACTTCGGCGGCGCTTGACCCCATCGAGAAAAAGCCGCTCTACCATTTCCATCCGGGCAGCCATATCCTGTCGCTTGGCAGCTTTGGCTGCAATCTGCGCTGTCCGTTCTGCCAGAATTACACGATCTCGCAGGCAGGCATCGAGGGCTTTGCGGGGACGAAGCTGCCGCTGGAGCAGGTTACGCCGAAGGGAATCGTGGCAGCGGCCCAGCGGCTTGAGGAGACGTCCGGCAACATCGGCGTGGCCTTTACGTACAATGAGCCGCTCGTCAGCTATGAGTTCGTCTACGACACGGCAAGGCTCCTCAAGGAGGCAGGCCTTGCCGTTGTGCTTGTGACAAACGGGCAGATTGCAGAGTCGGCCTGGCTGCAGCTGTTGCCGTACGTCGATGCCGTCAACATCGATCTCAAGGGCTTCACGCAGGCATTTTACGATTGGATCGGCGGCAGCCTTGAGACGACAAAAGCCGCCATTTGCATGGCGGCTGAGCAGGGTGTTCATGTTGAAGTGACGACGCTCGTGATACCGGGGAAAAATGACAGCGCAGCGGACATGGCGGCAGAAGCACGGTGGCTGTCGCAGCTTTACTGGGAACTGCCGCTGCATCTCTCGCGGTATTTCCCGCGGTATCAGCTCGATATCCCGATGACGCCGGCTTCAACCCTCTATACCTTGCAGCAGGTGGCTCAGAAATTCCTTCGCTACGTGCATCTCGGCAACATCTGAAGCGTTCACGATTCCGGTGCATGCCGGGCCGCGCGTTTCTCATAGTACCAGGCACCGGCAATCAGCACGACGGCGAAGACGCAGACGACGATGAGCCGCGTCGGGTCCTCCTGATGCGTGATCGTATCATGGCCGATGATGGCCTCGATGCCCGTCGAGGGGAACTTGCCGACGAATGACGAGATCACGTAGTCACGCCAGCTCATGGCCGAGAGCGCACCGAGCGCGTTGAGGAGAATGGACGGGAAGTAGGGAACCATGCGGGCAATCAGCATGACGACAAAGCCCTGGCGCCCGCTGTATTTGTCGAGGTTTGCCAGCGTCTTGTGCTTGCTGATAATCTTTTCGGCCGCATCGCGGAAGAAGAAGCGCATGAGGCCGAAGCTCAGCGTCACGCCGACGGTTTCGGCAACGACACTGAGGAAGATGCCCCAGAAGATGCCGAAGATCAGCGTGTTGGCCGTCGAGAAGATGATGGCGGGCGGGAAGCCCAGCGCATTGACAAACAGGGTAAGAAGAAAGCTGAAGACGATGGCCCAGGGGCCGAAGGATGCAATGTATTCGGCTGTTTCCTTGATGTCGCCGCGGGAAAGAAGCCCTGCAAGATGCGGCAGGAAAGCCGGATTCAGCAGATGGATGATGAGAAAGAGCAGGACGATGGCCAAGGCTGCCGCGACTTTGACCATGCCCATGGATTTATGCAGGTGCAAGATGTGTATCCTCCTAAAACAAACTTACATGCCTATTATACCATTTCTCTCATGGAGATTACATGAATTCTATGGTAAAATAAAAACGATATGTCTGAAACCGGGCATGGAAAGGAGCGGGTAGCAAACCCATGGACAAGTTGAAAACGCAGCGCTGGCATGACGGCCTGCTGGCAGGAGTCATGACGGCTCTGCCGCTGGCAGCTTCGCTGCTCGTCGTGACCAATCTGCTCGTGATGACGGGGATGCCCTTTACGGGTGTCTATACGGCATCGTTTGTCACGGCCATCCTTGGTACCATCCTGATGGGGCGGTGCCGTCTAGCCGTCGCGGCAGCGCCGGGACTGGCCCTGACATCCTGGCTGGTCTATATCGTGATTCTCGCGCGGGGCGTGAGCTGGCAGATGGTGCTCTTCATGGGAGCAGCGGCGTCGCTCGTATCGTTCCTGCTCCTGGCCGGCGCGCCGCGCTTCCCGCGGCTGCAGCAGCTTCCCGAAAAGCTGATGCCGCCTTGCCTGCGCCGGGCCTTGCGTGGGGCGGTCGGCCTCATGCTCATTGCACTCGGGCTCTTCGAGGGGCGGCTGCTCATGGGCGCGCCGACAGGGCTCCTGCAGCTCGGCGGCTTTTCAGATCCCATGGCCTATTTGAGCTTTACGGGCATCCTCGTGCTCTTCGGACTCATGGCCATGAAGAAGCGCTGGGCACCGGGCGCGGCGTTCCTCGTGACAGCAGTGCTGGCCTTCATCGGCGGCTTCTGGGTCTTGCCGGATGCGCCGTTCCTGCAGCCGGAAGGGCTTGACCGGACGGGGCTGCAGCTCATCTTTATGACGGGCTGGCAGACCATATCACCGGCCTGTTATTTCGACCTCTCCGTTTTCCTGCTGCTCTTCCTGCTGGTTTCCGGTGCCGGCAGTCTCACCGCACTGGCGCCGGAGGCGGCGAAGCGGAAACCGCTTTGCCTGCTGTCACTGGTGAGCTTTATCGGCTGCCTGCTCGGCACCATGCCGGTCATGGCGGCGCCGGAGTCGGCCGTTGGGCAGGCTGTCGGCAGCAGCCGCCCGCAGCGCATGGCGTACTGGACGGCCGTCGTTCTCGCGCTGCTGCTCGTGGCAGAGCCCGTGATGGCGTCGCTGGCGAGCTTTGCAGCCGTCATGGTGCCGGTGCTCGTCGGAGCGGGCATCGTGATGCTTCGGCGCATGGGACCGGTATTTCAGGGCGATTTTGCCGAGCAGGCAGCGGCGGGAGTGCTGTTCCTGCTGCTGCCGCTGACACAGGATATCGCAGCGGGACTAGGGGCTTCCGTCATTGCCTATGTCTGCCTCAAGCTGCTGGCCGGCTGCGATGACGAGGTGCCACGCCCGATGCGGGTGCTCGCCGTTTGTTTTGCCCTGTATTTTTTCTTCGGGTTTTGGTCAATGATTTGATGATATCGTGAATGGAATAAAGATAAGGAGTGTTCTTATTCGTGTCAATGCATTGGAATTCTTATGGAAAATATCTTTTGACGGGGGTCGTCCTCGGATCCTTCCTGTTTTATGCACCGCATGTCACAGAGGCAAAGCGTCATAAAACGCAGCCACAGCCGCAGACCAAAGTGGAGCAGCATGCTTCTGCCAAGGTGGATTCGCGTGTGGAGATGCACCCCGATCTGCGCCGGGAAGACCAATTGCATGCCACGTCGGAAAAGGAGCTGTCGGGAGGCAGTGACTTCCAGTCGCGCATCCATGCAATCCTCTATCCGGGCGGACAGCAGAGCCCGTCCATGACGCCTCTTTCGGTGCCGCAGACGATGTCAGCCTACGATGATTCGATCATCGGCACACCACTTGCAAGCCAGGAACAGTGCGTGCGGTATCTCCTGAGCGTCAATCCGCATCCGGACATCACAGTTACGCCGCAGGAACTCGTCTCATACTACTATGAAGAGGGCGAGCGCGAGGGCATCCGCCCCGATGTGGCTTTTGCACAGGCGCTGAAGGAAACGGGCTTCTTCCGCTACGGCGGCGACGTCATCCCGCAGCAGAACAACTTCTGCGGGCTCGGCACGACGGGCGGCGGCGTCAAGGGGGCGTTCTTCCCGACGGCACAGCTCGGCGTCCGCGCACATATCCAGCACCTCCTGGCCTATGCTTCGACGCGTGAGCCGAGCGCACCCGTCATCGATCCGCGCTATCAGCTCGTACGTGACTCCTATGGTGACCGCACGCTTGGACGCTGGGAGGACCTCAACGGCCGCTGGGCCGTACCGGGCCATACGTATGGACAGAGCATCCTCTCGATGTTCCGCGCCATGCTGACCGAATGAGAACCGCATTGTCCGGATGATTCCATAGAATTTCCTGTTACATTCTCTATAATGAAGAAAGCGATTTGTATTTGAAAGGGATGAAGATCTACTAATGATTACTACGAACAACGTCAGCCTCCAGTTTGGCAAACGTGTCCTCTATAAGGATGTCAACCTCAAGTTCACGCCGGGCAACTGCTACGGCATCATCGGTGCGAACGGTGCTGGCAAATCCACGTTCCTGAAACTTTTGGCCGGCGATATCGAGCCGACGAGCGGCGTGATCGAGATCACGCCGGGTGAGCGCCTGGCTGTGCTGCAGCAGGACCATTACGCCTACGATGATTACGAAGTCCTGCGTACGGTCATCATGGGACACAAGCGCCTCGTGGAGATCATGGACGAGAAGGATGCGCTCTATGCCAAGCCGGATTTCTCGGAGGAAGACGGCATGCGCGCGTCGGAGCTCGAGGCAGAGTTTGCCGAGCTCAACGGCTGGGATGCGGAATCGGAGGCGGCACGTCTGCTCAATGGCCTCGGCATTCCTGAGAATGAGCACAGCATGAAGATGGCAGATCTCACGGCCAAGGAAAAAGTTCGCGTTCTCCTGGCACAGGCGCTGTTCGGCAACCCGGATATCCTGCTGCTCGATGAGCCGACGAACCATCTCGACGTCGAGTCCATTAACTGGCTCGAGAATTTCCTCGCGGATTTCCCGAATACGGTCATCGTCGTTTCGCATGACCGTCACTTCCTCAACCAGGTCTGCACGTATATCTGCGACGTCGATTTTGGCGAGATCAAGCTCTATGCCGGTAACTACGACTTCTGGTATCAGTCGAGCCAGCTGGCATTGCAGCTGCAGAAGGAGCAGAACAAGAAGGCGGAGGAGAAGATCAAGGAACTCCAGAACTTCATCGCGCGCTTTGCCGCCAATGCCGCCAAATCCAAGCAGGCGACGAGCCGTAAGAAGCTGCTCGACAAGATCAAGGTCGAGGATATCAAGCCTTCTTCGCGCCGTTATCCGTACATTGCCTTCACGCCGGACCGCGAGGCTGGTGACCAGCTGCTGCAGGTCGACGGTATCTCGAAGATGGTCGACGGCGAGCAGGTGCTCAAGAATGTCAGCTTCACGCTGAAGCGCGGCGATAAGGTCGCTTTTGTCGGTCCGAACAGCATCGGCAAGACGATGCTCTTCAAGATCCTCATGGGTGAGGAACAGGCAGATGAAGGCACGTTCAAATGGGGCGTGACGACGACGCAGGCGTACCTGCCGTCCGACAACTCCGCTTATTTTGACGGCGTTGATCTCAATCTCGTCGACTGGCTGCGCCAGTATTCAAAGGACCCGGATGAGACGTTCGTGCGCGGTTTCCTCGGACGCATGCTGTTCTCGGGCGAGGAGAGCCAGAAGAAGGCATCCGTTCTTTCCGGCGGCGAGCGCGTGCGCTGCATGCTGTCGCGCATGATGCTCTCCGGTGCTAACGTCCTGCTGCTCGATGAACCGACGAACCATCTCGATCTGGAGTCCATCACGGCGCTCAACAACGGCCTCATTGCCTTCAAGGGAACGGCCCTTTTCGTGTCGCACGACCATGAATTTGTTCAGACGATTGCCAACCGCATCATCGATATCACGCCGGATGGCGTCGTCGACCGCCTTTCGACGTACGACGACTTCCTGGCCAATGAGACGGTGCGTCAGCAGCTGGCGGAGAAATATAAGAAATAAGGCGATAAACCGATGTTCGATAAATTCTTGCATAATGCCATAGAAGATGCCAGTGCCACGGCGCGGTTGCGCGAGATGATCGCCGTGCTGCGCAAGCGCGAAGTCGTGCGCGGCATGACGCCGGAAAAACTCCGGCAGGTGCTCGAGGATCTCGGTCCGACTTTTGTCAAGCTCGGTCAGGTCATGAGCATGCGCCCGGATTTCCTGCCGCCTGAGTACTGCGATGAGCTCATGAAGCTGCAGACGGGGGCCAAGCCGCTGCCGTTCCGCGTGATCCTCGAGGTCATCGAGCAGGAATACAGCCGGCGCTGGAATCAAGTGTTCCAGAGCATTGACGAGGAGGCCCTGGGCTCAGCGAGTATCGCACAGGTGCACCGCGCCGTGCTCACGACGGGGGAGAAAGTCGTCGTCAAGGTGCAGCGCCCGGGCATCTATGAGATCATGAGCAAGGATATCCTGCTGCTGAAGCGGGCGGCGACCCTGCTCAAGATCATCAGCCGCTCGCAGGATGTCCTCGATTTCAATATGGTGCTCGACGAGATGTGGATGATTGCCAAGCAGGAGATGGATTTCCTGATGGAGGCGGATCACATCGAGGAATTTGAGCATCTCAACCGCGATGTCGATTACGTTTCCTGCCCGAAGGTCTATCGCCAGCTTTCGACCCAGCACATCCTCGTTATGGAATTTATCGACGGCGTGCGCATCGATGATTTTGATGCCCTGCGCGCCAATGGCTATGACATCACGCTTTTGGGCCGGCGCCTCGGCGAAAACTACGTCAAGCAGATCATCGAGGACGGTTATTTCCATGCCGACCCGCATCCCGGCAATATCTGGATCCGCAACGGCCGCATCGTCTGGCTGGACCTCGGTATGATGGGCAGGCTTTCAAGCCGCGACCGCATGGCCATCCGCAAGGCCGTCTATGCGCTTGCGAATCACGATACCTTCGAGATGAAGGCAGCTGTCCTGTCGCTCGGCGTCGTCCACGGGCGCATCAATCACACGGCGCTCTATCAGGACATCGATGCGCTGATGGCTCAGTACAGTTCGCTGGATTTCCGCTCGCTGCAGATGGGCGTGCTGACGCGCCAGATCATGAATATCCTGCGCGTGCATCATATCGGCTGTCCGCAGGGGCTCTCGATGTTCGCGCGCGGCGTCCTGACGATAGAGGGCGTCATGCGCCTCTGCTGTCCGAAGGTCAGCTTTGTCGAGATCTTTGCCAAGAGCCTGTCGGTCGATTTCAAGAAGAACTTCAACTGGCGCGATGAACTCGACAAGGCCAAGCGCGAGGGACTCGTGCTCCTGCGCAAGTCTGCGCAGCTGCCCGAGCAGATCTCGGATATCCTCAAGATGACGATGAGCGGCCAGACGAAGGTCAACCTCGATCTGACGGGGGCGGAAGAGCCGCTCCGGCACCTCGACCGCATGATCAACAAGGTCATATTGGCCGTGCTCTGTGCGGCTCTGCTGCTGGCTTCCAGCACGATATGCACGACGAATATGACGCCGAAGATCATGGAGATTCCCCTTCTGGGATTCCTGGGCTATGCGATTGCCTTTATCTTGAGCATCCGCATCATCTGGGATATCCACAAGGGGATTTGAGTGTGGCATTCTGGCGGGAAACATGGTAAAATTCCCTTATATTCCTGCTGCCGGTGAAGCTGCCGGCAGCGCAGGATCAGGAAAACGATTTGTCCGAGGAGGAAACGGCATGAGAGGGATTCGCGGGGCAATCACGGTTGCACATAATGAGAAGGAAGAGATTTGGCAGGCAGCACAGGACATGATGCAGGAAATCCTGCAGCGCAATGCGCTGCAGCCGGAGGATATCGGCGCGGTCATCTTTTCGATGACGGAGGATCTCACAGCGTCTTTTCCAACTGCCGGCGTGCGCCGTATTCCAGGTTTTGAACTCGTGCCGCTCTTTGATGCGCGTCAGTGTGCCATCGAGGGAAGCCTGCCGCTCTGCATTCGCGTGCTTGTCCTGGCCGATACGGACCTCAGACAGGCGGAGATCCGGCATGTCTATCTTGGTGAAGCCGCACGCCTCCGTCCGGATATTGCCAGCTGATTTATGAACTAAAAAACGGCAGATGCATGGCTTGTGTCAGATGCATCTGCCGTTTATTTTTACAAAAGAAAAAGAAACGAACCAATGATTTAATATATACACATAAGAAAAGATTTTTATGTTATTTTTTTATGTGCATATAGTTGAATTATGTTGAATCATGTTGTGAGTGCTCATTCTTGGCCGTTATCTGTATTTTACGGATTGCCAGGCTCTGTACTTTTACAGAAAAATCTTGTACAATGAATAAGTAAAATAAAACATTTCAGAATCAAATGGTAAGGGGAGATACGTTTTGAGTAACATCGATACGAAATGCGTCAATGCGATCCGCGTCCTGTCCGCAGACGCCATCCAGAAAGCAAAATCGGGTCATCCTGGCCTGCCGCTCGGCAGTGCAGCCATGGCCTATGAGCTGTGGGCAAACCATATGAATCACAATCCAAAGGATACGAAGTGGGCAAACCGTGACCGCTTCATCCTCTCGGGCGGCCATGGTTCGGCCATGCTGTACTCGCTGCTGCACTTCTTCGGTTATGGCCTGACCATGGACGATATGAAGCAGTTCCGTCAGCTCGGTTCCCTGACGCCGGGCCATCCAGAATACGGCCACACGGTTGGTGTAGAAGCCACGACGGGCCCGCTCGGTGCTGGCATGGGCATGGCTGTCGGCATGGCAATGGCAGAGGCACATCTCGCATCGATGTTCAACCGCCCGGGCTATCCGGTCGTTGACCACTACACGTTCGCGCTCGGCGGCGACGGCTGCATGATGGAGGGCATTTCCTCCGAGGCCTTCTCGCTGGCTGGCACGCTCGGCCTGTCGAAGCTCATCGTCCTTTACGATTCCAACAAGATCTCCATCGAGGGCAACACGGATATCGCCTTCACGGAAGATGTCCAGGCCCGCATGCGTGCCTTTGGCTTCCAGACGATTACGGTCGAGGACGGCAATGATCTTGAAGCCATTGGCAAGGCCATCGAAGAGGCCAAGGCAGATAAAGAGCATCCGTCCTTCATCACGGTGCGCACGCAGATCGGCTACGGCTGCCCGGCCAAGCAGGGCAAGGCCAGCGCTCATGGCGAGCCGCTCGGCGAGGAGAACGTCAAGGCTCTGAAGGAGAACCTTGGCTGGCCGGAGCCTGAGAAGACTTTCAACATCCCGGAGGATGTCTATGCACATTATGCAGAGAAGGCCAAGAAGGGCGAAGAGGCAGAAGCTGCCTGGAACAAGATGTTCGCTGAGTACTGCGAGAAGTTCCCGGAAGACAAGGCACGCTGGGAGAAATATCACACGGCTGTCAACGCTGAGGCTCTCTACAACAACGATGCATTCTGGGCCAAGGAAGAGAAGGCTGTGGCAACGCGTGCTCTCTCCGGCAAGAAGATCAACTTCCTCAAGGACATCATGCCGAACCTCATCGGCGGCAGTGCTGACCTCGCACCGTCCAACAAGACGCATATGGAAGGCGAGAGCGATTTCAGCAAGACGAATTATGCGGGCCGCAACCTGCATTTCGGTGTCCGCGAGCTGGCCATGGCTGCCATCGAGAACGGCCTGATGCTTCACGGCGGTCTGCGTGCTTATGTCGCTACCTTCTTCGTCTTCAGCGACTACATGAAGCCGATGATGCGCCTAGCGGCTCTCATGCACCTGCCGACGACGTACGTCCTGACGCATGACAGTATCGGTGTCGGCGAAGATGGCCCGACGCATGAGCCAATCGAACAGCTTGCCATGCTGCGTTCGCTGCCGAATTTCAACGTCTTCCGTCCGGCCGATGCCACGGAGACGGCTGCTGGCTGGTATCTGGCTGTCACGTCCGAGCATACGCCGACGGCTCTCGTGCTCACGCGCCAGAACCTGCCGCAGCTGCCGGGCTCCAGCAAGGATGCGCTGAAGGGTGCTTATGTCGTTTCGGAAGCCAAGGATGCTGCGAACATGGATGGTATCCTCATCGGTACGGGCTCTGAGGTTTCGCTGGCCATTGAAGCACAGGAAGAGCTCGCCAAGAGCGGCATCGACGTCCGCGTTGTCTCCATGCCGTGCATGGATCTCTTCGAGCAGCAGAGCGCTGAGTACAAGGAAAGCGTCCTGCCAAAGGATGTTCGCGCACGTGTTGCTGTTGAAGCACTCTCGAGCTTCGGCTGGGGCCGCTATGTCGGCCTTGACGGCGCTACGGTCTGCATGGAGGGCTTCGGTGCTTCGGCGCCTGCCAACCTGCTTTTCGAGAAGTTCGGCTTCACGAAGCAGCATGTGGTTGAAGCAGCCATGAAGGTCATCGCTGCCAACAAATAAAAATAACGTATCGTTTTGTATACATGAGGGGCTTGCCTTGGCGGGCCCCTCATTTTTGTAATCTTTTATACTCAAAATGTAGGCTTATATAACACAAATGTCCTTTTTATCGCACTTGCTATAGAAAATGATACGCTAGGGTGCGTGGACAAGAAAATCTTTATAAAATAAGTGTTGACAAGGGTTTTGGAGGGTGTTATATTATAGGAGTGCCTGATTTGAGCGCACGATTTAGTGATACAGGAGAGTGAAAGCAATGACACTGGATACACTGAAAAGTGCCAGTCGGGTGATTGGTATCAAGCAGGTTTCCAAAGCTGTGAAGCGGGAAAGCGTGATGAGCGTTTTCATCGCCGATGATGCAGATGAGCGCGTGACGGCGCCGCTCGTTCTTCTCTGTGAAGAGCATGGCGTCACGGTTGAGCATGCAGAGACAATGCAGGAGCTCGGCAAAGCGTGCGGCATCGAAGTCGGCGCAGCGGCAGCGGCGGTCCTCAAGCAGCCTATTTGTTAAAAACTCAGGAGCACTGCTTCGGGGTTTTAATAAATAATAAATTCTCAATATGAAGGAAGGAGGTGCATGTATGCCTACTATCAATCAGTTAGTTCGTAAGAGCAGAAAGAGCATGCAGGAGAAGTCCAAAGCACCAGCACTCAAGAATTGCCCGCAGAAACGTGGTGTTTGCACGCGTGTTTACACGTCTACGCCGAAGAAGCCGAACTCGGCTCTGCGTAAGGTTGCCCGTGTTCGTTTGACGAACAGCATCGAGGTTACCGCATACATCCCAGGCATTGGTCATAATCTTCAGGAGCATAGCGTTGTTCTGATTCGCGGCGGTCGTGTCAAGGACCTGCCAGGTGTTCGTTACCACATCATCCGTGGTTCGCTCGATACTGCCGGTGTGCAGGATCGCGGCCAGGGCCGTTCCAAGTACGGTGCGAAGAAAGCCAAAGCGAAGAAGAAATAAGAAACGGATTCCTGCCTGAGGGCGGGAGATATATGCTAATGAAGAAGGAGGTAAAACAATGCCAAGAAAAGGTTCCGTACCGAAGCGCGACGTACTGCCGGATCCGGTGTACCACAGCAAGACGGTTACGAAATTCATCAACAAGGTAATGCTCTCCGGTAAGAAGAGCGTTGCAGAGCGCGTCGTTTATGATGCGTTTGAGACGATCCGCGCCAAGACGGGCAAGGATCCTCTCGAGGTTTTTGAGACTGCTCTCAAGAACGTTATGCCGGTCCTCGAGGTACGCGCACGCCGCGTCGGTGGTGCAAACTACCAGGTTCCGGTTGAAGTTCGTCCGGATCGTCGCATGACGCTCGGCATTCGCTGGATCGTCAACTACGCTCGCCTGCGCGGTGAGAAGACGATGGATGAGCGCCTTTCCGGTGAGCTCATGGATGCTGCCAACAACACGGGTGCAGCAATCAAGAAGAAGGAAGATACGCATAAGATGGCCGAGGCCAACAAGGCATTCGCACATTATCGCTGGTAATCCCTTCTATATCATTAAGGAGCGATATTAAAAGTGGCAAGAGAGTATTCCCTTGAAAAAACTCGTAACATCGGTATCATGGCTCACATCGATGCCGGTAAGACGACGACCACGGAACGTATCCTCTTCTACACGGGTGTAAACCACAAGATCGGCGAGGTACATGATGGTGCCGCAACGATGGACTGGATGGTTCAGGAGCAGGAGCGTGGTATCACGATCACGTCCGCTGCAACGACCTGCCATTGGAAGAATCATCGCATCAACATCATCGATACGCCGGGTCACGTGGACTTCACGGTAGAGGTTGAGCGTTCCCTGCGCGTACTCGATGGCGCTGTAGCAGTCCTGACTGCTCGCGGCGGTGTCGAGCCTCAGACTGAAACCGTTTGGCGTCAGGCTGAGAACTACAACGTTCCGCGTATGGCTTATGTCAACAAGATGGACATCACCGGCGCGGACTTCTTCAACGTCATCAAGATGATGAAGGAACGCCTCAATGCAAATGCAGTTGCCATCCAGCTGCCGATCGGTGCTGAGGATTCCTTCAAGGGTATCATCGATCTCGTCAAGATGGAAGCCATCGTCTATGAAGACGATCTCGGCAAAGTCGAGGATGAGGTTGCAATCCCGGATGACATGAAGGATCAGGCTGAAGAATACCGTGAGCTCCTCCTCGAGTCTCTTTCCGAACTCGATGATGACTTCATGGAGAAATACCTCGGCGGCGAAGAGATCACCGAGGAAGAGATCAAGAAGGTCATCCGCAAGGGTACGGTCGAGTGCAAGCTCTGCCCGGTTACCTGCGGTACTTCCTATCGCAACAAGGGCGTTCAGCCGCTCCTCGATGCGATTGTTGATTACATGCCGGCTCCGACGGATATCCCGCCGATTGCTGGTGTAAATCCTGAGACGGGTGAGGAAGACCATCGTCCGGCAAGCGACGAGGCTCCGTTCTCCGCACTCGCATTCAAGATCATGACGGATCCTTACGTTGGTAAGCTCGCATTCTTCCGCGTTTACTCCGGTATCCTCGATGGCGGCTCCTACGTGTACAACTCCACGAAGGGCAAGAAAGAGCGTATCGGCCGTATCCTGCAGATGCACGCCAACAACCGTAAGGAAATCGACCGCGTTTACAGCGGTGATATCGCTGCTGCCGTCGGCCTCAAGGATACGACGACGGGCGACACGCTCTGCGATGAAGAGCATCCGATCATTCTCGAGTCCATGGTCTTCCCAGATCCGGTTATCTCCGTTGCAGTTGAGCCGTCCACGAAGAACGACCAGGAGAAGATGGGCGTTGCCCTTCAGAAGCTCGCTGAAGAAGATCCGACCTTCCGCGTCCGCACGGACCAGGAAACGGGCCAGACGATCATCTCCGGCATGGGTGAGCTTCACCTGCAGATCATCGTTGACCGTATGCTCCGCGAGTTCAAGGTCGACTGCAAAGTCGGCGAGCCGCAGGTTGCTTACCGCGAGACGATCCGCAAGTCTGTCGAGGCAGAAGGCAAGTTCGTCCGCCAGTCCGGTGGTCATGGCCAGTACGGTCACTGCTGGCTCAAGCTCGAGCCGCAGGAGCCGGGCGAAGGCTTTGTATTCGAAAACAAAGTCGTCGGCGGTGCAATTCCGAAGGAATTCATCAAGCCGATCGAAGATGGCGTCAAGCAGGCTATGGAAGCAGGCGTTGTTGCCGGCTATCCGGTTGTCGATGTCAAGGTAACGGTCTTTGACGGTTCCTTCCACGAAGTCGACTCCTCGGAGGCAGCGTTCAAGGTTGCTGGTTCCATGGCGTTCCGCAACGGCGCAGAAAAGGCAAATCCGGTTCTCCTCGAGCCGTATGTTAAAGTTGAAGTCACGGTTCCGGAAGAGTACATGGGCGACGTTATCGGCGACCTGAACTCCCGCCGCGGCCGCATCGATGGCATGGAAGCACGCAATGGTTCCCAGGTCATCAACGGCTTCGTTCCGCTCTCCGAGATGTTCGGTTACTCGACGGATTTGCGTTCCAAGACCCAGGGCCGCGGGAACTACAGCATGGAAGTTGCTTACTATGATGAAGTTCCTAAAAATATTGCTGACAAGATTGTCGCAAAAAACAAAGGTGAATAAGGGAGGAAAACATCACAATGGCTAAAGAAAAGTTTGAAAGAACTAAACCGCATGTCAACATCGGTACGATTGGTCACGTTGACCATGGCAAGACGACGCTGACGGCTGCAATCACGAAAGTCCTTTCCGAGACGGAAGGCTGCAAGGCTTCCTTCGAAGACTATGCAGATATCGATAAGGCTCCGGAAGAGCGTGAGCGCGGTATCACGATCAACACGGCTCACGTTGAGTATGAGACGCCGAAACGTCACTATGCACACGTTGACTGCCCGGGCCATGCTGACTATGTCAAGAACATGATCACCGGCGCTGCTCAGATGGATGGTGCTATCCTGGTTGTTTCCGCAGCTGATGGCCCGATGCCGCAGACTCGTGAGCACATCCTGCTCGCTCGTCAGGTCGGTGTTCCGGCAATCGTTGTCTTCCTCAACAAGGTTGACCAGGTTGACGATCCTGAGCTCCTCGAGCTCGTTGAGATGGAAGTTCGCGAGCTGCTCTCCAGCTATGACTTCCCGGGCGATGACATCCCTGTTATCGCTGGTTCCGCTCTGAAGGCCCTCGAAGGCGACGAAGAGCAGAAGAAGAACATCCTCAAGCTCATGGAAGCTGTTGATGATTATATTCCGACGCCGGAGCGCGACAACGCTAAGCCGTTCCTGATGCCGGTCGAGGATGTCTTCACGATCACTGGCCGCGGCACGGTTGCTACGGGCCGTGTTGAGCGTGGTGAGCTCAAGATGAACGATACGGTTGAGATCGTTGGTCTGCAGGACGAGCCGCGTCAGACGGTTGTCACGGGCATCGAGATGTTCCGCAAGATGCTTGATTTCGCTGAGGCTGGCGATAACATCGGTGCTCTGCTCCGTGGTATCGACCGCAAAGAGATCGAGCGTGGCCAGGTTCTCGCAAAGCCGGGCACGATTCATCCGCACACGAAGTTCAAGGCTCAGGTCTATGTCCTGACGAAAGAAGAAGGTGGCCGTCATACGCCGTTCTTCACGAACTATCGCCCGCAGTTCTACTTCCGCACGACGGACGTAACTGGCGTAGTCAAACTGCCGGAAGGCACGGAAATGGTTATGCCTGGCGATAACGTCGAGATGGAAGTTGAGCTCATCACCCCGATCGCTATCGAGAAGGGCCTGCGCTTCGCTATCCGCGAAGGTGGTCACACGGTTGGTGCTGGCCGCGTAACGGAAATCGAAGGCTAATCCTTACGTAAAAGAATCTTTGAATAAAGAGCGGCGCTCGCGTCGCTCTTATTTAAAGGTTAAAATCAATATGGTACCCCCCAATGCGATGACGTGGCAGATGGCTCGGGTGCTCCCGAGGGAACTGTTACGGAGAAATGTTTGGGCCAAGAGCCTGGACGATAAGGAGGAAAACAAATTGTCGAAACAGCAGAAAATCAGAATCCGTTTGAAGGCTTATGATCATAAAGCCCTCGATCAGAGTGCCGTAAAGATTGTCGATACGGCAAAGAAGACTGGTGCGATGGTATCCGGTCCGATTCCTCTCCCGACGGAAAAGAACATCTATACGATCCTGCGTTCCCCGCATGTCAACAAGGACAGCCGTGAGCAGTTTGAAATGCGCACGCATAAGCGTCTGATCGACATTCTGCAGCCGACCAACAAAACGGTCGATGCTCTGATGCGTCTTGACCTGCCGGCAGGCGTAGACATCGAAATCAAACTGTAATCCGAGGAGGTGGAATGAATGTCTAAAGCTATCTTAGGTAGAAAACTTGGTATGACTCAGATCTTCACGGAAGAAGGCAAAGTTGTCCCGGTTACGGTCGTAGAGTCTGGCAACAACATTGTGATCCAGAACAAGACGGTTGAGTCTGACGGCTATAACGCAGTACAGCTCGGCTTCGGTGAAGTTAAAGAAAATAAAGTAAACAAACCCCTGAAAGGCCATTTCGAGAAGGCTGGCGTAAGCCCTGTAAAGTTCATTCGCGAGATGCGTCTTGCAGATGCTTCTGAATATAAAGTCGGTGATTCCATCGGCGTTGACATATTTAGTGCTGGAGAACTGGTTGATGTTACGGGTACTTCCAAAGGTAAGGGTTTTGCCGGCGGTATCAAACGTCACAACTTCGCTCGTGGTCCCATGGGACATGGTTCCAAATCCCATCGTGAGCCGGGTTCCACTGGTGCCATGATTTCCGGTCCTGGTGGACGTGTCCTCAAGGGCAAGAAGCTCCCGGGCCGCATGGGTGGCGAGCGCGTTACGGTTCAGCGTCTCACGGTCGTCCGTGTCGATGCAGACCGCAACCTCATCCTCATCAAGGGCGCAATTCCGGGCCCGAAGAAGAGCTTCGTTGTGATCAAGAGCACCGTTAAGCCGGGCAAAAACTGATTGGAAGGAGGACACCAACAATTATGGCTACAGTAGCAGTTTATGACATCACCAACAATCAGGTTGGCGATATCGAATTGAATGACAGCATCTTCGGCGTAGAGATGAATGCAGGCCTCCTGCATCAGGCCGTTGTTATGCAGCTCGCAGCTCAGCGCCTTGGCACGCATGCCACGAAAACGCGCGGCTTTGTCCGTGGCGGTGGCCGCAAGCCTTGGAAGCAGAAAGGCACGGGCCGTGCCCGCGCTGGTTCGACGCGCAGCCCGCTGTGGGTCGGCGGTGGTACGGTTTTCGGACCGCATCCGCGCAAGTATGCTTTCTCCATGCCGCGCAAGCAGCGTCGTCTCGCTCTCAAATGCGCACTTTCCGATAAAGTCAAGAGCGGCGATCTGATCGTTCTCGAGAGCCTCGATTTCGATGCTCCGAAGACGAAGCAGGTTGTCAAGATGCTCGGCGACTTCGGCGTAGATTCCAAGGCTCTCTTCGTCACGGCTGACGAGGCAGAGAACGTTGAGAAATCCGCACGCAACATTCCGGGTGCAAAAGCTATCCAGGCGCTGGGACTGAATGTCTATGATATCCTGAATCATGGCAAGCTGTTCATCACGAAGGATGCCATCACCCGCATCGAGGAGGTATTCGCATAATGGAAGCACGTGATATCCTGATCCGTCCGCTGATCACTGAGAGAACGACTCAGCTCATGGCTGAAGGCAAGTACGTCTTCGTTGTTGCGAAAGCAGCCAACAAGATTGAGATTGCCAAAGCAGTCGCTGAAATCTTCAACGTCAAGGTTGAAAAGGTCAATACGGTCAACGTACTTGGCAAAACGAAACGCATGGGCCGCACGTCTGGCAAGCGCCCTGACTATAAAAAAGCTATCGTGAAGCTCGCTGCTGGCGAAAGCATCGAGTTCTTCGAAGCATAATCGAGAAAAGGAGGTACACTTAAGTGGCAGTAAAGAGTTTTAAACCATATTCTGCAGGCAGACGCTTCATGACGGTCGCATCGTTTGATGAGATCACGGCAAGCAAGCCTGAGAAGTCCCTGACGGAACGCCTCAAGAAAACGGGCGGCCGTAATCAGCAGGGCTGTCTGACCGTCCGTCATCAGGGCGGCGGCCACAAGCGTCTCTATCGTGTCATTGACTTCAAGCGCACGAAAGACGGTATCCCGGCTCGCGTCGCTACGATTGAGTACGATCCGAACCGCAGCGCTCGCATCGCTCTGCTCAACTACGTAGACGGCGAGAAGCGCTACATCCTCGCACCGAACGGCCTCAAGGTCGGCGATCAGGTCGTTTCTGGCCCGGACGCTGATATCAAGGTCGGCAACGCACTTCCGCTCAAGAACATTCCGGTTGGTACTACGGTACACAACGTTGAGCTGAAGATCGGCAAGGGCGCACAGCTCGTTCGCAGTGCTGGTACGTCCGCTCAGCTCATGGCTAAGGAAGGCGATTATGCACTCCTCCGCATGCCGTCCGGCGAGCTCCGCAAAGTCCACATCAACTGCCGTGCAACGATCGGCGAAGTCGGCAACCTCGAGCACGAGAACATCACGCTCGGCAAGGCTGGCCGTTCCCGCTGGCTCGGCATTCGCCCGGAGAACCGCGGCGTTGCCATGAACCCGAACGATCATCCGCATGGCGGCGGCGAGGGCCGTTCTCCTGTTGGCCGCAAGCACCCTGTTACGAAGTGGGGCAAATGCGCAATGGGTGCCAAGACCCGTCGCAAGAAGGCTTCCGACAAGCTCATCGTCAAAGGACGCACGAAATAATAGAAATCGACAGGCAGCCTAGTGCCGCCTGACGAAAGGAGGAGACACTTTGTCAAGATCTATTAAAAAAGGACCTTACGTTGCAGAGAGCCTGATGAAGAAGATCACGGCCCTGAACGAGGCTAACGATAAGAAAGTTGTTAAGACCTGGTCGAGAAGCTCCACGATTTTCCCGGAGTTCGTTGGTCATACGATTGCTGTTCATGACGGCCGCAAGCATGTCCCCGTTTACATCACGGAAGACATGGTTGGCCACAAGCTCGGTGAGTTCGCTCCGACGCGTACTTTCAAGGGCCATGCCGGCGAAGAGAGAAAGACCGCTCTGAAATAATTTTGCGAAAGGAGAATCCTTGTGGAATCGAAAGCAGTAGCTAAATATGTTCGCATCGCTCCGCGCAAAGTTCGTGTGGTCATGGATCTCATCCGTGGCAAGAACGTCGCTGAAGCGTTCGCGATTCTGAAATTCACGCCGAAGGCTGGCGCTGAAGTAGTTGAGAAGGTTCTGCGTTCTGCTGTTGCAAACGCTGAGAACAACTTTGATATGGACGTCGAGAAGCTCTTCGTCAAGACGGCATTCGTCGACCAGGGCCCGACGCTCAAGCGCATCCATCCGCGTTCCCGTGGACAGGCCTTCAAGATTTTGAAGCGTACGTCCCATGTAACCATCGTCGTTGACGAGAAGAACTGAGTAAGGAGGGAAACGGTTTGGGTCAGAAAGTAAATCCGCATGGTATTCGTCTTGGCATTGTCAAGGATTGGGATGCTAAGTGGTATGCAGATAAAGATTTTGCAGCAAACCTGCATGAAGATATCAAGATCCGTGATTATCTGAAGCAGAGCCTTCAGGCAGCTGGTGTTTCCAGAATTGAGATGGAGCGCAGCAAGAACCGCCTGAAGATCACGATCCACACGGCTAAGCCGGGCATGGTCATCGGCCGTGGCGGTTCGGGCATCGAGCAGATCAAAGAGGGTCTGAAGAATTACACGACGAAGCGCGTGGACATCAACATTGCAGAAATCAAACAGCCGGATATGGACGCAACGCTCGTTGCTGAGAACATCGCTCAGCAGCTCGAACGCCGCATCGCTTTCCGCCGCGCGATGAAGCAGGCAGTTGGCCGCACGATGCGCCTCGGCGCCAAGGGCATCAAGATCGCTTGCAGCGGTCGCCTCGGCGGTGCAGAGATCGCACGTAAGGAATCGTATCGTGAAGGAAGTATCCCACTTCATACGCTCCGTGCTGATATCGATTATGGTACGGCAGAAGCTCACACGACTTATGGCCGCATCGGCGTAAAGGTCTGGATCTTCAAGGGCGAAGTTCTTCCGGAAAGAAAGCAGCAGAAGGCTGCAGCTGAAGGGAGCGAAGCTTAATGTTATTACCAAAGAGAGTCAAATATCGCAAGCAGTTCCGTGGCCGTATGAAGGGCAAGGCTCATCGCGGCAATACGGTCAGCCATGGCCAGTATGGCCTCGTAGCCCTCGAGCCGGCTTGGATCACGAACCGTCAGATCGAGGCAGCTCGTATCGCCATGACGCGTTACATCAAGCGTGGCGGCCAGGTCTGGATCAAGATTTTCCCGGATAAGCCGGTAACGGCTAAACCGGCCGAGACCCGCATGGGTTCCGGTAAAGGTTCGCCGGAGTACTGGGTAGCTGTTGTTAAGCCGGGCCGCGTCCTCTTCGAGATGGACGGCGTTTCCAAGGAGATCGCAATGGAAGCTATGCGTCTCGCTGGTCACAAGCTCCCAATCAAGACGAAGTTCGTTATGAAGGAAGACAATAAAGCAGAGGGCGGTGAAGTAAATGAAGGTTAATGAGATTCGCGAGATGAATGCTGAGGAACTCAACCAGAAACTTGCTTCGCTCAAAGAGGAGCTGTTCAACCTCCGTTTCCAGCTTGCCACCGGCCAGCTTGAGAACCCGATGCGTATCAAAGAAGTAAAGAAGACGATCGCCCGCATCAAGACGATCCAGCGTGAGAACGAGCTCAAGGCTTAATCACGGAAACTGATATGCAAAAGGAAGGAGGCTCCCTGATGAGCGAAAGAAACGTACGTAAGACGAAAATTGGTAAAGTCATCTCCGATAAGATGGACAAGACCGTTGTGGTTGCAGTCGAGGAACTCGAGCAGCACAAGCTTTACAAAAAGCCGGTCAAGAGAACGGTAAAGTTCCATGCACATGATGAGAAGAACGACGCACATGTAGGCGACAAGGTATCCCTCATGGAAACCCGCCCGCTTTCCAAGACGAAGCGCTGGAGAGTTGTTGAAGTCATCGAGCGTGCAAAATAATCCAAAATTATCGAAGAAGGAGGTCAAACAATGATCCAACAGCAAACCATCCTGAATGTTGGTGACAACACGGGTGCAAAAGAGATCATGTGCATCCGCGTGCTCGGCGGTTCCTATCGCAAGTACGCTAACATTGGTGATATTATCGTAGCTGCAGTTAAGTCTGCTGCTCCTGGCGGCACGGTCAAGAAGGGCGATGTCGTGAAGGCAGTCGTAGTCCGCAGCGTCAAGGGCCTGCGTCGTGCAGATGGCTCGTACATCCGCTTCGACGAGAATGCCGCTGTCATCATCAAGGACGACAAGACGCCGAAGGGCACGCGTATTTTTGGACCAGTAGCCAGAGAGCTTCGCGATAAAGACTTCATGAAGATCGTTTCCCTGGCTCCTGAAGTACTTTAATTGTGGGGAGGTGCTATTTTGTCACTCGTAAAACTGAACGTTAAGAAGGGCGACACGGTCGTCGTGCTGTCCGGTAAGGATAAAGGCAAACAGGGCAAAGTCATCACGGCTATGCCGAAGAAGGGCAAGGTTATCGTCGAGGGCGTCAACAAAGTAAAGCGTCACACGAAGCCGAACCAGAAGGCTCCGCAGGGCGGCATCCTCGTGAAGGAAGCTCCGATGCATGCCTGCAAAGTCATGGTCGTCTGCCCGGCTTGCAAGAAGGCAACGCGCGTTGCCCACAAGGAAGTCAATGGCAAGATGGTCCGTGCCTGCAAGAAGTGCGGCGAAGTCATCGACCAGACGAAATAAGCGAGAAAGGAGGAACATAAGTGGATAGATTACAGGAAAAATACCAGAACGAAGTCTGCAAAGCCATGACGGAGAAGTTTGGCTACAAGAACGTGATGCAGCTCCCGAAAATCGAGAAGGTCATCATCAACATGGGTGTTGGCGAGGCTGTCGGCAACCCGAAGGCCCTCGATGCAGCAGTGAGCGATCTGACGATCATCGCTGGCCAGAAGCCGCTTCTGACTCGTGCAAAGAAGTCCCTCGCAGCCTGGAAGTTGCGTGAGGGCATGCCAATCGGCTGCAAAGTAACGCTGCGCGGCACGCGTATGTACCAGTTCCTCGATAAGTTCATGAACGTTGCTCTCCCGCGCGTCCGTGACTTCCGTGGTGTATCGGATAAGGCTTTCGACGGCCGCGGCAACTACGCAGTCGGCCTCAAAGAGCAGCTCATCTTCCCGGAAATCGAGTATGATAAAATCGATAAGATCCGTGGCATGAACATTGTAATTGTTACGACGGCACAGACGGATGAAGAAGCCAGAGAGCTCCTGAAACTCATGGGTATGCCGTTCAAAGCATAAGGAGGTAAGGAAACTTGGCTAAGAAGTCTATGGTTGAGAAGTGGAGCAAAGAACCGAAGTTCTCCACGCGCAAGTACAACCGCTGCAAGATCTGCGGCCGTCCGCATGGCTACATGCGCAAGTTCGACATGTGCCGTATCTGCTTCCGCGAGCAGAGCTACAAAGGCGCTATTCCTGGCGTAACCAAAGCCAGCTGGTAATTATTGACATTTGAAAGGAGGATATCGATTCAATGGTAATGACTGATCCTATTGCAGATATGCTGACTCGTTTGCGCAATGCAAACTCTGTATTCCACGAGAAGGTGGAAATCCCGGGTTCCAAGATCAAGACCGCTATTGCAGAGGTCCTGAAGGAAGAGGGTTTCATCAAAGACTACACGTTCACGGAGGACAACAAGCAGGGTGTCATCACGATCGCCCTCAAGTATGGCCCTCAGCGCGAGAAGGTCATCTCCGGTATCAAACGCATTTCGAAGCCGGGCCTTCGCCAGTACGCAAAGCACGATGAGCTTCCGCGTGTTCTCGGCGGCCTCGGCATCGCCATCATTTCCACGTCCAAGGGCATCATGAGCGACAAGCAGGCCCGCAAGGCTGGTCTCGGCGGCGAAGTCATCGCTTACGTTTGGTAATTGATAGTAGTCAGGAGGTGTACAGATGTCAAGAATTGGTAGAGCACCGATTGAAATCCCGGCTGGCGTAACGGTTACGCTCGGCGAGGACAATCTGGTGAAAGTAAAGGGCCCGAAAGGTGAACTTTCCCGCCACATTCATCCGGAAATGAAAGTAACCGTCGAAGGCAACGTTATCACGGTAACGCGTCCGTCCGACGATAAAACGCACAGATCCCTCCACGGTCTGTCCCGTACGCTGATCCACAACATGGTTGTCGGCGTAACGGAAGGTTTCTCCAAGAATCTCGAAATCAATGGTGTCGGTTACCGTGCCCAGAAGCAGGGCAAGAACCTCAACCTGTCCCTTGGTTTCTCCCATCCGGTTGTTGTCGAGCCGCCGCAGGGCATTGAGTTCGACGTACCGTCCGCCAATGCCATCACGGTAAAGGGCATCGATAAGGAAGTTGTCGGTCAGATCGCAGCTGAGATCCGCGGCTTCCGTGAGCCGGAGCCGTACAAAGGCAAGGGCATCAAATACGCTGGTGAGCATATCCGCCGCAAGGAAGGTAAAGCCGGCGCTAAGGGTAAGAAATAAGGAACGCATTCGGGAAAGGAGTGAATCTCTGTGCTTCTTAAAGCAGATAAGAACAAGGCACGTCAGAAACGTCATCTGCGTGTCCGCAACCATATCGCAGGCACGGCGGCTCGTCCGCGCCTCAACGTATATCGCAGCCTCGCAAACATCTATGCGCAGGTTATCGATGATGAGAAGGGCGTAACGCTCGTCTCCGCAAGCTCCCAGGACAAGGGTTTTGAGAACTACGGCGGCAACATCGAAGCAGCTAAGGCTGTTGGTGCTGAAGTCGCCAAGCGTGCTCTTGAGAAGGGCATCACGGAAGTCGTATTCGACCGTGGCGGCTATGTTTATCATGGCCGTGTTGCAGCTCTCGCAGAAGCAGCTCGTGAAGCTGGTCTGAAATTCTAAGATAACGTCTGAAGGAGGTAAATGAATGGCTAGAAATATGGACAACGAGACTCCTGAGTTCGAGGAGAAAGTTGTATATATCAATCGAGTAGCGAAAGTCGTCAAGGGCGGCCGCCGCTTCTCGTTCAGCGCCCTTGTTGTCGTTGGCAACAAGAAAGGTAAAGTAGGCGTTGGCCTCGGCAAGGCTGCTGAGGTTCCGGAAGCAATCCGCAAGGGTGTCGAGGATGCAAAGAAGAACCTCATCGAGGTTGCTCTTTACGACAACCGCACGATTCCTCATGAGATGATCGGTGTCTTTGGTGCCGGCAAAGTCATGATGAAGCCGGCTGCAAAAGGTACCGGTGTTATCGCCGGCGGCCCGGCTCGTGCCATCCTTGAGCTCGCAGGTATCCGCGATATCCTGACGAAGTCCCTCGGTTCCGCAAACCCGAACAACATGGTCCGCGCAACGATGGAAGGCCTCAAGGCACTCAAGCGTGCAGAGGCTGTTGCTGAGCTCCGTGGCAAGACGGTTCAGGAAATCTTAGGTTAATAGGAGGCTCACAAAATGGCAAAAGTTAAAGTCACGCTGAAGAGAAGCTTGATCGGCCGCCCGGAAACGCAGCGCAAGACCGTTCGTGCTCTTGGACTGCGCAAGATCAACTCCGTTGTTGAGCTTCCGGACAACCCGGCCATCCGTGGCCAGCTCCACAAGGTCGAGCATCTGATCCAGGTAGAAGAAATCGCAGACTAAGACGGAACAGGAGGTGTACTAGATGAAATTACATGAATTACAGCCAGCAGCTGGTTCCCGCAAGGTTCGCAACCGCGTCGGTCGCGGCCTCGGCTCCGGCAACGGCAAGACGGCTGGCCGCGGCATGAAGGGCCAGAATTCCCGCAGCGGCGGCGGCGTGCGCACGGGTTTTGAAGGCGGCCAGATGCCGATTTACCGTCGTCTCCCGAAGCGCGGCTTCAAGAATGTCTGGGCCAAGACCTTTGCTGAGGTCAACGTCGAGACGCTGAACCGCTTTGAAGATGGCACGACGGTTGATCCGGTTGTGCTCGTTGAATCCGGTATCCTGAAGAACGTGCAGGATGGCATCCGTATCCTCGGCAATGGCGAGCTTACGAAGAAGCTGACGGTTCGTGCAAACGGCTTCACGAAATCCGCAGAAGAGAAGATCACGGCAGCAGGTGGCAAAGTAGAGGTGATCTGAGGTGCTCTCAGCCCTTGGCAACATCTTTAAGATTCCAGAACTTCGGCAAAAGATCATCTTCACGCTGATCATGTTTGCCGTCTTCCGGATGGGGACGCACATCCCCGTTCCGGGGGTTGATCCGACGGCGCTTGAGAAGCTCTTCGCCAACGGCAACCTGTTTGGTCTGTTAGACCTCTTTTCTGGCGGTGCGTTCAGTAAATTTTCCATCTTCGCGATGAGCATCACGCCGTACATCAATGCGGCTATCATCATCCAGCTGCTCAATGTCGTCATCCCGACGCTCGAGCAGTGGTCCAAGGAAGGCGAGGAGGGTCACAAGAAGACGACTCAGGTCACGCGCTACCTCACGGTGGTGCTGGCGTTCCTGCAGGCGATCGGCATGTCCATCGGCCTCAAGTCCGCCATCCTCAATCCGAATCCGGTGAACATCCTCATCATTGCCATCACCCTCACAGCGGGAACGGTCTTCCTCATGTGGGTGGGTGAGCAGATCACGGCACAGGGTGTCGGCAACGGTATCTCCTTGATCATCTTTGCCGGTATCGTCGCGGCTCTTCCGAAGAACCTTGGAACTCTTTACCATTACGTACAGGCTGGCACCATCAGCTATTTCAGTGTATTCATGTTCGGCGTCATCGCACTCGCGATGGTCATGTTCGTCGTTTACATTGAGACAGGCTTCCGCCGCATTCCCATCTCGTATGCCAAGAGAGTGGTCGGCCAGAGAGCCTATGGTGGTCATTCCAGCCACATCCCCCTGAAAGTCAATCAGGCGGGTGTTATCCCAATCATCTTTGCGTCATCCGTGCTGATGTTTCCAGTAACCATTGCCCAGTTTATTGATGTACCCTGGGTAAAGACCGTTGCCAGTTATCTTGAGTGGGGCAAGCCGCTTCAGACGGCGCTTTACGTCGGCCTGATCATCTTCTTCACTTATTTCTATACTGCGGTTACTGTAAAGATATCGGATATGGCAGAGAATCTGAAAAAATACGGTGGTTTCATCCCGGGCATTCGCCCTGGACAGCCAACGGCAGATTATTTGGATCATGTCATGACTCGTATCACGCTTGCGGGTTCCGTGTTCCTGGCCTTTATCGCCGTCCTGCCGAATATGATTGCTGCGGCAACTCATATTGAAGGCGTTTACTTCGGCGGTACGGCCCTGCTCATCGTCGTGGGCGTTGCGCTCCAGACCATGAAGCAGATCGAATCCATGGTCGTCATGCGTCACTACGAAGGGTTCATGAAATAAGAGGAGGCAGTACATTATGCATATCTTGTTAATGGGCCCCCCGGGTGCCGGTAAAGGCACGCAGGCGGCTAATCTTGTCAAAGAGTTCGGCATTCCGCACATCTCCACGGGCGATATGTTCCGTGCAGCTGTCAAGGAAGGAACGGAACTCGGCAAGCAGGCGAAGGCATGCATGGACGCAGGCAAACTTGTTCCGGACGAAGTCACGATCGGCATCGTTCGTGAGCGTCTCGCCAAAGACGACTGCAAGAAGGGATTCATCCTCGATGGCTTCCCGCGCACCGTCGAACAGGCCGATGCCCTGACGGGAATCCTCAAGGATCTCGGCCTTTCCCTGACGCGCGTCCTGAACATCAGCGTTCCGGCTGCGGATCTCATCGAGCGTGCAGTCGGCCGCCGCATCTGCAAGAAGTGCGGAGCTACGTATCACACGAAGTTCAATCCGCCGAAGAAGGAAGGCATCTGCGACGAATGTGGCAGCGAACTCTTCCAGCGTGCAGATGATAACGCGGAGACGATGAAGAATCGCCTTTCCGTATACGAGGCTTCCACGAAGCCGCTCATCGACTATTACAAAAAAGCCGGTGTCTATACGGAAGTCGATGGCAGACAGGCAATCGACAAAGTCACGCAGGACCTCATTGATGCCCTGAAGGCTTGAGGATTGCCGGTGAATTCACCGAATTGATAGAAGTGTTGTAAGGGCGGCCAGTGGCCGCCCATTACAATGATTAGAGGAAAATGACAACCTGTTGTTGGGCATGGCATTGAAAGATTATGCAGAAGCTCCTTAGATGACTTTGGCCCAACCAATTTCTATGACAAGGAGAACTGACATGTCGAAGCAAGATGTTATTGAAGTAGAAGGCAAAGTCCTGGAGGCACTGCCGAATGCAATGTTCCAGGTTGAGCTGGAGAATGGTCATGTTGTACTGGCGCATGTATCCGGAAAGATCCGCATGAATTTCATCCGCATCCTTCCCGGTGACAAAGTCACGATTGAACTCACGCCTTATGACTTAACGCGTGGCCGTATAACCTACCGATTCAAATAAGTCAAGTTGTTCATTTTGCCCGTTATAAAAAAATATTTGACTTTTTTCGCCTTTGCCACTAGGCAGGAGCGAAGAAACATGGTATACTAGCAAAATGACAAGACTGACAATATCGAAAAGGGGGCATATAACGATGAAGGTAAAACCGTCAGTAAAGCGGATTTGCGAGAAATGCAAGATCATCAAGCGCAAAGGCCGTGTAATGGTCATCTGCGAGAATCCGAAACACAAACAGAGACAAGGTTAATGAATGAATAAGGAGGTGCTTTATTAATGGCACGTATTGCCGGTGTAGATTTACCCCGTGACAAGAGAATTGAAATTGCTTTGACGTACATTTTTGGTATTGGTCTCAAGACTTCTCAGGATCTCCTGAAGATGACTGGCATCAATCCGGATACTCGTACGCGAGACCTCACGGAGGACGAAGTTGTAAAACTTCGTGATGTCATCGATAAGAACGTCGTGGTCGAAGGTGACCTTCGCCGCGAGCGCCAGATGAACATCAAGAGACTCGTTGATATCGGCTGCTACCGTGGTCGTCGCCACCGTCTTGGTCTTCCTGTCCGTGGACAGAACACAAAGAACAACGCCCGCACGCGTAAAGGCCCGAAAAAGGCTGTAGCAGGCAAGAAAAAGGACTAATAAAGGAGGGTTAACTGGTGGCAGTTAAGAAAGCAGTTCGCACGAAGAAAAAAGTTCGTAAGAACATTGAATATGGCGTAGCACATATCAGCTCTACGTTCAACAACACAATCGTTACGCTCACCGATAAGAGCGGTAATGCACTTTCCTGGGCCAGCGCAGGCGGCCTTGGTTTCCGCGGCTCCCGCAAGAGCACGCCGTTTGCTGCACAGATGGCAGCTGAGACGGCTGCAAAGGCAGCTATGGAGCATGGCCTCAAGCAGGTCGAAGTTTACGTTAAGGGTCCTGGTGCCGGCCGCGAAGCCGCAATCCGTTCCCTGCAGGCAACGGGCCTCGAAGTCAACATGATCAAAGATGTTACTCCGATTCCGCACAATGGCTGCCGTCCGCCGAAGCGTAGAAGAGTATAATAGGAGGTGCATTTAACCGATGGCAATTGATAGAGTACCAGCCCTGAAGAGATGCCGTGCCCTTGGCATCGAGCCGGCTGTTATTGGTCGTTCCAAAGAATCGAAGCGTCAGCTCCGCCGCACGAACCGCAAGGTTTCCGAGTATGGCACGCAGCTGAAAGAAAAGCAGAAAGCAAAGTTCATCTACGGTGTGCTCGAGAAGCAGTTCCGTGGATACTACGATAAAGCAAAGAAGATGCAGGGCGTTACGGGTGAAAACCTCCTCGGCCTTCTCGAGCGTCGCCTCGACAACGTCGTCTTCCGCCTTGGCCTCGCCAACACGCGCCGTCAGGCTCGTCAGCTCGTCCGTCATGGCCATTTCACGGTCAACGGCAAGCGCGTTGACATCCCGTCCGCACTCGTTGCAGTCGGCGATGTAATCGCTGTGGCAGAGAAGAGCCAGAGCAATGCATTCTTCAAGGAGCTCAAGGAGAGCAGCAACGCCCTGTCCGCTCCGGCTTGGCTCCAGGCCGATCAGGCCAACCTCACGGGTACGGTAACGCGTTTCCCGAACCGTGATGAGATCGATGTTCCTGTCAACGAGCAGGCTATCGTCGAGTTGTACTCCAAATAATGAATATTTGTGCCTGTGCGCATAGTGTTATTGAGGAGGTTCATTCAAGATGATAGACATCGAGAAACCGAAAATTGAAATTGCGGAAATCAGTGAAGACAACCGCTATGGCAAGTTCATCTGCGAGCCACTCGAGCGCGGTTACGGCACGACGTTCGGCAACAGCCTGCGCCGCATGCTCCTGTCTTCTCTCGAAGGTGCTGCGATTACCTCCATCCGGATTGATGGCGTGCTCCATGAGTTCTCCACGATTCCGGGCGTCCGGGACGATGTCACGAACATCGTGCTCAACCTCAAGGAGCTCTGCCTCAAGATGACGGGCAATGAGCCGCGCGTCATCCGCATTGACGTCGAGGGTGAGAAAGAGGTCACGGCTGCCGACATCATTTGTGATGCCGACATCGAGGTCCTCAACCCGGATCTTCACATCGCTACGGTCAACGCCGACGGCAAACTCAAGATTGAGATGACGGTTGAGCGCGGCCGCGGCTATGTGCCGGCTGACAAGAACAAGAAGCCGGACGACACGATTGGCGTCATTCCAATCGATTCCATTTTCTCCCCGGTCAAGCGCGTGAACTACACGGTACAGGATACGCGTGTCGGCAACGTGACGGACTATGACCGCCTGATCCTCGAGGTCTGGACGGATGGTTCGCTGCGTCCGGAGGAAGCCGTCAGCAAGGCTGCCGGCATCCTCGTCATGCACCTTAAGCTGTTCCAGAACATGGACGGGCTGCCGGAGGAAGTGGAGGAGGAAGAAGCATCCTTCCCGGAGGAGGAAGAGGATAATTCTTCGAAGGTTCTCGATATGACCATCGAAGATCTCGACCTCTCCGTACGTTCCTTCAACTGTCTCAAACGTGCCAATATCAACACGGTCGCAGACCTTGCTGAGAAGACGGAAGACGACATGATGAAGGTCCGCAACCTCGGACGCAAATCTCTTGAGGAAGTCAAGAAGAAGCTCGAGGAACTCGGTTTAACGCTCAAACAAAACAACGACTGACAGGAAAGAGGGAAATCAATGAGCTACAGAAAATTAGGACGTAACTCCGCAGCCCGCAAGGCGCTGTTCACGAGCATTCTCACTTCCTTCTTCAGATATGGCCGCATTGAGACGACGGAAGCTAAGGCAAAAGAGCTTCGCAAGTTCGCTGAAAACCTCATCACGCTCGCAAAGCGCGGTGATCTCAGCGCTCGTCGCCAGGCAATCGCTCAGCTGGCTGATGAAGATGTAGTAAGAAAGCTGTTTGATGAAATCGCAGGCAAGTACGCAGACCGCCAGGGCGGTTACACGCGTATCCTGAAGCTCGGCGTTCGCCGCGGCGACGCTGCTCCGATGGTCATCATCGAGCTCGTCTAATTCCATACGGAATCATGAGGTCATCTGCTTCGGCAGGTGGCCTTTTTTGTGCATGGATTGTCAACTGATGATTTGATTTGTCTTGACAATCGAAGTGCGGTATAATGGAACGGTCGATTTGAAATACGAACAGGAAGGAACGGATAGTATGGCCTTTATCGAGCTGGACCATGTCTCTCATATCTACCATGCCGGCACGGAGAACGAGCATCAGGCACTCGACGATGTTTCGCTTGCCATCGAGAGGGGTGAGTTTGTCGCTATTCTCGGCACGAATGGCTCGGGCAAGTCGACGCTTGCCAAGCATCTCAACGCATTGCTGCTGCCGACACGCGGCACCTGCCGCATTGCCGGCTGCGATACGTGCGAGGAGGAAGATCTCTGGAAGATCCGTCAGGAGGTCAGCATGGTCTTCCAGAATCCGGACAATCAGATCATCGCGGCCATCGTCGAGGATGACGTGGCGTTTGGTCCGGAGAATCTCGGCATGCCGCCTGACACGATTCGCGAAAACGTGCATCGGGCGCTTGAAGCCGTGCATATGACGCGCTTCCGCAAGTTTGCGCCGCACCTCTTGTCAGGCGGCCAGAAACAGCGTGTGGCCATTGCCGGTGCACTGGCCATGCAGACGCATTGCCTCGTACTCGATGAGCCGACGGCCATGCTCGACCCCGAAGGTCGTGAGGAGGTTATGGCGACGGTGCGTCAGCTCCACGAGGAGCGCGGCATGACCATCGTGCATATCACGCATTTTATGGAAGAAGCGGCTGCAGCCGACCGCATCGTCGTCATGGATAAGGGCCATGTCGTCGCTGTGGGCACACCGCGCGAGATCTTTGCCCAGGCTGACCGCATGAAGAAGCTGGGCCTTGATGTGCCGCTCGCGTCACAGCTTGCTCTGCGCCTGCGCAGGAAGGGCTTGAAGCTGCCCGCAGATATCCTGACCGATGCGGAACTCATCGCAGCCCTCGTGCCCTGAGTGTGGTGCAGTGTTCAGGCATGCTGCCGGGGTATTTTATTATTATGGAAGAAATGATGGGAGTGAACGTGTTGTCCATTGCGCTGGAACATATCGAATACATCTATATGCCCAAGACCCCTTTTGAACGGCGGGCTCTTCAGGATGTCTCGGCCGTCATCGAGGAGGGATCCTTCACGGCAATTGCGGGTCATACCGGGTCGGGCAAGTCGACGCTGCTGCAGCACTTAAATGGCCTGTTGCATCCGACAAAAGGGCGTGTGCTCGTGGATGGCGTCGATCTGCAGCCGGCCGACAAGAAGGCGCGTCCTGCGGCCAAGGAGGCACGCCGCAAGGTCGGCATGGTCTTCCAGTATCCGGAGCAGCAGCTCTTTGAGGAAACCGTGGCCGCTGACGTGGCCTTCGGTCCGCGGAATCTCGGCTGCACGGAAGAAGAAACGCGCCAGCGCGTGCAGGAAGCCCTGCAACTCGTGCACCTCGATTACGACACGTATGCAAAGCGTTCGCCCTTCCAGCTCAGTGGCGGCCAGATGCGCCGCGTGGCCATTGCCGGCGTGCTTGCGCTGCGGCCGAAATACCTCGTGCTCGATGAACCGACGGCCGGGCTCGACCCGCGCGGCCGTGAGGAACTCATCGCGACCATCCGCCGGCTGCACGAGAAGCAGGGGATGACGATTCTCTTTGTCTCACACAACATGGACGATATTGCACGGCTGGCTGATCATCTGCTCGTGCTCAATCAGGGCAGGCTCGTCTCAGACGGCACGCCGCGCGAGGCTTTTGCCGACGAGGCGATGCTGCGCGCAGCCGGCCTGCGCCCGCCGCATGTCATGACGCTCATGCAGGAACTGCGTGCAGCCGGCCTGCCGCTGCAAGAAGACGCGCTGACGATTGATGAGGCTGAACGAGCCATACTGGCGGCCTGCAAGAAGGGAGGGAAGGCCTGATGCTTTCCGATATCACGATTGGACAGTTTTTTCCAGGAAATTCCCTGCTGCACCGGCTCGATCCGCGCACGAAGATCATCCTGCTCTTCTTCTTCCTCGTGGCCATCTTTGCTGTTAGCAGTGCGGCTTCGTATGCGCTGCTTTCAGGACTGACGCTGGCGCTCATGCTCGTCTCGCGCGTGCCGATGCGCATGATGCTGCGCTCGGTGAAGCCGCTCTGGTGGATCATCCTGTTTACCTTTGTCATCCACCTGTTCAGCACGCCAGGTGAGGAACTGGCAAAAGTCTGGATCTTTACCGTGACGATGGAAGGGCTCGTGCAGGGCTTCCTGATCTGTCTGCGTCTCGTGCTGCTGATTCTCCTGTCGTCGCTCCTGACGTTCACGACGAGCCCTCTGAAGCTCACTGACGCTATGGAACGCCTGCTGTCGCCCCTGCGCCGCTTTGGTGTGCCAGCGCATGAGCTGGCGATGATGATGACAATCGCCCTGCGCTTTGTGCCGACGCTTATCGAGGAGACCGACCGCATCATGAAGGCACAGCAGTCGCGCGGAGCTGATTTCAGCGAGGGCAGCATCATGAAGCGGCTCCGGGCGCTCGTACCCATCCTCGTGCCGCTCTTCCTCTCGGCCTTCCGCCGTGCCGATGATCTCGCGATGGCTATGGAGGCCCGCTGCTACCGCGGCGGTGAGGGGCGGACGCAGATGAAGGCCCTGCAGGTGACGGGCATCGATTACGTCGCATACGGCGTCTCCTTTGCTCTTTTCGCCATCCTGGCCTTCCTGCGCTGAACGCGCTGCCGTTGCTCTGTTTTTGGAAAGGATATCGCAGCAATATGAAACCGGAACACAAGGCTGAGATGAAAGCCCGCGCACGCAACATCGTCCTGAAGGTCGCCTATGACGGCACGGCCTACCATGGCTTCCAGCGCCAGACGTCGCCTGTCATCGCCGTGCAGAATGTGCTTGAAGAAAAGCTGCAGGTCGTCTTCGGCGATTCCATCGAACTCGCGGCTTCGGGCCGTACCGATGCCGGCGTCCATGCACGCGGACAGGTCGTCAATTTCTTTACGAACGGACGCATCCCCGTCGACCGCATCGTGCGCGCCGTCAACAGCCTGCTGCCTTCTGACATTGTCGTACTGGCGGCCGCTGAGGCGGATTTTGACTTCAGCGCGCGCCACAGCGCGAGGAGCAAGACGTATCTTTACCGCATCCAGCAGGGAGAGGTCCCGGATCCGTTCTCGGCCCGCTACGCCTGGTACGTGCGCCGCCCGCTCGACCACGAAGCGATGGCGGAGGCACTGCGGATGATCCTCGGCACGCATGATTTCTCGGCTTTCCGCGCGAGCGGCGGCGCGCCGATGAGCCCTGTCCGCACCATGTATGAGGCGGTTCTTGCCGAGGAGCCTCACGGCATCCTCGCATGCCGGATCCATGGCAGCGGTTTCCTTTACCACATGGTCCGCAACATCATCGGCACGCTCGTGCGTGTGGGGCTCGGCGACCTTGCGCCGGCGGACTTTCAGCGCATCATGGAGAGCCGCGACCGCACGCAGGCAGCGGCTACAGCACCGGCCTGCGGCCTGTTTCTTGAACAGGTGGAATATGGGAATGACTTGCATTTGTAACGAATGCACTTGCACCCCCCTTGTATATGCGCTAAAATATGAAAGAAGCCTGTAAAAGGCTTTTTTCGTAAACAACGGTATAACACTAGGTGGTGTAAACATGAAATCAGTATTGAACGTGGGGATTGACGTAGGCTCGACGACGATCAAACTCGTGGTTCTCGACCATGAGAAGAAGATCCTCTACAAGAACTACGCCCGCCATTTCTCAGAAATCGGCAACGCCCTGCAGGAGAATCTGACGCATCTGAAATCCATCGTTGGTGAGCAGAAATTTTCATTTGCCCTGACGGGATCTGCCGGTATGGGCATTGCGCAGCGCATCGGCCTGCCCTTCGTACAGGAGGTCATCGCCTGCGCGACTGCGGTCAAGCAGCTGATACCACAGACGGACACCGTAGTGGAACTCGGTGGCGAAGATGCTAAGATTACCTACTTCGGCGATGCACCGGAGCAGCGCATGAACGGAGTCTGTGCCGGCGGCACGGGCTCTTTCATTGACCATATGGCTTCGCTGCTCTCGACGGATGCCAAGGGGCTCAATGACCTGGCCGCCAAAGGCAAGCAGATTTACACGATTGCTTCGCGCTGCGGCGTATTTGCCAAGACGGATATCCAGGCTCTGATGAACGATGGTGCCGAGAAGGCCGACATTGCGCTCTCGATTTTCCAGGCCGTGGTCAACCAGACCATTGGCAACCTCGCACAGGGGCGGCCGATAAACGGCCGGGTCGCCTTCCTCGGCGGCCCGCTGCATTTTCTGCCGGAGCTCAAGAAGCGCTTCATCGAGACGCTCGAGCTCGACGATGACCATGTCATCGATGTCGACTACGGCAACTACTTTGTGGCCATGGGCGCGGCGCTCTCCGACGAGACGAAGGTCATCGATTTGCCCATCCTCGAGCAGAGCATCGAACGGGCGAAGGAAGCAGCGGCCAAGGAGACGCGCAAGGCCGACTTCACGCTCTTTGAGGATCGCGCGGATTATGAGCGTTTCAAAGCACGCCATGACAAGGACAAGGTAAAGCGCGGCAATCTTGCCGCGTATCGCGGCCCCGTCTACGTCGGCATCGATGCGGGCTCAACGACGACCAAAATCACAGCCATCGGCAGAGAAAAGGAGATTCTCTACACGTCGTACGGCAGCAATCACGGCTCGCCCTTGAAGACGGTCGTACAGGAAATCAAGGAGCTCTACAAGGCGCTGCCTGAGGGCACGCATATTGCCGGCACGATGACAACGGGCTATGGCGAGGCCATCGTCAAGGCGGCCCTGCACGCCGACGGCGGCGAGGTCGAGACCTTCGCGCACCTGCGGGCGGCACAGGAGTTCTGCCCCGAGGTCACGTTCGTACTCGACATCGGCGGCCAGGACATGAAATGCTTCTTCGTCAAGGACGGCAGTATCGGCAACATCACGCTCAACGAGGCGTGCTCGGCCGGCTGCGGTTCCTTCATCCAGAACTTCGCCGAGGGCCTGCACATGACGCCGGCGGAGTTCGCGGCGAAGGCCATCGATTCCAAGGCGCCTGTCGACCTCGGCACGCGCTGCACGGTCTTCATGAACTCAAAGGTCAAGCAGGCGCAGAAGGAAGGCGCGGAGGTCGCCGATATCTCGGCGGGCATCGCGTTCTCGGTCATCAAGAACGCGCTCTTCAAGGTCATGCAGCTCAAGGATGTGCGCGAGCTCGGTGACCATATCGTCGTACAGGGCGGCACGTTCTACAATGACGCTGTGCTGCGCTGCATGGAGAAACTCCTCGACCGCGACGTCATCCGCCCGGATATCGCCGGCCTCATGGGTGCGTACGGTGCGGCCATCCTGGCCCTCGAGACGGGGCAGGAGCATTCCTCCATCCTGTCGGCTGACGAACTCGACGCTTTTTCCGTGACGACGAGCTCATACCGCTGCCGCAGCTGCGGCAACAAATGCCTCATCACGATGCAGAAGTTCCCCGACGGCAGCCGGTATTTCACGGGCAACCGCTGCGAGCGCGGCATCGGCGGGGAAAAGAAGGAAGCCGATACGCCGAACATCTACCGCTACAAATACGAGCGTGTCTTCGCGCATTATCGCCCGCTCGAGCATCCGCAGCGCGGCGAAATCGGCATCCCGCGCACGCTCAACATGTATGAGGATTATCCGTTCTGGTTCACCTTCTTCACGAAGCTCAACTATCGCGTCGTGCTCTCGGGCAAATCGAGCGCCAAGCTCTACTTCAAGGGCATGGCGACGGTCCCGTCCGATTCCCTGTGCTATCCGGCCAAACTCGCACATGGCCATATCATGGATCTCGTCGAGAAGGGCGTAAAGAAGATTTTCTATCCCTGTGAACCGTACAACATGAAGGACGATGTGCATCCGTCGGAGAATCACTTCAACTGCCCAATCGTGGCCTCGTATGCCGAGAATATCCGCGGCAACATGGATATCCTGCGCGAGAAGGACATCGACTTCATCCAGCCGTTCCTTCCCATCCACGACAAGAAGCGCATGATCGCGCGCCTCGTGGAGGAACTCGGCACGCATGAGCACCTGACGAAGGAAGAGATCACGGCAGCAGCGGAAGCCGGCTACCGCGAGCTCGCACAGTATCGTCAGGATGTCCGCGACTGCGGCCAGAAAATCCTCGACCGTATCGCCATGACGGGAGAACAGGCCATCATGCTCGTGGGACGCCCGTATCACATCGATCCGGAAATCAACCACGGCATCCCGGAGATGATCCAGTCGTACCACCTGCCCATTCTCTCGGAGGATGCAGTCTACCACATGCCGGTCCACGGCGGCAAGCTCGAGGTCGTCAATCAGTGGAGCTACCACGCACGCCTCTACCATGCGGCGCAGTTCGTCGCGGAGCACCCGAACCTCACACTCATCCAGTTCAGTTCGTTCGGTTGCGGCCTCGATGCTCTGACGACGGGGCAGGTCAAGGAAATCCTCGAGCAGCATCATCGCATCTACACGATGATCAAGCTCGATGAAGTATCGAACCTCGGTGCGGCCCGCATCCGCCTGCGTTCGCTGATGGCAGCGCTCGCACGCCGCAAGCCCGTGCCGTATCAGGAAGTCACGCCAATCGAGCGCCCGCATTTCACAGAGGAATGCAGGAAGACGCACACGATTCTCGCGCCGCAGATGGCGCCGATTCACTTCGAGCTCATCAAGGAAGTCATGCGCGACTTCGGCTATGATCTCGTTGTGCCACAGATGCCGGACAAGGCGGCCATCGATCTCGGCCTGCGCTACGTCAACAACGACATGTGCTATCCGTCGATTGTCGTCATCGGCCAGCTTATCGCAGCGCTCAAATCCGGCAAATATGACCCGGATCACACGAGCATTGCGATGTTCCAGACGTGCGGCGCCTGCCGTGCGACGAACTACATGAGCGTCATGCGCCAGGCCCTCAAGTACGCAGGCTTCCCGCAGGTGCCGGTTTTCGCCGTGCACGGCCTGCCGGAAGAGACGGATTCCTTCCGCCTCACGCGCCCGATGCTCGTGGCGGCTGTCAAGGCCGCAATCTTCGGCGATCTCCTGCAGAACGTCCGCAACCGCATGCTGCCGTACGAGCTCCAGAAGGGCGAGACGCAGCGTCTCTACGACAAGTGGATGGCAAAATGCAAGGACGTGCTGCGCGACGGCGGTTTCTTCGCCTATAAGCGTACCATCAAGCAGATTGTCCGGGAATTCGACAATATCCCCATCGACGAGACGCTCTGGAAGCCGAAAGTCGGCATCGTCGGCGAGATCCTCGCCAAATACCATCCGGTGGCAAACAACCACATCGAACGCGTGCTCATCGAAGAGGGCGCCGAAGTCGTCATGCCGGATTTCGTGGACTTCTTCCTGTATTCGGCCTATGACTCCATCTCGAAGCACGAGCTCCTGGCCGGCAAGTACAAGGACGAGTTCTTCGCGAAAATCTTCATCAAGATCATCGAGTTCTTCCGTCAGCCGATGAAGAAGGCACTCGCGAAGAGCCGCCACTTCATGCCGCCGCATTCCATCTACAAGACGGCGGAGCTCGCCTCGCGCCACGTCAGCCTCGGCAACATGGCCGGCGAAGGCTGGTTCCTGACGGGCGAGATGGTCAAGCTCATCGACGAGGGCGTGCCCAACGTGGTCTGCCTGCAACCGTTTGGCTGCCTGCCGAATCACATCACGGGCAAGGGCGTCATGCACGAGCTGCGCGAGAGCTACAAGGGCGCAAACCTTACGGCCATCGACTGCGATGCCGGTTCGTCGGAGGTCAACCAGCTCAACCGGCTCAAGCTCATGCTGGCTGTCGCAAAAGAACGCGGCCCCCAGAAGCAGCAGGCAGAGGAGTCCGTGGAGGAACAGGCGGACACCGATACCATGAAGGTCGCAGAAAGCCACTCGTAATGACTTGTCATAACGTGTATCCATATCCATAAGGGCCAAGAGCCGCCGTACATGCAGAACCATGGCATGTGCGGCGGCTCTTTTCGTTCAGGAAATCAATGCAAGGACATGTGTCTCCTTTTTGGTTGACATGTGGAAAAAATCTCGTTATGATGGATATGTAAAGATATCACTCATTGCGATTGCAAAAACGGAGGACGATCATTCATGAAAGAGTACAAGCCGTTTAAATCCGGAAAAGTTCGCGAAGTCTATGACGCAGGCGACAGCATCATCATGGTGGCCACGGACCGCATCTCGGCTTTCGACCACATCCTCAAGAACAAGATCACGAAGAAGGGCGCGATCCTGACGCAGATGTCGAAGTTCTGGTTCGACTTCACGAAGGATATCCTGCCGAATCACATGATCTCGGTCGACAACAAGGATATGCCGGAGTTCTTCCAGCAGCCGCAGTTCATCGGCAACAGCATGAAATGCAAGAAGCTCACGATGATCCCGATGGAATGCATCGTCCGCGGCTACATCACGGGCAGCGGCTGGGAAAGCTACAAGGAAAACGGTACGATCTGCGGCATCGAGCTGCCGGCTGGCCTCAAGGAGTCGCAGCAGCTGCCGGAACCAATCTTCACGCCGAGCACGAAGGCAGAACTTGGCGATCATGATGAAAACGTTTCCCTCGAACAGGGGGCAAAAGTCCTCGAGAAGAGCTTCCCGGGCCATGGCCGCGAATACGCCGAGAAGGTCCGTGACTATACGATTGCGATTTACAAGAAGTGCGCCGATTACGCGCGTTCCCGCGGCATCATCATTGCCGACACGAAATTCGAGTTTGGCCTCGATGAGAACGGCAACATTATCCTCGGCGATGAGGTCCTGACGCCGGACAGCTCCCGCTTCTGGCCGCTCGAAGGCTATGAGGCCGGCAAGTCCCAGCCGTCCTACGACAAGCAGTTCGTCCGCGACTGGCTCAAGGCCAATCCGGACAGCGATTACGAGCTGCCGCAGGATGTCATCGACAAGACGATCGCCAAGTACAAAGAAGCATTCAAGATGCTGACGGGCAAGGATTTCGAATAATCCCACCGCCACATCGCACGGTATACACGTTATAGATTAGGAGATGATCATCCATGAAAGTCGCTCTTCTCATGGGAAGTGATTCCGACTGGCCTATCCTGAAGCCAGCCGTTGAACTCTTGAAGCAGTTTGGCATTGAGTCCGTCGTCGAGGTCGCCTCGGCACACCGCACGCCGGCAAAGGTGCGCGAGTTCGTGCTCGGTGCGCCCGAAAAAGGCGTCGGTGCCTTCATCGTGGCAGCTGGTGCGGCTGCACACCTCGCGGGTGTCGTGGCCAGCTACACGACGCTGCCCGTCATCGGCGTGCCCATCAACGCCACGGCTCTGAACGGCATGGATGCCCTGCTCTCGACGGTCCAGATGCCTTCGGGTATCCCCGTGGCCACCATGGCCATCAACGGCTCCAAGAATGCCGCCATCTTTGCCGTCGAAATCTTCGCCGTCGCCGATGAAGGCCTCCGGCAGAAGCTTGCGGATTATCGCGCCAAGATGGTTGAGGAAGTTGACAAGAAAGCAGCTCGCGTAGCAGCGCAGCTCTGATGAAAGGAAGAGCGGTCCACCTTCTCGTGGACTGTTTTTTCGTCATCGCCGCGTCTCTCTGACGAGCGGCAAGTTTATCAAGCATGAAAGTGAAAAGGAAGAATCAGAACAACCATGTATGAAAATGGCTACAACCCAGAACCGAAATGGAAAGAAGAATGCGGTGTCTACGGCGTCTATTCCCATACGGAGGATGTGTCCGGGCTGACGTATCTCGGCCTTTATGCCCTGCAGCATCGCGGGCAGGAAAGTGCCGGCATCGCCATCACGGACGGCGCCTGGATGGACGTGACGCGCGGCATGGGCCTCGTCAATGAGGTGTTCCGCCATCAGGTCCCGCATATGGACAATCAGTACATCGCCATCGGCCATGTGCGCTATTCCACGACGGGCTCAAGCCTTCTCGCGAATACGCAGCCGCTCATGGTCAATTACGCGGGCGGCAAGATCGCGCTTGCCCACAACGGCAATCTCACGAATGCCGCACAGATCCGCCATGAGCTCGAGCAGCAGGGCACGATTTTCCAGACGTCTATTGACTCGGAGGTCTTCGTCAATCTCATCGCTCGTTCCCGCCAGGAACACATCGAGGACAAGGTCATCGAGAGCCTCAAGAAAATCAAGGGTGCGTACTGTCTGACGCTCATGACGGAGGACAAGCTTATCGGTGCCCGTGACCCGCAGGGCTTCCGCCCGCTCTGCATCGGCAAGACGGAGGAAGGCAGCTGGGTCATTTCCTCGGAAACCTGCGGCCTTGACGTGGTTGGCGCGGACTTCGTGCGCGATGTCCTGCCTGGCGAGATGGTCGTCATCGACGAGCACGGCCTCAAGTCGTATCCATTCGCGACGGAGGAGAAGAAGGCCGGCTGCATCTTTGAATACATCTATTTCGCTCGTCCAGATTCCGTCATCGACGGGCAGAGCGTCCACGATGCGCGCTTCCGCATGGGACAGGTCCTGGCCCGCGAATCCGGCTTCAAGGGTGACATCGTCATCTCGGTGCCGGACTCCGGCACGACGGCTGCCACGGGCTTTGCCTATGAGTCGGGCATCCCGTTTGTCGAAGGCCTCATCAAGAACCGTTACATCGGCCGCACGTTCATCCAGCCGACGCAGAAGAAGCGCGACACGGCCGTCAAGCTCAAGCTCAATGCCATCCGCTCCGTCGTCGAGGGCAAATCGGTCATCATGGTCGATGACTCCATCGTCCGCGGCACGACGAGCGGTAAGATCGTCCGCATGCTCCGGAATGCCGGCGCGAAGGAAGTCCATGTCTGCATCAGCAGCCCCCCGATTGGCTATCCGTGCTTCTATGGCATCGATACCAGCGTGCGCAAGGAGCTCATCGCCGCGACGAAGAGCGTCGAGGAGATCCGTGAGTTCATCGGCGCGGATTCGCTGCACTTCCTGAGCATCGAAGGCCTCAAGCAGTGCGTGCCGAACATCAATGCCGAGGACATGTGCTATGCCTGCTTCAACAGCGCATACCCGATCGAGGATGGCGAGAAACCGGCCGGCAATAGCAAGTACGTATTCGAGCAGCGCAAGTGCTGAACCCTGCGCGCTGAAGCATATCACTGACAGACAGTTGACAGGAAAGGAAATAAAAGGAAGAAAATGGCAGAACAACTCACCTACAAAGATTCTGGCGTCGATATCGATGCCGGCAACTATTCCGTCAAACTCATCAAGGACAGCGTCAAGGCAACGTACCGCCCCGAAGTCCTCGGCGACCTCGGCGGCTTCGGCGGCCTCTTTGCACTGAATGCCGGCAAGTATAAGGAACCGGTCCTTGTCTCCGGCACGGACGGCGTCGGCACGAAGCTGCGCCTGGCCTTCATGCTCGACAAGCATGACACCATCGGTCAGGATGCTGTGGCCATGTGCGTCAACGACATCCTCGTGCAGGGCGCAGAGCCCCTGTTCTTCCTCGATTACCTCGCCGTCGGCAAACTCGACCCCGAGCAGGTGGCAGCGGTTGTCAAGGGCGTGGCAAATGCCTGCAAGGAATCCGGCTGTGCGCTCATTGGCGGCGAGACGGCTGAGATGAGCGGCTTCTATCCCGTTGGCGAATACGACATCGCCGGCTTTGCGGTCGGCGTTGTCGAGAAGTCGAAGGTCATCACGAGCGAGCGCGTCAAGGAAGGCGATGTACTCCTCGGCCTGCCGTCTTCGGGCGTTCACTCCAACGGCTACTCCCTCGTGCGCAAGATCTGCTTTGAGCACAAGGGCTTCAAGGGCGATGAATACATCGACGAGCTCGGCAAGACCATCGGCGAGGAACTCCTGACGCCGACGCGCCTCTACCCGAAGACCTGCCTGCCGCTCATCGAGAAATTCGACATCCACGGCATGGTACACATCACGGGCGGCGGCTTCTACGACAACATCCCGCGCGCCTTGCCCGACGACATGGCCGTCACGATCGACAGCTCCGTCTGGCAGATGCCGGCAATCTTCCGCCTGCTGCAGCAGTGGGGCAATGTCGACTGGCATGAGATGTACCGTACGTTCAACATGGGCATCGGCATGGTCATCATGGCGAGCCGAGAGGAAGCCGACAAGATCAAGGCTTACCTTGCGGCAGAGAACGAGACGGTTTACGAGATTGGCCGCGTCGTCCGCGGCAATCACGATGTGACGATCAAAGGCGGCGTGTTCGATGAATAAACAAGTCCTGGGCGTGCTCTGCTCCGGCCGCGGCACGGACCTCCAGTCCATCATCGATGCCATCGGCCGCGGCGAAGTGGACGCCACGATTGCCGTTGTGCTCACGGACAAGCCCGATGCCTATGCGCTGACGCGCGCCGAAACGGCCGGCATCAGGGCCGTCTGCATCGACCGCAAGCAGTATGAGGGCCGTGAGCCCTTCGAAAAGGCCCTCGTGGCTGCGCTTGAGGAAGCGGGCGTCACGCTCGTCGTGCTCGCCGGCTTCATGCGCATCCTGACGCCGTATTTCGTGCGTCATTTTGCCGGCCGCATCATGAACATCCATCCGGCGCTGCTGCCGAGCTTCCCGGGCGCGCATGCGCACCGCGATGTGCTCGCCTATGGCGTCAAGATCAGCGGCTGCACCGTGCATTTCGTCGACGAGGGAACGGATAGCGGCCCCATCATTCTGCAGGCCGCCGTACCCGTGCTCGATGACGATACGGAAGAAACGCTCGGCGCGCGCGTGCTCGAGCAGGAACACATCATCTACCCGAAGGCCATCCAGCTTTACTGCGAAGGCCGCCTGAAGGTGGAGGGCCGCCATGTGCGGATCACAGAGTAAGAAAGAGGGATTCAAACCATGAAGATCAAACGCGCACTCATCAGCGTATCGAATAAGCAGGGCGTTGTCGAATTCGCCCGCAAACTCCACGAGGCCGGCGTTGAGATCGTCTCGACGGGCGGCACGATGAAGGCCATCAAAGAAGCGGGCATCCCCGTCACCTACGTCAGCGATGTCACGGGCTTCCCGGAGATCATGGACGGTCGCGTCAAGACGCTCAACCCGTACATCCATGGCGGTATCCTCGCCGTGCGCGACAACCCCGAGCATGTCCGTGAGATGGAGGAGCATCACATCACGGGCATCGACCTCGTGGCCGTCAACCTCTATCCGTTCAAGGAGACAATCGCCAAGCCGAACGTCACGCTTGCGGAAGCCATCGAGAACATCGATATCGGCGGCCCGGCTATGGTCCGTGCGGCGGCCAAGAACTTCAAGTTCGTCACCATTGTGACGAATCCGGCCCGCTATGACGAGATTGCCGAGCAGGTCACGAAGAACGGCTGCGTCGATGACCGCACGCGCATGGAGCTTGCGCAGGAAGCCTTTGCGCATACGGCAGCATACGACACGATGATCAAGGATTATCTCGCCGCACAGCTCAAGAAATAAAAAGAAGCCTTTTCCCGCAGGAAAGGGGATATTCCCCTGCGCCTGCGGGAGAGGGCTGTTTTTGTGGAGGAATCAGCATGAATATCTTAGTAATCGGTTCGGGCGGCCGTGAGCACACGCTGGCCTGGAAACTCGCGCAGTCGCCCCTTGCCACGAAACTCTACGCGGTGCCTGGAAACCCCGGCATGGCAGAAGTCGCAACATGCATCCCGGGCGTGGATATCTGCGACAATGCAGCGCTCGTGAAACTCGCGCAGGACAAGGCCATCGACCTCGTCGTCGTCGGTCCGGAAGTCCCGCTGACGAACGGCGTCGTCGATGCGATGAACGCGGCCGGCATCAAGGCCTTTGGCCCGACGAGGCTTGCCGCTGAGCTCGAGGGCTCCAAGTCCTTCTCGAAGAACCTCATGAAGAAGTATGGCATCCCGACGGCAAAATACGAGGTCTTCACAAATGCGGACGAAGCCCGTGCCTATGTGGAAAAAGAGGGTGCGCCGATTGTCATCAAGGCGGACGGCCTCGCTGCCGGCAAGGGCGTCATCGTCGCCATGACGAAGGAAGAGGCATTGGAGGCCGTCCATGAGATCATGGACGATGCAGCCTTTGGCAAGGCCGGCAGCCGCGTCGTCATCGAGGAATTCATGGACGGCGAGGAAGCATCGCTCCTGGCTTTCACCGATGGCAGGACGATCGTCCCGATGGTCAGCTCGCAGGACCACAAGCGCGCCTATGATGGCGACAAGGGGCCGAATACGGGCGGCATGGGCACGTATGCACCGGCTCCCGTCATGACGAAGGAGCTTGTCGCCGAGGCCACAGAAAAAATCCTGAAGCCCGTCATCGCGGCCATGGCCAAGGAAGGCCGTCCATACAAGGGCTGTCTCTACGCCGGTCTCATGATCACGGATGAGGGGCCGAAGGTCGTCGAGTTCAACGCGCGTTTCGGCGACCCCGAGACACAGGTCGTACTGCCCCTTTTGGAGAGCGATCTCGTCGAAATCATGCTCGCCTGTGTCGATGGCACCCTGTCAGACCTCGACATCAAGTGGAGCGACGGTGCGGCCGTCTGCGTCGTCATGGCTTCGGGCGGCTATCCGAAATCCTATCAGAAGGGCTTTGCGATTGACGGCCTCGAGAAGGCCAAGGCTGCGGATACGCTCGTCTTCCACGCCGGCACGGCCGAGAAGGACGGAGCGGTTGTCACGAACGGCGGCCGCGTCCTCGGCGTCGTTGCCAAGGCCCCAACGGTCAAGGAGGCCGTGGATAAAGCCTACAAGGGTGTCGCTGCCATCACATTCCAGGATGCCTTCTATCGCAAGGATATCGCGCACCGTGCACTCGAACGCCTGCAGGGAAAATAAAATATAGTTTACAAAGTTACACGAGTACATTATAATAGTACATGTAGACGTCAACGATGGACGCTCTGGAGTCTTCGCTGGGACTGCTCATTTTCCCGGGGAGACGCCGGAGCGTTTTATTGTTTTCAGGCGCCGCCCGACGTTTTTGCAGGGGATTGCTGCAGGAATTATAGGAATTGTTGGTTTTATTAGGACTTCATGAGGAATTATCGTATCTTTGGGAGGGCTTGGTATGGATTTTGCTAAACTTCTGGCTGAAGTCAATAACTTTGTCTGGGGCCCCGTCATGCTTGCACTGCTGGTTGGTACCGGTATTTTTCTGACCATCCGGCTGCACTTCCTGCCGTGGCGGAATCTCTGGTATGCCGTTTCGATGATCTTTCGCCATCGCGACCGTCATGCGGGCGATATCTCGCCGTTCCAGTCGCTGATGACGGCGCTTTCGGCAACCGTCGGCACGGGCAATATCGTCGGTGTCGCGACGGCCATGGTGCTCGGCGGTCCCGGCGCCATTGTCTGGATGTGGATTAGCGCGGCCTTCGGCCTCTCGACAAAATACGGCGAATCGGTACTGGCCGTCAAGTACCGTGAGACGAACAGCGTGGGGGAGATGGCCGGCGGGCCGATGTATGCGATGAAGAACGGCATCCGCAATCCGTATGTCGGGCGCACGCTGGCCTTCCTGTTCGCGTCGTTCGTCGTGCTGGCCTCATTTGGCATCGGCAACATGACGCAGGCCAATTCCATCTCGGCGGCGCTTGCCTCCAGTTATGCCGTCCCGACGGAGCTAACGGGCATCATCATTGCCGTCGTGGCGCTTTCGGTCCTGATTCGCGGCATCCGCCGCATCGGCATGGTTTCGAGCATCGTCGTGCCGGCCATGGCACTCTTTTATTTCGTCGTCGCGCTCATCGTCATCGTCGTCAACGTTGAAGCCGTACCGGCCGGCATTGCCGAGATGTTCCGCATGGCCTTTTCCTTTGACTCGGTGGCAGGTGGCGTCGGCGGCTCCATCGTGGCCACGGCTCTGACGTCGATGCGCTGGGGCGTCGCGCGCGGCGTCTTCTCGAATGAGGCAGGCCTCGGCTCCGCACCGATTGCCGCGGCCGCTGCACGCACGGACCATGCGTCGCGCCAGGGCTATGTCAACATGACGGGCACGTTCTTCGACACGATGATTGTCTGCATGCTGACGGCGCTCGTCATCTCGTCTTCGGGCGTGCTCGGCACGACGGATCCCGAGACGGGCAAGCTGCTTTCGGGCGCACAGCTGACGATCGCAGCCTTCAGCACGGTCTTTGGCCCGTATGGCAAGCTCATCGTCTCCATCTCGCTGACGCTCTTTGCGTTCTCGACGATTCTCGGCTGGGAGTATTACGGCGAGAAGGCGCTGGAGTATCTCATCAAGAACCGCAGGGTCATCATGAGCTACCGCGTGCTCTTCAGCCTCGTGACGTTCGTCGGTGCGACGACGACGCTCGATGTCGTCTGGAATTTCTCCGATACGATGAACGGCCTCATGGCCATTCCGAACCTCATCTGCCTGCTCTGGCTCAACAAGGACATCGCGGAGGAGTGCTTCGAGTTCCAGCATGCCGTGGTCGAGAAGGAGAAGCAGGGCGAGAGCATCGATTATCAGCCGGAAGATGCCAAGCTCAGCTGAGTCCTGCCGGATAATTGCCAGATTATATAAGAGAGGTGTGGCGCCTGTTTTCTGCCGCACCTCTTTTTTACACAAAAAAAGCCGCCAGCATAAGCTGACGGCTTGACCATTCAAATGGTCGGGATGACAGGATTCGAACCTGCGGCCTCATCGTCCCGAACGATGCGCGCTACCAAACTGTGCCACATCCCGCAATCACAAGAAGTATTATACGGAAAATCAGAGGCTTTGTCAACAACTTTTTTCATTTATTTATTTTATTTTGTTGAGCGTTTCCGCGAGGCTTGCGGCCGATTCATCCTGACTGTTGCAGCTGATGATGGGCTGTGCGCCGAGCATCACGGTATTGCCGTCGGCATAGGCCTGTTCCTTGTTATGGCCGTTGTGGTAGGCGGCGGCGAGGTTGCCCGCGACGAAATACGAGCGTTCGGCGGCGGACATGTCGCCCTGCGGTGCCGGCTTGTCGAATTCCTTGCCGTTGACGCTGACGACACCGTCCTTCACGGTCACATGGTTGTTGCTGTAGGCCGTGAGTTTCTTGACGTAGGCATCGCGGCGGTCGTTATCGCTCGGATGGTCGGACAGGAACTGCTGCAGGGCGCTGGGTTCCGTCTTCGATTTGTCGAGCACGCGCTGCCAGACGGCCGCACAGGCGCCCGGATTGTAATTGGAATGCGTGATGTATTCGAAGGCCAGCGCATCGGCTTCGCGCTCCATCGGCTTTGTGATGTTGCGGTTGTTGATGACGCTCGTGACGATGCTGCCGAGCTCCGAGCCCGTGGCTGCACCAATGATGGCCATGTTGAGGCTGCGGCGTGCGCCCTTGGCCGGATGATCCTTCTGGCCATGGCCCATCTCGTGGCCGAGCACGACGGCAATCTCATCCTCGTTCGTCAGCACGGAGAAAAGGCCCGTGTTGACGCTCATGTTGTGCCCGAGCGTGCAGAAGGCATTGAAGCTCGTATCGTTGTTGATGAAGTAGTTGTAAGGCTTGTCATAGATGGTCGGATCGACGGCGCCGATGGCTGATGTCAGATTGGCCATAATCGTGTCGAGGCGGTTGTTGAGGTAGGCATCGTTGTTGACGCCGTACTGCTTTTTCATTTCCTCGAAGAATTCCTGGCGCCCTTCCTCCGAATCGTTGTACTTCTTGAGAACCTGCGTGAGCTGTGCATGCGCGGCGGCGCCCTGGATGCCGGCGCCGATGATGCTGCCCCAGCCAAATGCCGCCGAAGCCTGCGGAGCCGGGGCAATCATGTAGCCGCCCGGTACGGCAAGGCAGGCTGCCAGCGCGAGCGGCAGCAGTTTCTTTTTGAGTCTGGATGTACGGGATTTTTGCGCTTGAGTCATGATCAACGCCCCTTTTATTGTCAAAATGATGGCCAAAAACTTCCTGTAAGGTTTCGTTTGTTTCATTATAGCACGATTTGTACAGGAACGCAGAAGAAAACGGCAATTATTTCTCGGAATTTTTCTACAAAAGAAGGATAGTCGTCAATGCACCGCGAATAATTAAATAATGAATGGATAACTGGGGAGTTCCAGTGTATCTTGCTGATTTATGAAAAGTGGGGTGTTTCCTATGTTAGTGAAAGAAATCATGACGAAAGATGTCATCACAGTCAAGCGGGATGCCTCGATCCGGGAAATTGCCGAGACACTCATCCAGAATCACATCTCCGGGATGCCTGTCGTGGACGATACGGGCAAGGTCTGCGGCATCGTCAGCGAGGGCGATCTCATGTGCAAGGAGGTCACGCCGGACCTGCCGGATGAACTCTGCATCCTCGGTGCCGTCATCTATTATTCGGGACTGCGCGAATACCGCGAAGCCTTCCGCAAGATTGCCGCGACTTCGGCCGAGCAGATCATGACGGAGAAGGTCATCTCGGTCCGCGAGGACGATGAAGTCAGCAAAGTGGCCAAGCTCATGTTCGACAAGCACATCAAGCGCCTGCCCGTCATCGATGGTGAAGGTCATCTGCACGGCATCGTCGCGCGCCGCGACATCATCAAGATGCTGCTCTGATGTTCTGAAACAGGAAATAAGATCGGGAGTCTCACGACTCATGGTTGGCGCAAGAGCGGCCATGCATCCTCGTCAGGAATGTTCCTGGCGAAGCTGCATGGCCGCTCAGCCGTTTTCTGAACGCATCGCAAGAGGCCTGTACGGCGGTCACGCTGCGTTATTTCTCCCTGGTGTGTCCATTCCGGCGCCTGGGCTTCTTGGTGGCAAAGAGGTAGACGAGTACCGTCAGGACGATGCCGAGCAGGCCGTAGAGCGGGCCGCGTGCGATGAAGGCGTAGATGGTGGCCGCGAGGCAGAAGAGCACGGCGATCAGCGTCTGTCTGGCATTTTCCTTGCGGTAGCGGAATGTGTCGTAGTCCGTCCCGACCGCCTCTTCAAAGCATTCCCGGCAGACGATGCGACGGCGCCCTTCCTCATCCTGATTGATGAGCGCTTCTTTTTCTGAGATCTCACGCCCGCAAATTGAACATTTCAGCATGTCAATCCCTTCCTTTTCCGCATCGATCCCCTGCCGGGCTGATGGCAGCAGGCGATGATGATACAAACTTATATCTTAAATAGTAGACCAAAACTCAAAAATAAGCAATCACCACCGTGCTGTTCAACAGAAAATCCGAATAATTGAAACATATTGCCGGAAAAAAGAGGAATTTTTTTGACTTTGTCGTATATGTATGAAAGGATATAAAATGACCGCTCAGGCCCGCTGCATGGCGGACGGCCCGCAGGTCATTCAGCATAGAAACAGGGGGAATAAGCATGAATATCATCGTTACAGGCGGAGCCGGTTTCATCGGTTCGAACTTCATCTATTATATGCTCAAGAAGCATCCGTCCGACCGCATCATCTGCGTGGACAAGCTCACGTATGCCGGCAATCTCGAGACGCTCGAGGGCGCCATGGAGAAAAAGAACTTTAAATTCATCCGGGCAGATATCGCAGACCGCAAGACGGTCTACCGCATCTTTGAAGCGGAAAAACCGGACGTCGTCGTCAATTTCGCGGCGGAATCCCATGTGGACCGCTCCATTGAGAATCCGGAGATTTTCCTCCAGACAAACGTCATCGGCACGAGCGTGCTGCTCGATGCCTGCCGCAAGTACGGTATCGACCGCTACCACCAGGTCTCGACGGATGAGGTCTATGGCGACCTGCCGCTCGACCGTCCGGACCTCTTCTTCACGGAAGAGACGAATCTCAAGACCTCGAGCCCGTATTCAGCCTCGAAGGCCGGCGCTGATCTTCTCGTCATGGCGTATCACCGCACGTACAAGCTGCCGACGACGATCTCGCGCTGCTCGAACAATTACGGGCCGTACCATTTCCCAGAGAAGCTCATTCCGCTCATGATTATCAACGCGCTCTCCGACAAGAAACTGCCGGTTTACGGCGACGGCAGGAACGTCCGCGACTGGCTCTATGTCGAGGATCATTGCCGCGCCATTGACCTGATCCTGCAGAAGGGGCGCGTCGGTGAGGTCTATAATGTCGGCGGCCATAATGAGCGCGCGAACATCGATGTTGTCAAGACCATCCTCAAGGAACTCGGCAAGTCCGAGGAGCTCATCGAATACGTCACGGACCGCAAGGGCCATGACCGCCGCTATGCCATTGACCCGACGAAGATCCAGACGGAACTAGGCTGGCAGCCCGAGACGAAATTCGAGGACGGCATCAAGAAGACGATAAAATGGTATCTCGAGCACCGCGACTGGTGGATGGGCATCATCAGCGGTGATTACCGGAGCTATTACGAGCGCATGTATGACAGCCGCGCCGTCCTCGAATACGCCAAGATCTGATTTGCCAGGGTTAAGCGGAATTGCCTTCTTCAGCCTCCTGACGGGCGGCGGGGAAGGCATTTTTGTACCATTTCAATCATAGAGAAAGAAGCTGATATTTTGTCAGAAGAACAATCTGCCGTGCAGCAGGAAATGGCGGCACGCGGCCGCATCATCGTGCGGACCAGCCTCGTGGGCATCGTCGTCAACATCCTGCTCGCAGCCTTCAAGGCAGCCGTGGGCTTCACGGCCAATTCCATCGCAGTACTCCTTGATGCTGTCAACAACCTTTCGGATGCCCTGTCCTCGGTCATCACGGTGGTCGGCGCGAAACTCGCGGGGCGCAAGCCGGACCGCGAGCACCCGTTCGGCCATGGCCGCATCGAGTATCTGAGCGCCATGATCATCGCGGCCATCGTCTTTTATGCCGGCCTTACCTCACTCTGGGAATCGGGCAAGAAAATCTTCGAGCCGGAGCCCGCGGACTACAGCCTGCTGTCGCTCTTCATCATCGCCGTGGCCGTCCTTGTCAAGATTGTGCTCGGCCGCTACTTCAAGCGGCAGGGAAAAGCTGCGGAATCCGGCGCGCTCGTGGCCTCAGGGGCCGACGCACTCTTCGATGCTGTACTGTCTTTCTCCGTGCTCGCTTCAGCACTCATCTACCTGGGCACGGGCGTCTCGCTCGAGGCTTATGTCGGCGTCATCATCGCGATTTTTATTCTGAAATCCGGCATCGACATGATGCGCGACACGCTCAACGACATCCTCGGCGAACGTCCGGACCCCGTACTTGTCCGCAGAATCAAGGGCATGCTGGCGGCCGAGCCGGAAATCCGCGGGGCCTACGACCTCATGCTCAACAATTACGGCCCGGGGCGCAATTACGCGTCGGTGCATATTGAGCTGCCCGATACCATGACGGTGGAGGAGGTCGACCGTCTGACGCGCCGCGTCCACGACAAGGTCTATGAGGCGACCGGCGTGCGCCTGATGGGCGTCACGGTCTACTCGTATAACACGAACGATGCCGAGGCCATCGCGATACGCAAGCAGGTCTACAAGATCGTGCTGGCTCATCGTGAATGGATCCTGCAGGTGCACGGCTTTTACGTCAACCGCGAGAAGAAGGATATGCGCTTTGATGTCGTCGTGTGCTTCGGCACGGACATCCCTGCTGTCCTGAAGGAACTGCACCGGGAGGTTCAGGCGGAATTTCCCGCTTACGACATCCTCATCGATGTCGATATGGATATTTCGGCGCTGGGCACGCGAGGATGATTTTGCTTGTTCCGAAATTAACGTACTGTTTATCGTTGTATTCGGGTGATGTTTGGCTCTTGTGAAGAACTATGTTATAATGGAGCAATAGTGTTCCTGATTGCCTGGAACATATATCGAACGAAAGGATGTAATAGGATTGAAGGCAACCGAAACGAAACTCAAAGGGGTTTATGTGCTCGAACCGCAGGTGTTCGGCGATGCACGCGGCTGGTTCATGGAGAGCTGGTCGCAGCGCAAGATGGAAGAGGCAGGACTTTTCGTGAATTTCGTGCAGGACAATCAGTCGTATTCGGCGCAGAAAGGCACGCTGCGCGGTCTGCATTACCAGCTGAATCCCATGTGCCAGGCCAAGCTGCTGCGTGCGACGCGCGGCACGATCTTCGATGTGGCCGTCGATATCCGCAAGGGCTCGCCGCAGTTCGGCCAGTGGGTCGGTGTGGAGCTCTCGGCGGAAAACAAGAAGCAGCTCTTCATCCCGCGCGGCTTCGCGCATGGCTTCCTGACGCTGACAGATGATGTCGAGGTACAGTACAAGGCTGATAATTATTACGCGCCGGAGTGCGACGGCAACATCCGCTGGGACGATCCGGACATCGGCGTCGCCTGGCCGCTCGAGCCGGTCATCCTGTCCGACAAGGATCAGAAGGCGCCGTCACTGAAGGATCGCCTGGCGTCCTCGCTGAATTTCGTGTATGAATGATGCGATGGCAGCAGAACGAGGGCTTTTGAGGAAGGAGTGTAATGCGTGATACGCAAGGGAATCATTTTGGCCGGCGGCTCGGGCACGCGGCTGTATCCGCTGACGATTGCGGTGTCGAAGCAGCTTATGCCGGTCTACGACAAGCCGATGATCTATTATCCGCTGTCGACGCTGATGCTCGCAGGGATCCGGGATATCCTTGTCATCACGACGCCGGTGGATAATGCGAATTTCAAACGCCTGCTCGGCGACGGTTCACAGTGGGGCATCTCGATTTCGTATGCCGTCCAGCCAAAGCCGCAGGGCCTTGCTCAGGCCTTCCTGATCGGTGAGGAATGGCTGGCTGGCGAAGGCTGTGCGCTGGTGCTCGGCGACAATATCTTCTACGGCTCGGACCTCGCCGTCATGATGCAGCGGGCGGCGCAGCAGGAGACGGGTGCGACGGTCTTTGCCTATTATGTGCGCGACCCGGAGCGTTACGGTGTCGTTGCCTTTGATGAGGCGGGTGAGGCCGTCAGTCTCGAGGAGAAGCCTGCCGTGCCGCAGTCTCATTTTGCCGTGACGGGCCTCTATTTCTATGATGCAGACATCGTGGAGATCGCAAAATCCATCCGGCCGTCGGCGCGCGGAGAGCTTGAGATCACCGACGTCAACAAGGTGTACCTGGCGCGCCATACGCTTCATGTCGAGACGATGCGCCGCGGCTATGCCTGGCTTGACACGGGGACGCATGAATCTTTGCTGCAGGCAGCGTCTTTCGTGCAGACCATCCAGGAACGCCAGGGGCTCAAGATTGCCTGCCTCGAGGAAATCGCGTACCGCATGGGATATATCACGAAGAAACAGGTCCTGAAACTGGCCGAGCCGCTTGAAAAGAACGAGTACGGTCAGTATCTCCTGCGCATGGCGCAGGAATCATAAAGCGGAATCTTCGCGGCTGCGGTGTGAAGAACGGCGACGCATTGGATGGACGCCTAAGGTGGTTCCACTCGTGGATTACAGACGCGGCAGGAAGTGAAAGAAGGTCTTTTTTTGAGTCAATATCCCGCGCGGCGCCGGTGCCGCAGAGAAGAAAAGCGCCGGCAGACCACGATGCTGACAAGATTCCTGATGGGCGCGTTCCTGCTGCTCAGCACATGCCTGTTGAGCTTCTGGGCTCCTGTCGTGGAACGCAACATCGATGTCTATCAGGGGGTCGTGGAGAAGGGCCTCGGCCAGAAGTCGAGTGAGGATGTCGCCATCCTGCGCTCCATCCTCGCATCGGAGCGGCTGCTCCTGGCAAACCTTCCGGATTCGATGGAAAAGGCCGTGGCACTCACGCACAACACCCAGGCCCGGGCGGATATCGACTCGTACCAGTCGAACAAGGCGGAAGGGCGCTGGGGCACCTTGCAGGAACTGCGGTTCTTCTCGGGCTTCAGCAAGAGCCTGCTGCTCCTGGGCGTCGCATTCGCTGCCGCGGGCCTGGCCGGCTGCCAGCGCCTCTGGATCTGTGCGCTCAGCGGCCTGTTCTCCGTGTCCGGTCTCGCCGTGCAGATTGTCCTGTACGGTTTTGTAGCGGCCTTGATTGCCACTGGTACCTGATTGCCTGATCCCTGTCCTGCCCGTGCGGCGGCGACAGGGATATTTTTATGCCGCGCTTGTTCGTTCTTGGCAAAGATTAAGAAAAGCAGGGTAAGATGCAAAAGGAAATGACAGATGTTTAAATGAAAGGGTAGAGGTATGTTTTTCTATATCCGCCGGTATCTTCTCTGGGGCCTGCTGGCCGTGGCGTTCATGTGCGGTGAGGTTTGCATGGATCTCATGCAGCCAAAGCTCATGAGCCGGATCGTCGATGAAGGCGTCATGGGACTCGGCACGGGCGGCAGTGATATGGGCATCATCGCGCATCTGGGACTGTGGATGCTGGGATGTGTGGTGCTTGGCTGCTTCTGCGGCTCGATGAATACGGTGTTCGTGAATCTCGCGGGGCAGCATGCGGGCAACGAGATCCGCAAGGACTGCTTCGCGCGCATCCTGTCGCTTTCCTTTTCGCAGGTGGATGCGGCCGGCACCGGCACGCTCATCACGCGGGTGACGAATGATGTAACTCAGGTGGAGAACATGCTTTCACAATTCATCCGGGGACTCGTGCGCACGAGCTGCCTGCTCGTTGGCTCGGCTTTCTTCATGTATCAGCTGCATCACGCGTTTGGCCTGCTGATCGTGATCGCCCTGCCGCTGCTCGTGCTCATCATGGGCATCATCCTGCGTCTGACGAATCGTTCGTTCCTCGCCCTGCAGGCGGAGCTTGATGCCATCAACCGCATCCTGTCGGAAGACATCGCTGGCATCCGCATCATCAAGGCCTGCGTGCATGAGGCATATGAGAAACGGCGCTTTGGCCGGGCGAATGAAGCGTTGCTTGCCACTCAGCTCCATGTGCTCGTGCTCTTCGCGCTGATGAATCCGCTCGTCAATCTCGTCATGGGAACGCTCGTCGTGCTGGTCCTCTGGCAGGGCGGCCAGATGGCGGCAGCGGGGATGATCCGCCCCGGCCTTGTCATCGCGGCCATCAGTTACACGACGACGATGCTCATGGGCGTCATGATGCTCGTGATGCTCTTTCAGACAATCTCGCGCGGTCTGGCATCCTGGAAGCGCCTGCGCACACTGCTGCAGATGGAGCCGGCCATCCGGGACGGCGCACACGACGTGCCGCCGGGCAGGGGAGAAGTCTGCTTCGAGCATGTGTCATTCAGCTACCATGCGGGGCAGGAGATCCTGCACGATATCAATCTCGTCATTCATCCCGGTGAGCACGTCGCCATCATGGGGGCGACGGGAACGGGCAAGACGACGCTCTTGTCGCTCATTCCGCGCTTTTACGAGGTGACGGAGGGACGCGTGCTGGTCGATGGCGTCGATGTGCGCGACTACCGCCTTTCCTCGCTGCGTGGCCGCATCGCTTTTGGACTCCAGCGCAGCGAGCTCTTCACGGCGACGATGGCGGAAAACATCCGCTGGGGACAGGAAGATGCTTCGCTTGACGAGGTCAGGCATGCGGCTGCCATCGCTCAGGCCGAAGCATTCATCCGGCGGCAGCCGCATGGCTTTGACGCGATGGTGGCGGAACGCGGCACGAGCCTGTCAGGCGGCCAGAAGCAGCGCCTCGCCATCGCCCGGGCCGTCCTGCGCCGGGCAGAAATCCGGATTTTCGATGACAGCACGAGTGCCCTGGACCTGCGCACGGAAGCCAGGCTCTGTGAGGCACTTGACCGCGAGGATGCCGGTGTGACGCGCATCACTGTGGCACAGCGCATTGCCTCGGCCCGCCACGCAGACCGCATTGTGCTGCTCGAGCATGGCCGCATCGCGGCTGACGGCACGCACGAAGAACTTCTGCAGACGTCTGACCTGTATCGGAGTCTGTACGATTCCCAGCTGGGAGAGGAGGCGAAGGATCATGAGGGATGACAGGCTTCCTCCGCGCAAGGTGGGCCTCGCGCGACGAGCTCCCGGCATGCATCGCCCGCCGCACTTCGCCGAGGCGGAATACGCGGCGGATATCCGCGGCACCCTGCGGCGCTTGCTGCGCTATTTCACGAAAGAGAGCCGCCTGCTTCTTCTGCTGTTCATGGCCGTCATCTTTGGGACGCTCTGCAGCATTTATGCCCCGCTTCTGCAGGCTGCTGCCATCGATGCGATGACCGGCGGTCATCTGCCGCAGCTCGGGCAGGAACTCTTGTATCTCGCACTCTGTTATCTGCTGGCCTCACTGTCGCAGTTCCTGACGGGGCAGCTGGCGGCGCGCCTCTCGCAGCACATCGTGCGGGCGCTTCGCACGGACCTCTTTGCGCACATCGTCGACCTGCCCGTCCGTTACCTCGACCGCCACTCGCACGGCGATGTCATGAGCCGCATGACGAATGATGTGGAAAATATCGCAAGCGTCATATCTTCCTCCCTGCCGACGCTCTGCTCAGGGCTCTTGACCGTTGCCGGCACGGCACTCATCATGCTTTGGAGCTGCTGGCAGCTCGCGCTGCTCTCGTTTTTGTCGGTTTTCGTGACCATCTTCGTGACGAAGCGCATGGGCAGGGGCGTACGGAGGTATTCGCGCACCCGCCAGCAGCTGCTCGGCGAGCAGACCGGCATGGTGGAGGAGATGATTGCCGGCTATCGCACGGTGGTGGCCTGCCACCATCAGCAGGCGGTCATCCGCTCCTTCTGTGCGAAGAGCGATGAGCTGACCAGGGCCGGTATCCGGCAGGACATTTGCTCGGGCGTCATGGGGCCGTTCATGAACAGCATCAGCAATGCGGGCTTTGTCGCCTGTGCGGCGTCAGGCGGTGTATTCGCCCTTGACGGCATGATCTCGGTCGGCATCATCGCGGCCTTCCTCGTCTACATCCGCCTGTTCTCGAAGCCCATCAACGAGCTCGCCGTCATCTACGGGCAGCTGCAGACGGCTGTGGCCGGTGCCGAGCGCGTCTTCAAGGTGCTCGACGAGCCGCCTGAAATGATGGCGGGAGGGGCGTATCCGCCGCGCGGCCGCAACGATATCCGCTTTGAGCACGTGAGTTTTTCCTACGTTCCGGGGCAGGAAGTCCTGCACGCTTTCTCGCTCTTGATACCGGCCGGCCGCAAGGTGGCGCTCGTGGGGGCCACGGGCTCGGGCAAGACCACGCTTGTGAATCTTCTCCTGCGCTTCTACGATCCGGAACGCGGCACGATATGGATCGGCCCCTCTGACCTGCGCACGATTGCGCGGCCTGCTCTGCGCGGCAGCATGGCCATCGTCCTGCAGGATACCGTACTGTTCTCGGCCACGATTCGGGAAAATCTGCTGTACGCGCGTCCGGAGGCCACGGAAGAAGAGCTCTGGCGGGCGGCACGGCTGAGCCGCGCACAGGAGATGATCGCCGCCCTGCCTCAGAGCCTCGATACGGTACTCACGGCCGGCGGCGAGAACATCTCACAGGGCCAGCGGCAGCTGCTCGCCATCACGAGGGCCTTCCTCGCCGACCCCGACGTGCTGATTCTCGACGAAGCCATGTCGAACGTGGATACGCGCACGGAAAAGGACATCCAGTCGGCCATGCAGGAACTCATGAAAAACCGCACTTCCATCGTGATTGCCCACCGGCTCTCCACAATCCGGGACTCGGACCTCATCGTCGTCATGGATGAGGGACGCATCGTCGAGCAGGGCAGCCACCAGGAGCTGCTCGCGGCGGGCGGCCGCTATTACGACCTTTACATGACGCAGTTCCGCGGCTTTGCGACCTGAAATGGAGGACAGATGCAGGAATCTGTCTGCTCGTGTGAGACAGCAGTTGCAATTTTTCCCGCCTTGTGCTATATTTAAGAATCATGACGATGAAAAAGAAGAGTAGCCTGTGCGCCGCCGACAGGGAGTCCCGCCTGGACTGGAAGCGGGATGACGGCAGCAGGGGAACGTTCGCTTTGGAGTCTCCGTAGGAAATGACGGACGCAGGACTGCGTTATGGTCAGAAGCAAGTGATAAATCAGGGTGGTACCGCGAACAGACCTTCGCCCCTATGGCTTTTACGGCCAGGGGTCGAAGGTTTTTTATATTTAGGAGGTTCGGTATGGAAGAGAAGATTGAACAGCTCAAGGCACAAGCTGCCGAAGCCATCAAGAATGCCGCAGGAAATCTTTCGGAACTCGACGATATCCGCGTCAAGTTCCTGGGCAAGAAGGGTGAGTTTACGACCATCCTCAGGAGCATGGGAGCCATCGCGAAGGAAGACCGTCCGCGCGTCGGCAAGATCGTCAACGAGGCGAAGGCCCAGGTCGCAGCGCTCATCCAGCAGAAGAATGAGGAACTCAAGGCACGCGCCATGGCTGACAAGCTCGCGAGCGAGAAGATCGATGTCACGCTGCCGGGCCGTCAGCAGCCGCTCGGCCATCTGCATCCGCTGACGCTGACGCTCGAGCGCATCAAGGACATCTTCTTCCGCATGGGCTTCTCCGTCGAGGAAGGCCCGGAAATCGAGAAGGACTATTACAATTTTGAAGCTCTGAACCTGCCGAAGGATCATCCGGCCCGCGACATGCAGGATTCGTTCTACATCACGGAGGATATCCTCATGCGTTCGCAGACGTCGCCGGTGCAGGCGCGCACGATGCAGAAAAATGAGCCGAATGCGCCGATTCGCATGATTGCACCGGGCCGCGTTTACCGCCGCGATGAATACGATGCCACGCATTCCCCGATGTTTACGCAGGTCGAGGGCCTCGTCATCGACGAGGGCATCACGTTTGCGGACCTCAAGGGCACGCTCGAGCTCTTCCTGCGCCAGATCTTCAACGATGATGTCAAGGTCCGCCTGCGCCCGAGCTTTTTCCCCTTCACGGAGCCTTCGACGGAGGTTGATATCTCCTGTGTCATGTGCCACGGCAAGGGCTGCAAGGTCTGCAAGGGCACGGGCTGGCTGGAGATCCTGGGTGCCGGCATGGTTCATCCCCATGTGCTTGAAATGAGCGGCTACGATCCGAAGAAGGTTTCGGGCTTCGCGTTCGGCATGGGCGTGGAGCGCATCGCGATGCTTTCGTACGGCGTGGATGATCTGCGCCTGTTCTATGACAACGACATGCGCTTCCTGCGTCAGTTCTGAGTGAGAAAGGGGATATACCATGCAGGTTTCCATCAAATGGTTAAAGGATTATATTGATTTCGACTGGTCGGCGGAGGAACTCGCAGACCGTTTCACGATGGCCGGCGTGCCGGTGGAGAATGTCATCCGTGCCGATGAAGGGCTCGACAAGGTCGTGACGGGCCGCATCGAGAAGCTTGAAAAGCACCCGGATTCCGACCATCTGCAGATCTGTCAGATGAATGTCGGCGAGCAGGACCTCATCCAGATCATCACGGGCGCGCAGAATGTGGCCGAGGGCCAGGTCGTGCCGGTTGCCATGGTCGGCGCACATCTGCCGAACGGCCTTCACATCAAGAAGGGGAAACTCCGCGGCCTGCCATCAAATGGCATGCTCTGCTCGGCCGGTGAACTGCATCTCGACCTCACGAAGCTGACGGAGGAGCAGAAGGACGGCATCTACATCCTGCCGGCGGATACGCCCGTCGGTGTGCCGGCCAAGGATGTGCTGGGCCTCGACGATGTCGTGCTCGAGTTTGAGCTCACGGCCAACCGCGGCGACTGCTTCAGCGTGCTCGGTCTCGTGCGCGAGATCGCCGTACTCACGGGCAATAAGCCGAAATGGCCGGCGATCGCCTGCAAAGAGGACGATGCGGCCAAGGCTGCCGACATGATCTCCGTGGGCATTGCGGCGCATGACCTGTGTGACCGCTTCAGCGCCCGCGTCATCAAGAACGTCAAGATTGGCCCGTCTCCGGAGTGGATGCAGCAGCGCCTCGAAGGTGCCGGCATCCGCGCCATCAACAATGTCGTCGACGTGACGAATTTCGTCATGCTCGAACTCGGCCAGCCGATGCACGCCTATGATTACGATGAGATCACGGGCCACACGCTGACGGCCCGCCTCGCAAAGGAAGGTGAGAACCTCCACACGCTTGACGACAGCTCACGCCTCGCGAAGGGGACGGAGCTCGTCATCGCCGATGCCGAGCATCCGGCAGGCCTCGCGGGCATCATGGGCGGACTTGAGACGGAAGTCACGGAGAAGACGCAGACGGTCGTGCTTGAGGCCGCTTCGTTCAACGGTCCGAGCATTCGCCGCACGGCGCGCGCCTGCGGCCTGCATTCCGAGGCCTCGGGCCGCTTCGAGCGCGGTGTCGATGTGACGAATACGCCGCGCGCACTCGAGCGTGCCTGCCAGCTGCTGCAGGACATGGGCGCCTGCACAGTCACGCAAGGTATCGTCGACTGCTATCCGGAGCCGAAACAGCCGGTGACGATCGATTACACGACGTATGAGATCAACCGCCGCCTCGGCACGGACATCCCGGGTGCAGAGATGGTGAAGATTTTGACGGATCTCGGCTTTAAGGTTGAAGCGAAGGGTGATGAAGCTTACCATGTCACGGTGCCGTCGTGGCGCAATGACTGCACGTACATGGAAGACCTCTCGGAAGAGGTCGCACGCATCTACGGCTTTGACAAGATTGCGAGCACGACGCCCTTCGGCCGCATGGTGCAGGGGCGCCAGAGCGACAGGCAGAATTTTGTCGACAAGATTAAGCACACGCTGGCCTCTCTTGGCATGACGGAGGAGCTTTCCTTCTCCTTCACGAGCACGGATCTTTTCGACAAGCTGCTCGTACCGGCAGATTCGCCGCTGCGCCAAGCCATCCCCATCATGAACCCGCTGACGGACGAAGCGCCGCTCGTGCGCACCTGCCTGCTGACCTCCATCATGGAGAACGCCGTGCGCAACTTCTCGCGCAAGAACAATGACCTCAAGCTCTTCGACGTCGCGCCCGTCTTCCTGCCGAAGGCTCTGCCGCTCACAGAGCTGCCGGATGAACGCCTCATGGTTGCAGGCCTCATCACGGGCCGCCGCAACGAGATCGGCTGGAACCAGGCCGGTGACCTGGTGGACTTCTACGATATGAAGGGCATCGTCGAGGAACTCTTCCGCGTGCTCGGCATCACGAAGTACACGGTTGAAGCCGGCGAGCACTTCGCCCTGCATCCGGGTAAGACGGCCTTCTTCAAGAAGGGCCGCGAAGTCATCGCGACGGTCGGCGAGCTGCATCCGCAGGCCGCAGAGAACTTCGGCATCAAGCAGAAGGTCTACCTCTTCGAGATGGACGTTGAAGTGCTCATGAAGTACACGGGCAAGAACTTCCATTTCGAGTCCCTGCCGAAGTATCCGGCCATTGCACGTGACCTGGCCATCGTCGTGGCCGAGGATGTCGCTGCAGCCGATATCGAGCGCGTCATCGCGAAGAACGGCGGCAAGCACTTCAAGGGCGTGACACTCTTCGACGTCTACACGGGCGAGCATGTCGCCAGGGGCAAGAAGAGCCTGGCCTTCAACCTCCAGTTCCAGTCAAAGGACAAGACGCTGACGGATGAAGAGGCCGATGACGCGTTCCAGAACATCCTCAAAGCCGTGGAGAAACAGTTTGCCGCAGAACTGCGTGCATGATTCGAGTTTGTGGAGGTGCTTCTTATGCCCAATCAGGATTCCCGTTCCCCGCAGGCGGAAAAAAGACCGGCGCAGCGCGTCGTCGTGGAGATCTTTGGCGACAGTTATCCCTTGAAAACGGATGACCCGGAGCATCTGAAGGTGCTCGCCAAGGGAGTCGATCAGCTCATGAAACGCACGGCCCGCTCGGTCAGCAGTTTCGACGGCACGAAAATTGCCGTACTCACGGCACTGCAGATCGCCGATGAGTATGACAAACTGAAAAAAGATTACGATGAGCTCGTCGAACTTCTCGACGAAAAGTGAGCGCATCCTGACGGAGCCGCTGCCTTCCTTTTGGGGAGGCGGCGGCTCTTTTGCATGCTTGCATTTATCTTTTCCATATGTTAATATTAGAGTATAAATTTAACAAAAGTTAAATACATAATGCTTGGAGGTTTGACATATGGATATCTTACAGAAACGCATCGGCCGCCTGCCGTTCCTCATGATGAGTCTCGGGATTTATGTGCTGGCCCCATTGTACTTTGCGCATGCCTGGGAGCACCGCACGTTCTGGCGGTATGTCACGGAGCCGCAGGGCTTTCTCTCCGGCTTCTTTCGCGTCCTTGGCGACGGTGTGCCGTGTTTCTTTGTGCACCAGGCGGGCGCCGGCGTCTCCCTCGAGATGACGGCCCCGTTCGGACTTGCGCTGATGCTCGTGACGCTCTGGCGCTGCAACGACTGCCGGGCGAGCCGTCGCTGCCTCGTGCTGCAGTGCCTGCCGATCGCGAGCCTGTTTGCCTTCGTCTACCTGAGCACGCGTCCCGCGTACCGGCCGCGCCGCCGTACGGTCATGCACAGGCGAGAGGAGCTGCGGCAATCTGATTGGCAGGACGAGCTTGACTGTCCGGCGGCCGGACACCGTCACATCGCCTGAAGGCGAGGCTGCCTTGCGCCGCTCGTGGCCAGATGGTAGAATGAGAACAACGCAATGGAGACCGTTCCGCAGTTTCGGACCAAGGGGACGGTACAGGAAGAGAAAGGATGGACATCGTGAAATTCTGTGACAAATTGCTGCAGCTGCGGCGCGCCCGCAAGCTCACGCAGAAAGAGGTGGCGGCTGCCTGCGGCATCACGCGGCAGACGTACAGCGGCTACGAATCGGGCGACCGTTACCCGAAAAAGAAGGATACGTATCAGGTACTGGCTGATTTCTTTGATGTCAGCTTCGATTATCTCTACACCGACGACGAGATGTTCATCGAGGCGGCAGGCGCGCAGTATGGCAGCCGCGGCATGGCCCAGGCCCAGGACCTCGTGAGCCGTCTGGCCGGGATGTTCGCAGGCGGCGAGCTCTCAGACCAGGACCGTGAGGCCGTCATGCGCTCGCTCGAGCGCGCGTACTGGCTGGCCAAGGAAGACAACAAGAAGTATACGCCGAAGAAGTACCGGAAATGAGAGTCTTGAGATGGGAAGTGACGGAACGGGATGAATTCGCTACAGCTTTATCGGAAGGCGCAGCAGGTCAAGGCGAAGTCCGAGGCACGGGATATGCTGGGACTGGCGCAGGAGCTGGGCATCCTTGTCGAGTTTTCCGATGATTACAAGGACTTGCTCGGGATGTACTACAGTCACTGGCATCACCGCTTCATCTTCCTCAACAGCCGCCTCGACGATGACTGGCTGCCGATGGTTGTGGCGCACGAAATCGGGCATGACCAGCTGCACCGCAAGCTGGCGGAGAGCGGCCTGCAGGAGTTCGAGCTCTTTCGCATGAACAACCGTACGGAATACGAGGCGAACGCCTTTGCCTCACATCTGCTGCTCGACAGCGATGAAGTCTACCGCCGCGTGCGGGAGGGAGAGGATATCGATACGATTTCCAAGTGCATGCACTGCAACATCAACCTCATGCTCATCAAGATGCGGGAGATGGCATCCCTTGGCTATGACCTGCGCCTGACGGATACGGCCGACAGCCATTTCTTCAAGAACATTCGCGCCTGATTCCAGCAACTTGCATGTTCTGACGGGTTTTGAGAGAAATGTGCGATTCAATGCAGCGGGGCAGGGTACGGCTGTGCTATAATAAATGAATGGCAAACAGCAAATGACAGAAAGGCGGTTATTCGATGCAGGTTTTGACATGCAAGGAAAAGGCGGGCTGGAACATCTCGCTGGCAGAGCTCACGAGCAGTTCGCTTGAGGAAGTGACCAGGGAGGTCCTGACGGAGTACGGGCTCAATGCACAGTTCCCTTTTACGTATCTCGGCAAGGCATATACGGTATTCTACGACGATGAGATCTTCACGCGCGGCAAGAAGACCATCGTGGCGACGCTCTACCTGCAGGGCGATGCGCAGAAAACCTACCTTGACCCGGAAGGGCCGGACCTCGTCTTCGGCGATTTCGTCATCGCGGGCGGCCATGCCCACGACGGCGCCCTCACGGGACTGGAAGAAGACGATGTCAAGAAGCTCTCGACGTTCATCCTCGAGAGCGAGGCAAAGCTAAAGGAGATGCGCCAGGCCAAGCTGTTTCGTGACAATGAGACGATCCGCTCGGCGCTCGTTCAGCGCCGCTTTGCCAAGTGAGGGCAGGCGACGGATAGAAAGGTAGATGCGTATGCGCAGGCAAGATCGGGAAATCAAGGAATGGGCAGACATCATCGCGGTGATGAAGCGGGCGCAGGTCTGCCGCCTGGCACTCAATGACGAAGACGGCTTTCCGTATATCCTGCCCTTGAATTTTGGCATGGAAGAGCGGGCAGGAAAACTGCGTCTCTTTTTCCACAGCGCCCTGGAGGGGCGGAAACTCACGCTCATGGCCCGGGACAACCGCGCGTCGTTTGAGATGGACGGCAAGCATCAGCTGCAGTACTTTGCCGAAAAGGGATACTGCACGTATGCGTATGAGTCCGTCATCGGCAAGGGGCGGCTCTTCATGGTGCCGGACGAAGAGAAACAGGCGGCACTTGAGTGTCTCATGGATCATTACCATCCGGGTGAGCACGCGTATTTCAATCCCGCGGCCATCCCGCGCACAGCGGTTTACTGCTTGGAGGTTGAAACGGTGTCAGGTAAGCGTAAACTGCCGAAACCAGATAAATGAGTGATTGAATTGATTTTATGACGATTATAGGACACTTTGCCTTTTGAAAGAGGTAAAGTGTCTTTTTGTGAATTGAAGGTACAGAAAAATTGTTTATAATTTGAACACAATAAGAGAGAAAAATAATAAAATCATATTTTTCCTTGACTTTTTCAGAAAATAATGTATCATATAAGTTGTACATGGTTGTATATAGACATACATAGATGTACAGCTCCAATTAGGAGGATGATAGCATGCATGCATTTCAAAAAAAAGGAGCTATTCCGCTTTATACCCAGGTAGCGGACTGGATTCGTGAGCAGATTTATGATGGTACTTGGAATTATGGCGAGCAGATTGTTTCCGAAAATCAATTGGGAGAGATGCTGAAGATCAGCAGAGGAACTATAAAAAAGGCAATTGCTCAGCTTTGTGAAGAGGGGCTTTTGACACAGGTGCAGGGGAAAGGCACTTTTGTTACCGATGATAAGATTTCCTATCCGATGGGGAAAGGACTTTTGTCGTTTGCCGAATCGATGAAGGAACAGAATATTGCTTATACGACGAAAGTCTTGGAAAAGCGCTTTGAACAAGCCAATGCACATATCGCACAGAAATTGCATATTGCGCAAGGCGACACAATTCTTTATTTAAAACGTGTCCGCTATGTAAATGAAGAACCTGTTATGCTCATTGAAAACCGTATCAACATTCAGCTTTGTCCAGGTCTGGAAGAGGTGGATTTTACGACGCAATCGCTGTTTGATGCAGTGGAAAGGATTTCCGGTAGAAAGATCAAATTTTCGGAGGCCCGGTATGCAGCACGGACCGTAGGCATGGAACGAGCCCCGTATCTGGATGTGCATGAAAGTGCGCCGGTTCTTCATCTGGAGCAAATCGTACATCTTGATAATGATGATGTTATTGATTTTGGCAATGTCTGGTTAAAGTCGAATCGTTATTATTTAGGCATGATTTATCAGCGCTAAGTTGCTGGTTTACATGATAGAGTTTATTGGGATAGGTTTTATTCGAAGAAAGGGTGGTATCTTGGCTAATCTGACCTTGCGAGAAGATTGGATCACGACAGGCGTTGAGGCTGGTACGAGAGAGGAGGTGTTTAAGGTACTGGCACAGCCGCTTTATGATGCTGGTTTTGTTCGGGAAGGATTTTTGGAAGGAGTGGAAGAACGAGAAAAGAATTTTCCCACAGGTTTGCCGACTGTTCCGTTTGGCGTGGCGATTCCTCATACAAACCCGCAATATGTCAAGGACAATGCAATCAGTGTGGGGGTATTGAAACATCCGGTAACTTTCACGGTGATGGGGACAGATGATGAGACCACAGAGGTTCGTCTGGTTTTCCTGCTGGCGCTGAATGAGTCGCAAAAGCAGCTCAATATTTTAAAGAATATTACTAGCGTTATAAGTGATGAGAATTTTTTAAAATCTTTTTTGACGATGACACGGAAAGAAATTTATGAAGTGTTAAAGGTAAATTTGGGAGGCGTCATTTAAAATGAGTAAACATGTATTGTTTGTTTGCGCGACTGGTATTGCTACCTCGACGGAAGTGGCAGAGAAAGTTATAGCTTACTGCAAAGAGCGTGGCTTGAAATTTGATTATTCCCAGGCTAATGTTGCCAGTGTCCCAGCTCATGAGGGTGAGGTAGATCTCATTGTTTCTACGACAAAGATCCCGTATGAGGTGTCAGCTCCTGTTGTCCGGGGCTTGCCGTTGATTACAGGTATCGGTGAAGAGAAAACACTTGAAAAAATTTATAATATTTTAAAAGAATGATGGATTGAGAGTGTAATGCTATGCATAAAGGTAGTAAATATGAGAAAACGGCAAATTAATCGCCCGGATTTGGAGAGTCAGAACGATTAATTTGCCGCAGCTAATGATATATACACCCAGTTCCTACACTGGCTATATATATCTACTTCAATAGTATAGCAATTTTCTCATAAGGTCAATTAGAATCTTGGGAGGAGATTTCTATGGACAATTTTGGCAAGACCTTATTGGATGTTGTACAGTTCATTTTGGGGATGGGGCCGACCGTTATGCTGCCGCTAGTCCTCTTTGTACTGGCCATGTTCTTTCGTATCCCGATTCCGAAAGCCCTGCGAGCCTCGTTTACAGTCGGTATCGGTTTTGTCGGTATCTATGCGATCTTTGGTATCTTGACTTCTAGTGTGGGGCCTGCTGCACAGGCTATGGTTGTCAATAGCGGGATTAATCTGCCAATCACGGATCTGGGCTGGCCACCATTGGCTGCCATCACCTGGGGCGGGCCTATCGCAGCATTTGTTATTCCGCTGACAATTATCATCAACATTATCATGGTTGCCTGCCGTCTGACGCGAACCGTCGATGTCGATATGTGGAACTATTGGCATTTTGCTTTGGCTGGCACGTTAGTTTATTACAGCACGGGCAGCTTTGCCCTGGGCATGCTCGCTGCAGCGATCACGGCGGTGGTTATCTTCAAGATCGCAGATTGGAGTGCCCCGATGGTAGCGAAATACTTTGATTTGGAGGGCATTTCCCTGCCGACGCTTTCGTCTGCTGTATTTTTCCCGATTGGTTTGCTGGGCAATATGATTCTGGATCACATTCCCGTCATCAATAAGATCACGATCGATCCAGCCACGGTTCAGAAACGCTTTGGTATTTTCGGTGAGCCGATGATGGTCGGTATCATCCTTGGTGTTATGGTCGGTATTATTGCTCAGTATGATTTAAAAGGTATTCTTACGCTTGGTATCAACATTGGTGCCGTTATGTTTATCCTGCCGCGTATGGTTCGTATCCTGATGGAAGGCTTGCTGCCGCTGTCGGATGCCATCAAGAAGTTCTTGCAGAAAAAATATCCGGATCGCAGCGATTTGTATATTGGTCTTGATATCGCTGTGGCAATTGGTAACCCTGCAATCATTTCGACTGCTTTGGTTTTGACGCCGATTGCCGTTGCTTTGGCCTTTGTGCTGCCGGATAACAACGTTCTTCCTTTGGGCGATTTGGCTAATCTGGCTGTTTTTGCTTCTATGATTGTCCTGGCAACGAAAGGCAATGTGTTCCGTGCCCTGATTATTGCGATTCCTTGTGTCATTATGGATCTTCTGATTGCTACGAATATCGCAACGTTTGTCACGCAGATGGCCGTCGATGTCAATTTCCAGATGCCGGAAGGTTCCAGCGGTATGGTATCGAGCTTCCTGGATGGCGGCAATCCTTATCGTTATTGGGTTATGGAAATTTTTAACGGTAATATGTATGCGCTGATTCTGATTCCGATCATTGCAGCGATTCTGTATTTTGTTTGGAAATCGACTAAGTCAACAGTGTATTGCGAAGGTGAGGAAAAATAATGGACAAGAGTAAGCGTTGTGTTGTTGTCTTGGATATGGGGACGACAAATTGCAAAATGACGCTGTATGGTCTTTGTCCGCTTCGCATCATTCATACGGAAAAATTTCGCACGCCCAAACGTTGTATCGACAATAGAATCGACTATGCCGCGGAGGAGCTGTGGCAAAACATTTGGGATCTCTTGGGCAGGCTTTCCGAGCTTTCTACTGGTCATATCGAAAAAATTGTTCTGGCCAGTGTGGGTGAGATGGGGGTCTTGATTGATGAAGCTGGTCATCGCATCGGCCCCATGATTGCTTGGAACGATTCCAGAGGTGCCGATTACATCAAAGGTCTGTCGGCGGAACAACGATTGGCTATTCATAAGATTTCTGGTTTGCCGCCGCACAGCAATTACAGCTTGGCTAAGATTAAATGGCTGGAAGCACATTACGTAAAGCAGTGGCAGCCGGGCATGTGCTGGCTAAATTTGCCTAATTATATTGCGTTTTTGCTGACAGGTAAACGCCAGATGGAATATACGCTGGCAAGCCGGACGATGGCGTTGGATCTACAGAAAGGTTGCTGGTCTCATCGTTTGACAGAGCTTTTTGCCGTACCTTATGAAATTTTTCCAGAGATTGTATCGGGAAATGCCAGCGAGATTAAACTGGCTCCGGAGGTTGCCGACTCTCTTCATATGGATCCGGAGGCATGTGTCTTGGTGGCCGGACATGATCATATGGCAGGCTCTGTGGCCGTTCACTTAAAACCGGGTGAGCTGCTGAATTCGACGGGGACAACGGAAGGCATTTTGTGTCTGAAGTCTTCGTATCCCATCGGCAAAGCAGAGTTGCAGGCAAAATTGGCCGGTGGGCGGTATATTGATTCAGCGATTTACACCGTATATGGTTCGCTGCAGGCTGCGGGCTTGTCGTTTGAATGGTTTCAGAAAACGTATAATTGTACAGCTGAAAAATTTAACCGCGCATTGTCAAGATTGTTTGCGTCGTATACGTCTGGGCGGCTGGATCCTCGGCAAAAGCCGGTTTTGATCCCGCATTTGAATGGCAGCGGTTCCCCGGATAAGAATGTAGAGGCAAAGGGCTTGCTGTATGGTATGGATGCCCATACGACGGATATGGATATCCTTTTTGCCGTGACGCAGGGCGTCTGCATGGAGCTGAAGCAGTTGTGCCGGTATTATGAGGGAGCGGAACAAAGCGTTATTAAGGTCATTGGACCGGCGATTCGGAATGATCTTTGGCTGCAGCTCAAGGCCGATGTGTTGGGACGTGAGATTCTGGCGCTCGATATTCCCGAGGCAGTTTCGTATGGGGCTTTGCTGGCAGCTTATCCCTCTCTGAAGGATGAAATTCCTGCGGCAGCGGTGCGGCGTTTTTTCCCCGACGAAAAACGGGTGGCTTATTTGGATGAAGTATGGCAGTGTTATCGTGCTTTTTATGATGCAAAGATTCATTGGGAGCATGGAACGATGCGTTTCCAATCTTGACACTAAAATTTTATGGGAGAGGAGTAATAGCATGAAACTGGTTAATGGTTTTGATTTAATGAAATATGCCAAAGAAAAAGGGTATGTATTGCCTGCTTTTAATACGACAAATATGGAAATGACGTTTGCGATTGTCCGGGGCTTGAATGAGGCAAAACTGCCTGGCTATGTGCAGATCTCATCGAATAATCTTCGTCTTTCGGATCCACAGACGATTGCGTATCTCGTAAAGAAGGCGCAGAAAGATCAGGATACGCCGATAGGCTTGCATCTGGATCACGGCAAGAGCTTTCAAGATGTAAAGGCTTGCGTGGATGCCGGATTTACGTCCATTATGATCGATGCTTCCCAGCTTCCGTATGATGAGAATATCGCAGCTGTCAGACAGGCGGCTGATTACTGCCACTTTTACGGAATCCCGGTGGAAGCGGAATTGGGCGCTATCGGCGGCAAGGAAGACGATATTGTCAATGAGTCTAATGCTAAGACAAATCCCGATATGGTAGCCGATTTTGTTGAGCGTACCCATTGTGATACCTTAGCTGTGGCAGTCGGTAATGTACACGGTCTGGTGGCAAAACCGCATATTGATTTGCCGTTGCTGGCTAAATTAGCGGAAGTGTCGCCGGTGCCGCTGGTCTTACATGGTGGTTCTGGTATTCCCTTCGAAACGATTCGTGAGGCACGGAAGTACAATCTGACAAAAATAAATTATGGTGCTGACTTGCGTTCTGCATTAGTTACGACGTTTGGTCAGGCTTATGAAAAAGATCATAAGGAATGCAATCTGATTGAATTGAGCCTTTCATCGGTAGAACATGTTGCAGAACGTGCGAAGTTCCTTGTAGAAGTGATTAATGGAAAAAATGAAAAAATTGCTTGATTAATGGTGAGTTCCCCTTAAACCATATTAATCTCCCGGTGGTATTATATGATAATACATCCGGGAGATTTTTGTCATTCGTGCTTGTGCGATTGAGCGCATAGATCGAGACACGTGGCTTGGGACGACCGAGCAACGTTTGACGGGAAGCATTGTCTGCAGCACTTTGCCGAGAAGGGATATTGCATGTATGGGTATGAGTCCGTGACCGGCAAGCGTAAATTGCCAAAATAAAAATATTCAGCAAGGGTTTTGATTTTACCCTTGCTATTTTTTTGCTTCTATGGTAAACTTTAAATTGTAAATGATATCAATTATCATTATTTAAAAAGAAAAGAAGCAAATAAAGGAGGCTTGTTTATGTCTTTGATCAACAAAGAAGTCAGCGATTTTTCAGCTAAAGCATACCAGCACGAGGCTTTCCGTACCGTTACGAAGGCCGATTTGCTCGGCAAGTGGAGTGTGTTCTTCTTCTATCCGGCCGATTTTACGTTTGTATGCCCGACCGAGCTGGAAGACTTGGAGAATCATTATGCAGCCTTCCAGAAAGCAGGCTGTGAGATCTATTCGGTTTCCTGTGATACGGAGTTTGTCCACAAGGCGTGGCACGATCATTCCGAGCGCATTGGGAAGATCACGTATCCGATGCTGGCGGACCCGACACATGCACTGTCACGTGACTTTGAGGTGCTGATCGAGTCGGCCGGGGTCGCGGAACGCGGTACGTTCATCATCAATCCGGAAGGGAAGATCGTAGCGTATGAGGTCAATGCCGGCAATGTGGGCCGCAATGCAGAAGAGCTGCTGCGCAAGGTGCAGGCCTGCCAGTTCGTGCATGAGCACGGCGATGAGGTATGCCCGGCCAAATGGCAGCCAGGCGCAGAAACGCTGAAGCCGAGCCTTGATCTGGTGGGGGCGTTGTAAATGACAGCGCATCCCGTTAACGAACTTTATGATGTCATCGTGATCGGCGGTGGTCCCGCGGGCCTCACGGCAGCGATTTACCTTGCGCGCGCCTGCTACCGGGTGCTGGTCGTGGAAAAAGAACAGTTTGGCGGGCAGCTCACCATCACCGAACGCGTTGTCAATTATCCGGGCGTGGCGTCCATCAGCGGCGCGGCGCTGACGGACGAGATGCGCCAGCAGGCTGAGGCATTTGGCGCAGAATTCAAGCTGACCGAGGTTACGGCGCTTGACATGGCGGATGACATCAAGACGGTACATACCTCGCAGGGAGAACTGCATTGCTTTGGCGTCCTGCTGGCGGCTGGGGCACATCCGCGCCTGGCCGGCTTTGCAGGAGAGGAAGAATTTCGCGGACGCGGTGTGGCGTACTGCGCGACCTGTGATGGCGAATTCTTCCGGGGGCGGCAGGTCTTCGTGATTGGCGGCGGCTTTGCGGCTGCTGAAGAGAGCGTTTTCCTGACGAAATACGCTTCCCATGTCACCTGCCTGGTCCGCGAAGATGACTTCACCTGTGCGCAGGCCACGGCCGAGGAAACGAAGCAGAATCCGAACATCACGATCCGCACAAATACGGTCGTCGAGTCCGTGACGGGCGATACGGCCCTGCGCACGCTCACATACCGCAATCTCAAGACCGGCGAGAAGACGACGTATGAGGCAGGGGACGGCGAAACGTTTGGCGTCTTCGTCTTTGCCGGCTATGAGCCGGCGACGGAACTCGTCCGGGGGCTGGCAAAGCTCGACCCGCATGGCTACATCATCACGGATGAAACGATGAAGACATCCTGTGAGGGTCTGTATGCAGCCGGTGATATCCGCATCAAACCGCTGCGCCAATGCATCACGGCCGCGGGCGATGGTGCGCTGGCCGCGACGGAATTGGAACGCTATGCCCTGCAGATGCAGAAAAAGACGGGGCTGCGTCCCTTGCGTCCCCTGCGGCAAGAGGCTGCTTCCGCTTCTGCCGAAGAAAAAACGGCTGCGTCAGATATTTTCCAGCCCGAGATCCTTGCACAGCTGCAGACGGTTTTTGACCGCATGGAACATCCTCTGGAGCTTCGCCTGTTCCTGGATGCTTCCCCGGCCAGCCAGGAACTGCGGGCCTACATGGAAGAACTGGCCCGCCTGACGCCGAAACTGTCCGTCACCCTGGCTGCTCCCGGGGAACAGGAGGAAGAGCTGCCCTGCGTCCGTGTCTATCGCAGCGATCATCGCCCCGCCGGCTTTGTCTTCCACGGCGTGCCGGGCGGTCATGAATTCACGTCCTTTGTCCTGGGCCTCTACAATGCGGCGGGCACGGGACAGGCTGTCGAGGCGAAGCTGAAAGAACAGATTCTTGCCTGGCAGAAACCCTGCCATCTGCGCATCTTCGTCAGCCTTTCCTGCACGCTCTGCCCGGAACTCGTCACCGCTGCCGAGCGTCTCGCCACGCTGAATCCGCAGATAACAGTGGATGTCTACGACCTCAACCGTTATCCGGCGCTGCGCGAAGCATACCAGGTCATGAGCGTGCCCTGCTTCCTCATCAATGAGGCAGGCCCTTACTTTGGCAAAAAGAATATCGCCCAGCTCTTTGCACTCTTGCAGCAGGCATGATTGCTGTTTGAGCAGGTACTTTTCCAAAGCATAACTTAGAAGAGAAGACGAAATTTGTCGACAATTTGCGATAAGTTTCGTCTTTTTTGTTTGCTTGTTCGGATTCTGTCGGTTTTCTTACGATAGTTATTTTTTTAACAAATTAGCAAAAAAGTTGTGTCACAGCGCCGAAAGTATGTTATAATATGAACAAATGAAATCAATGAAATAAATGGGAGGATAAATCATGGCTATTGTAATTTTGGGAATTATGATCACGTTTGTTCTTTGCGTTTGCGGTGTATTTACGACAGACTGAGGAATCACGGCATATTCATCCTGATATCCTGTGTTTACTGCGTAAATTCTTCGCTTGTGCTTCTTGTAACTTTTTATGGAGGGATAAATTATGGCTATCGTTGTTTTGGGAATCATGATCACGTTCGTTCTCTGCCTCTGCGGGGTGTTCACGACGGACTGAAGGCTTTGGCAGAAAAAAGTTTTCGGAAGGTTATGATGGCAATTATTCAAATTCAATATGCATATACAAAAACAGGGCCCCTGTCGGCAGATTGCAGCCAGGGAGCCCTGTTTCTTGTCAAAAGGAGAAGTGTCAGCGCGTTTTGCCTGCGGTCAGGCAGGCACCGTTGGTGTGGATGACATCCCGGTACCAGTAGAAGGATTTCTTGCAGTATCGCTTGAGTGTGCCACTGCCGTCATCGTTGCGGTCGACGTAGATGTAGCCGTAGCGCTTGCTCATCTGAGCGGTCGAGGCCGAGACGAGGTCAATGCAGCCCCAGGAGGTGTACCCCATGACGGGAACGCCGTCCTCGATGGCCTCATTCACGGCTCGCAGGTGGTCACGCAGATAGGCGATGCGGTAGTCGTCGTTTACCGTGAGGTCTCCTGCTTCATCGCGGCAGAGCTCGTCCTTGGCGCCGAGACCGTTCTCGACGATGAAAAGCGGTTTCTGCCAGCGGTCGTAGTATTTGTTCAGGATGTAGCGCAGACCCTGCGGGTCGATCTGCCAGCCCCATTCGGAATCCTTGAGATACGGATTTTTCTTGCCGCCGAGGATATTGCCGATGCCCGCTTGGCCGGAAGTACCCTCGCAGATGCTCATGTAATAACTGAAGGAAATAAAGTCCACCGTGTTCTCACGCAGCAGGCGCAGTTCCTCTTCCGTCGTCTTGAGCTCAATCCCGTTTTCTCGGAAGAAGCGTTTCATGTAGCCGGGGTAGATGCCGCGCGCGTGCATATCCCCGAAGAAGTCATTGAAATGGTCGGCCTTCATGACGGCGATGATGTCATCAGGGGCCGGGGTCAGAGGATAGATGGGCATGGCCAGGATCATGCAGCCGATTTTTGCATCCGGCATCATCTCGTGTGCGAGTTTTGTCGCCTTGGCCGAGGCGACGAATTCGTGATGGCAGGCCTGGAAGAGATCCTGCAGCGAAAGCTGCTTTTTCGGTGTCATGATGCCGCCGCTCGTCAGCGGCACGTGCAGGACGGAATTGATCTCGTTGAACGTCAGCCAGTACTTGACCGTGTCCTTGTAGCGCGCAAAGAGTGTGCGCACATAGCGCTCATAAAAGCCGATGAGTTCGTGGCTGGCCCAGCCGTTATATTTTTTCGCCAGGTGCAGCGGTGTTTCGTAATGGGAAATCGTCACGAGCGGTTCAATTCCGTATTTATGGCACTCGGCAAACAGGTCATCGTAGAAGCGCAGCCCCGCTTCGTTTGGCTCAAGGTCGTCGCCATGCGGGTAGATGCGGCTCCAGGCAATCGAGGTGCGGAAAACCTTGAAGCCCATCTCGGCGAATAATTTGATATCTTCCTTATAATGATGATAAAAGTCAATGGCTTTGAGCTTGAGGTTGCCCGAGGTCGGCTCTGCGGTCGGTGGTGAAGAAAAACCATGCGGCAGGATATCCTGGATATCGAGCCCCTTGCCGTCTTCCTGGTATGCACCTTCGCATTGATTGGCAGCGACAGCGCCGCCCCAGAGAAAATTCTTGGGAAATGACATAGAAAAACCTCCTTCTGTCTATGGTCTGATAATCCTTTGTCATTGGGTGATTTTCGCTATCATTGTATCGGCAGCTGATACTTTTGTCAAATGAAAGAGAGAGTTCTCATGATATTTTGTGGACTTTTGTTGCACAATGGTGTAATATGATTACAAAAATAACGCGAAGGAAAGCAGGTATTGTATGTCAATCGAGAAAGTAAAAGCGTTTCTGCAGGACAAGGGATTGCTGGACCGGGTGATTGAGTTTGAGGATTCGACGGCCACCGTCGAGCTTGCAGCGGCTGCGCTCGGTGTGGAGCCCGGCTGCATTGCCAAGTCGATGTCGTTCCTGGTCGATGGCGCACCTCTGCTCGTGCTGCTGGCCGGCGACGTCCGTGTGGACAACCATAAGTTCAAAGCAGCCTTCCATAAGAAAGGCCGCATGATCCCGTTCGATGAGGTGGAGGCATACATCGGTCATGCCCCCGGCGGTGTATGTCCGTTTGCCGTCAAACCGGGCGTGCCTGTTTATCTCGACGTGTCGCTGCAGCGTTTTCCTGTCGTTTATCCGGCTGCCGGCAATGCGCACAGCGCAGTGCGCGTAACGCCGGCGGAGCTCGCACCGCTCGTCGCTTCCGCTGGCTGGGTGGATGTGGCCAAAGATTGAGCCTTGTCAAATCCCGGACATGTGATATAATGTTGATAACTGATAAGAAAGACACGCAATGGAGCGTCATCGCCCCTGCGTGCCTTTTTTGTTTATTCGTTTTCTTCATGATATTTGAGAGGGGGATGCCTTATGCTCAGCTTTCCGCTTTTTTCAGAACTAGAAGCCAAACGTGACACCATCAACCGGAAGTTCCATCGCGAGACGGAGCCACAGGTCATCGAACGCCTGCAGCAGTTCGGCTTCAAGCCGCAGGGGGATGACCACCACATGATGCTTTCCGAGAAAAGCACGGGCAACCATTACCTGCTGACGCTCAGTGCCTATGCGATCACGGTGGAATTCGAGCACATCAAGAACAGAGAGAAGATCACCATCTGCGAGATCAGCAATTTCGGCCTCAGCGCACACAATGTGATGGACATTCTGATCCGTTCCATTGACTGCTGGCTGCAGTATGGCGTCATCTTCGATTATCGCAAGGCGCAGCACTTCGGACTGGAAGGCTGATTGCTTCCCTGCGGCGTGAGGCTTGAACTGGATTTTGCTGTGACCGGGCAGGATATCGCGCTTCCTGACGCGAATACTATATCATTTAACTGATGTGTATTCGATATTTTGAAAGGAAGCGATGGTAACGATGAGAAAACGATGGGGACTTGTTCTGCTGAGCGTGCTGGCGGTTATGCTCTTTGCAGCGGGGTGCGGCCAGGTGAAACTGACGAGTCAGGAAGTCAAGGGCAGCGTGACGAGTCTGCAGATGGATCTGCCGTTCACATTGGAACAGCAGCCACAGGAACAGGCGGCGCAGAACCCCTATGTCCAGTCAATCACGAGCAATATGATCACGCAGGCTAAAGGTATGGATTTTCATATGACACAGTTCACGACGTATGTGCTCAACCAGGAAGCCCTGCAGAAGGCCGGAGCGGAGCAGCAGGCAAATCTGCAGCAGAGACTGCTGGAATCGTATCTGCTGTCTTTCGAGAAACATGTCAAGGCGACGGAACAGTCGCGCGAGAGCAAGTCTGTGAACATTGGGGAGCATGAGGCTACGGTCACAACCTTGTATTGCAAGATGAAGGGGGAGGACGAGGTCATAAAGGTAGTTTTCCTGCCCCTGCCGCAAGAAGACTGGTTCATCTCATTTGCATACCCGAAAGAGCATGAGAAGGATCAGGGAAAACTCGCTGACCAGATTATCGCCAGTATCCAGGTGAAATGATGACGGATTCTTCATGGCTGGCAAGCATGCAAAGAAAATCGAAAAAATCATCTTTTTTTCAGATGACGTAAGGATTTTTTCAGAAAAGCTTGCTACACTATGAGTGTCGAAAGGAAAACATATCCCCAAGGTTTTCCTGCGACAGCGAAGTGAATCCCACTTCCTCCATTTCTCTCAAAAGATAAACGATTCTTTCCCAAAGAAAAAGCGGACTGTCACTATCCCATGACAGCCCGTTTTTCTTTGTCGAATTCCTGCTGATAATTGTCATAGCTGCTGTAAAAAAAGAAATCGATATTTTTCTCCCAATAGGTGTTGACAAGTCAGCGTGAAGCGTGTATCATAATACAAGTCGTCACGAGAGAGAAACGGGCGGACAAATGAGAAAGCCTTGAATGGCAAGCATTTGAAACCATGTTGTTTCGAGTTCAGACAAAAAAGAAATTTTAAAAATATCTTGACAGTCAGAACGATGTGCGATATAATATAAATTGTCGTAAGGAACTGAGTTCTGAAAAGACAAAAGTTGTTCTTTGAAAACTAAACAATGCAACATGAATCATTTGTGATTCAAGCCAGATGTTTTAAAAAACATCGATTGATTATGAACATAAGCAATCGGCAATTTCTTTACTAAGCTTCATTGAAGTTTAGATCCAAAGATAATTAGAGCCAATCAAGGTTCTTCATAAATTTTATGGAGAGTTTGATCCTGGCTCAGGACGAACGCTGGCGGCGTGCTTAACACATGCAAGTCGTACGAGGTGAATTGAAAGCTTGCTTTTGATGAACCGAGTGGCAAACGGGTGAGTAACGCGTAGACAACCTGCCGCAAAGATGGGGACAACAGTCCGAAAGGACTGCTAATACCGAATGTTGTGAGATTCCCGCATGGGGACCTCATTAAAGATGGCCTCTACTTGTAAGCTATCGCTTTGCGATGGGTCTGCGTCTGATTAGATAGTTGGCGGGGTAACGGCCCACCAAGTCGACGATCAGTAGCCGGTCTGAGAGGATGAACGGCCACATTGGAACTGAGACACGGTCCAGACTCCTACGGGAGGCAGCAGTGGGGAATCTTCCGCAATGGGCGCAAGCCTGACGGAGCAACGCCGCGTGAGTGAAGAAGGGTTTCGACTCGTAAAGCTCTGTTGTCGGGGACGAACGTGGAGATGGCAAATAGCCGTTTCCAATGACGGTACCTGACGAGGAAGCCACGGCTAACTACGTGCCAGCAGCCGCGGTAATACGTAGGTGGCGAGCGTTGTCCGGAATTATTGGGCGTAAAGGGAGCGCAGGCGGGAAGGTAAGTCTATCTTAAAAGTGCGGGGCTCAACCCCGTGAGGGGATGGAAACTATCTTTCTTGAGTGCAGGAGAGGAAAGCGGAATTCCTAGTGTAGCGGTGAAATGCGTAGATATTAGGAGGAACACCAGTGGCGAAGGCGGCTTTCTGGACTGTAACTGACGCTGAGGCTCGAAAGCCAGGGGAGCGAACGGGATTAGATACCCCGGTAGTCCTGGCCGTAAACGATGAATACTAGGTGTAGGAGGTATCGACCCCTTCTGTGCCGGAGTTAACGCAATAAGTATTCCGCCTGGGGAGTACGGCCGCAAGGCTGAAACTCAAAGGAATTGACGGGGGCCCGCACAAGCGGTGGAGTATGTGGTTTAATTCGACGCAACGCGAAGAACCTTACCAGGGCTTGACATTGAGTGAAAGGGCTAGAGATAGCTCCCTCTCTTCGGAGACACGAAAACAGGTGGTGCATGGCTGTCGTCAGCTCGTGTCGTGAGATGTTGGGTTAAGTCCCGCAACGAGCGCAACCCCTATCTTCTGTTGCCAGCACGTAAAGGTGGGAACTCAGGAGAGACTGCCGCGGAGAACGCGGAGGAAGGCGGGGATGACGTCAAGTCATCATGCCCCTTATGTCCTGGGCTACACACGTACTACAATGGGATGGACAGAGAGCAGCGAAGCCGCGAGGCCAAGCGAACCCCATAAACCATCTCCCAGTTCGGATTGCAGGCTGCAACCCGCCTGCATGAAGTTGGAATCGCTAGTAATCGCAGGTCAGCATACTGCGGTGAATACGTTCCCGGGCCTTGTACACACCGCCCGTCACACCACGGAAGTCATTCACACCCGAAGCCGGTGGGCTAACCGCAAGGGAGCAGCCGTCTAAGGTGGGGGCGATGACTGGGGTGAAGTCGTAACAAGGTAGCCGTATCGGAAGGTGCGGCTGGATCACCTCCTTTCTAAGGAGAACATCAGTCCCGAGCAGGGATTGAGAGTTCAGGTCGTTCATCTGGCCTAAGTTGCATTGTCTAGTTTTGAGAGAACAACCTCTCAATTACAAATACATACCATAATGGGGGCGTAGCTCAGCTGGGAGAGCACCTGCCTTGCAAGCAGGGGGTCAGGAGTTCGATTCTCCTCGTCTCCACCATTATGGGCCTATAGCTCAGCTGGTTAGAGCGCACGCCTGATAAGCGTGAGGTCAGTAGTTCAAGTCCACTTAGGCCCACCATTAAAAAACAAAATGGTATATGCACACTGAAAACTACACAGAAGAAATAAAATGTATCAAAATCATCGAGTACACATGAACAGTGTGAACAGAATGGTTTGAACGAACATTTTAGGATTCAAGCATAGACATCATAGTGATATGATACCTTTAGCGAACATAAGTTAAGCTACAAAGGGCATATGGCGGATGCCTAGGCGTTCCGAGTCGATGAAGGACGCGATAAGCTGCGATAAGTCATGGGGAGCCGCAAGTAGGCTTTGATCCATGAATCTCCGAATGGGGCAACCCGATGCGAGTTATGTTGCATCATCCATGTGTGACATGGAAGACAGACCTGGTGAACTGAAACATCTATAGGGCCAGAGGAAGAGTAATCAAACGAGATTCCCTCAGTAGCGGCGAGCGAACAGGGAAGAGCCCAAACCGGACATCTTCGGATGACCGGGGTTGAGGACCAGCATCAAGTCAGTCAGGGATAGTCGAACAATCTGGGAAGGTTGAGCACAGACGGTGAAACTCCGGTAGACGAAATCCAGAGCTGATGGGCTGGTATCCAGAGTACCACGAGACACGTGAAACCTTGTGGGAAGCAGGGTGGACCACCATCCAAGGCAAAATACGACGGAACGACCGATAGCGCATAGTACCGTGAGGGAAAGGTGAAAAGAACCGCGGGAGCGGAGTGAAATAGAACCTGAAACCGTATGTCTACAAGCAGTCGAAGCACTTTATAGGTGCGACGGCGTGCCTATTGAAGAATGAACCGGCGAGTTAATTTCAGAGGCGAGGTTAAGCGGGAGACGCGGAGCCGAAGCGAGAGCGAGTCTGAAAAGGGCGCAAGTCTCTGGGATTAGACCCGAAACCACAGTGATCTATGCATGGCCAGGTTGAAGCTCAGGTAAAAATGAGTGGAGGACCGAACCCGTGAGTGTTGAAAAACTTTGGGATGAGCTGTGCATAGGGGTGAAATGCCAATCGAACGTGGAGATAGCTGGTTCTCCCCGAAATAGCTTTAGGGCTAGCCTCAGGTGACACATGGAGACGGTAGAGCACTGATCGGGTAAGGGAGCGTAAAGCTTACCGAGCCTAGTCAAACTGCGAATGGCTTCATGAGAAGAGCCTGGGAGTCAGAATGCGAGTGATAAGACCCGTATTCAAAAGGGAAACAGCCCAGACCGCCGACTAAGGTCCCGAATGCTGTACTAAGTGGAAAAGGATGTAGGACTTCCAAAACAACCAGGATGTTGGCTCAGAAGCAGCCACCATTCAAAGAGTGCGTAATAGCTCACTGGTCGAGAGGCCCTGCGCCGAAAATATCCGGGGCTCAAGTACAGAACCGAAGTTGCGGCGTGAGTGTAGCATCTACAGAGTAACTGAGAGGGCAGATGCGCAGGATGCGGTGTCAGATGCGAGGAAGAGGAACGAGTCATAGCGGTTGCTATGGCGAGTGACGATGACGAAGCAGATGGCAATGCAGACAAGCAGATGCGCTCAGGGGTTCTGTAGATGATACACCCATGGGTAGGGGAGCGTTCTTAATTGGTTGAAGGTTGACCG
>NZ_QRQA01000005.1:35090-36923 GCF_003475755.1 Mitsuokella sp. AF33-22 | reverse complement strand
CCAAGCAGGTTGAAGGTTGACCGTAAGGACAGCTGGACAGTTTGGAAGTGAGAATGCCGGTATGAGTAGCGAAACGATCCGTGAGAATCGGATCCACCGAAAGCCTAAGGGATCCTGAGCAACGCTCGTCGACTCAGGGTAAGTCGGGACCTAAGCCGAGGCATAAAGCATAGGCGATGGACAACAGGCGAAAATTCCTGTACTGCATGATGTTGTTTGAGGATGGAGTGACACAGCAAGGAGCTTGAGCACGCGACTGGAAATGCGTGTCGAAGGCGGTAGGCTGCAAGGGAGGCAAATCCCTCTTGCAAGGCCGAGAACTGACAGATAGGAGCGTACTTCGGTACAATCTGAATTCAAGCGTACTACACTGTCGAGAAAAGCTTCTAACGAGACATCATGTACCCGTACCAAAACCGACACAGGTAGGCGGGGAGAGAATCCTAAGGTGCGCGGGAAAACCCTCGTTAAGGAACTCGGCAAAATGCATCCGTAACTTCGGGAAAAGGATGGCCGGAGCTGGTGAAGACCCTTGCGGTTGGAGCTGGAGCCGGCGACAGAAGAGAAGCCCAAGCGACTGTTTACCACAAACACAGGTGCCTGCTAAAGAGAAATCTGACGTATAGGTGCTGACACCTGCCCGGTGCTGGAAGGTTAAGAGGAGAGGTTATTCGCAAGAAGAAGCTTTGAATTGAAGCCCCAGTAAACGGCGGCCGTAACTATAACGGTCCTAAGGTAGCGAAATTCCTTGTCGGGTAAGTTCCGACCCGCACGAAAGGTGTAACGACTTGGGCACTGTCTCAACGAGGGACCCGGTGAAATTGAAATACCTGTGAAGATGCAGGTTACCCGCGACTGGACAGAAAGACCCCATGGAGCTTTACTGCAGCCTGACATTGATTTTTGGCATGTAACGTACAGGATAGTTGGGAGACGGAGAGGATAGGCCCCCAGGCTTATCGGAGTCGCTGTTGGGATACCAACCTTTATGTGCTAGGGATCTAACTCGAGAAGTAACGAAGCTGAGGACAGTATCAGGTGGGCAGTTTGACTGGGGCGGTCGCCTCCGAAAGAGTAACGGAGGCGTCCAAAGGTTCCCTCAGCGCGGACAGAAATCGCGCGAAGAGTATAAAGGCAGAAGGGAGCTTGACTGCGAGACATACAGGTCGAGCAGGTACGAAAGTAGGGCTTAGTGATCCGGTGGAATGAGAGTGGAATTGCCATCGCTCAACGGATAAAAGCTACCCTGGGGATAACAGGCTAATCTCTCCCAAGAGTCCATATCGACGGGGAGGTTTGGCACCTCGATGTCGGCTCATCACATCCTGGGGCTGAAGCAGGTCCCAAGGGTTGGGCTGTTCGCCCATTAAAGTGGTACGTGAGCTGGGTTCAGAACGTCGTGAGACAGTTCGGTCCATATCCATCGCGGGCGCAAGATACATGAGGGAGGCTGCTCCTAGTACGAGAGGACCGGAGTGGACGGACCGCCGGTGAACCAGTTATGCCGCCAGGTGTAGAGCTGGGTAGCTGCGTCCGGAAGGGATAAACGCTGAAAGCATCTAAGCGTGAAGCCCGTCCCGAGATGAAGTATCTCATAGCGTAAGCTAGTAAGACTCCTTGAAGAAGACAAGGTCGATAGGGTAGGTGTGGAAGTGCCGTAAGGCATGAAGCTGACTACTACTAATCAGTCGAGGGCTTAACTAGAGAGCCAAAGATGAAGGAACGAAGTGACGCACAGATTTGTGCGAATCAGTTACTCAGAGCGCAAGCGATGAGTTTCCTTCAAACAGAACCTAAAATGTTAATTTCTTCTGTATAGTTTTGAGTGTGCAT
>NZ_QRQA01000005.1:0-35080 GCF_003475755.1 Mitsuokella sp. AF33-22 | reverse complement strand
GAACCTAAAATGTTAATTTCTTCTGTATAGTTTTGAGTGTGCATGAAGCACCTGCGAAAGCGGGTGCTTTTTTCGTACTGACGACAAAATCCCTGCAAGAAAAAGGGCTTCACCATCAGGTGAGCCCTTCGTTTCTTGCAGGGATTTTTTTATTTCTGACCGAGCACTTCTCCCTTTATGGCCGTTTCCATCAGGAAGTTCTGTGCGGCTATCGGCGTGCTGCCCTTGCGGCACGAAGCGCGGACATACGAGCCGTCGGAACGCATCAGATAGGCTTTCTTATTGTCTTTGATGTAGGTGTTCAGGATGGCCTTCAGGCGTTTCTTATGCGCTTTGCCTGCCACCGGGATCATGAGTTCCACGCGGTTGTTGAGGTTGCGCGGCATCCAGTCAGCCGAGGAAATGAAGACATCATCCTTGCCGCCGTTGCGGAAGTAGAGGATGCGGCTGTGTTCGAGGAAACGTCCTACGATGCTGCGGACATGGATGTTCTCACTGACGCCTTTGATGCCCGGGCGCAGGACGCAGATGCCGCGGACGATGAGGTCAATCTTGACGCCGGCAGCAGAAGCCTCGTAGAGCTTGGCAATCAGGAAGCGGTCGAGAAGGGAATTCATCTTGGCCGCGATATAGGCTTTTTCACCGTTCTGGGCGTGACGGATTTCCTGGTCAATCTCAGCCATGATGGTTTCGCGCAGGTTGAGCGGCGCGACGATGAGCTTGTTCCATACCGGCGGGTCAGAGAAGCCCGACAGGAAGTTGAAGAAGCGGGAGCCGTCCATGCCAATCTCATTGTCACAGGTCAGGAGGCCGACATCGGTGTAGATCTTGGCCGTGGAGCCGTTGTAGTTACCCGTGGCCAGGTGGCAGTAACGACGGATGCCGTCTTCTTCGCGGCGGATGACCATCGTGATCTTGGAGTGCGTCTTGAGTCCGAGTATGCCGTAAATGACGTGGCAGCCGGCTTCTTCGAGCAGTCTGGCCATGAGGATGTTGTTCTCCTCGTCGAAACGAGCCTTGACTTCCATGAGGACCGTGACCTGCTTGCCGTTGCGGGCAGCTGCGGCGAGTGCTGCAATGATCGGGGATTTGCTGCTCACGCGGTACAAGGTCTGCTTGATGGCAAGGACATTGTCGTCGTAGGCCGCCGTATGGATGAACTGTTCGACGGTGTGGAAGCTCTCGAACGGATGGTGCAGCAGGATATCGCCTTCGCGGATGGCCTTCCAGATATCCGGGGCCTTGCGGGCTGCGAGTTCGATGGACGGACGCGGGATGAAGGGCTTGTAGCGCAGGTGATCGAAGCCTTCGATGTTGGCGAAGGAGGAGAAGAATGCGGCGCCGAGCGGTCCCTGGATCGTGTAGATATCGCCGTCTTCAAGCTCGAGTTCCTTCTGAAGGATCTGGCGCGTCTCAGCAGACGTGCTCTTGGCGATTTCCAGGCGTACCGCAGCGCCCTTGCGGCGTTTTTCCAGAGACTTCTCGACCTCGGTCAGCAGGTCGTCGACATCTTCGCGGATGTCGAGGTCGGCGTCGCGCGTGATGCGGAACGGCGTTGTTTCGAGAATTTCGTAACCGGTGAAGAAACGGCTGGCAAAATAACTCAGGACATCTTCTAGGTAGAGGAAATGCAGCGTATCCGGCAGCTTGATGAGGCGCCCGAGGATGGCCGAAGGCACCGGCAGGATGGCCAGGCGGATTTCCTCTTCTTCATGGCGTTTGAGATGCACGGCCAGGTTCAGGCTCTTGCTGGCGAGGAAGGGGAAAGGGTGTGAGGGATCGACGGCCATCGGCGTGACAATCGGATAAATCTCGCGCTCAAAGAATTCCGTCAGCCAGAGTTCCTGATGGCGCGTCAAGTCAGTCGGGCTGATGAAGTGGATGCCTTCGCCCTTGAGCTCGGCGAGTATAAGACGCAGGCAGCGGTCGATGTCATGAATCTGATTATGCGCGAGGCAGCTTACGGCTTCCATCTGGCCGCGTGGCGTCAGACCGCTGATGTCGTGATGGTCGATGCCGCTCTCGAGCAGATGCTTGAGGCCGGCCACGCGAATCATGAAGAACTCATCGAGGTTGGAGCAGGTGATGGCGATGAAGCGAAGGCGTTCCAGCAGAGGATTCTCCTTGCTCAGTGACTCACGCAGGACGCGCTGGTTGAATTTGAGCCAGGTGCATTCACGATTCAGATAGTATTCCCGCTTGTGGAAGTCAATGACGTCCACCGCTCGTTCCTGTTCGTTCTCTTTCTTTTTTTTCATGGGTTATTTCCTCCTAAGAACCGGTTCAATGCCGAAAATTTCACAGAAAAGTACCGATGCGCGCTGGAAGGTCCAACGAATCAGCGAGATATCATCTTCGGCGGTGTATTCGACAATCAGCTGCTCGCGGACCAGGCGGGCGGATACGTTCTTGATCTTGCCGCTGTGGCCCTGATCGAGGGCATCGGCCAGGCGCAGGATGGCGCAGCATTTATCGGCGATGATCTCCTGATCGCGCGTGAGTTCCTGGTAATGCCGGTCATGACGGTCTGGATTATCCTTGTTGTAATAGTAATCGATGCAGGCGATGATTTCCTTTTCGGCATCGGTGATGCCGAAAATATCGGTGCCGAGGATGATCTGCCACGAATACAGTGTGTAATTGCGCAGATTGACGAATTTTCCGACCTCATGCAGGATGGCACTCATGCGCAGCAGCATGCCCTGCCGTTCGGTCAGGCCATGGACGTTGCGCAGGGCTGTGAAGAACATGGCCGCGTATTCCTCGATGCGGGATCCATGGTCGAGATTGCAGCTGTAGCGTGCTGCGATGCTGTGGGCAAGTCCGAGCAGCAGCTCGTTCTGTTCCTCGATGGCCTGGGGCGACTGCTTGATGGCACCGCACCAGACAGCATAGCTCATGAGGAAGGTCGTATCGATGACGAGAATGGACTCGATGTGCATCGTGCGCACGACCTCTTCGTAGAGCAGCAGGGTCGGCAGCAGGAGCTTGGCGCGCTGTTCGTTGAGATTGAATTCGTACATGAGTTTGCGCGTTGTCAGAGGGATTAGAGAAGTCGTCATGGACAGGAAGGCATCCGGGTCGATTTGGATGGGATAGGAATCCTTCTTTTGTGCCAGCAGCGAAGCAAAAATGCGCGCCTCAAAGCCTGAAAGCACCAGCGTGTGGATTTTGGCGTGCTCGATGCTGCTCCAGAGCGGCGACAAGGAGGCATGGATGTAGTCGCGTACGGCAGCGGGGAACATGATATCGGAGCGTTCTTCCTGGCTAAAATGCTCGAGAATGCTCAATCGTCCGCTGGCGATATTGGTCTGGAAGAGCAGATTGCCGTTCTGCCAGCCTGTGAAGCCCACACCACCGGAGGTGACATCGAGCAGCAGGACCGGTTTCTTGCCAATTGCTTCATGGTTTTTCTTGAGTTTCTGATGCAGGGCAAAGAATTTGTAGTAAATTTCTTCCGTCATATCCGCAACGTGGAAGACGAAGCCCGTGCGCAGTTTCAGGAGGTCGAGGATGCCAAGGCTGTTTTCTGCCTCGCGGATGGCCGTAGTGGCAATCGGGTAGACCTCGGTGACCCCATAATCGGCGAGCAGCTGGCGGAATCCTTGCAGGACACGGCAGAGCTCATGAATCGAAGCGAAGGAGAGGCGCTGGTGATGAAAAATCTCTTCGCCGAGCGGGATTTCCTTATTGGCTGCTTCGATGATCTCGCAATCCGTCGGCGAGCGGTAGGCCACGATGGCCACACTTGTGTGGATTGAGCCAATATGCACGACACCGAAGGTCGTTTTTCTCTTCATAAAAATCTACATCCTTTCGGGTATATCAAGGGCGTGATTCACTGCCTGTATTAAACTTATGATAACACGTTTTATATGGGAACATGCATCTCGATTGTAATGTTTTTGTAAATTTTTCATTCATTCGCGCACGATTGTTCGAATTCAGGATGGATCATGGAATGGTTTGTTTCTAATCTTGAAGCAGGTCTTGCAAATTGATATACTGAAAGGAAAGAGGGTTCAGCTCAGGAAGGGGATTTTTATGGAGAGAGTGGCAATCATCGATATGGGATCCAATTCAATCCGCTTTATCATCATGCAGATTGCAGAGAATCATTCCTATCGATTGGAGTATCAGCAGAAGGAGGCCATCCGCCTGGGACGCGGGATGTCTGAGACGGGGAAGCTCAATCCTGCCGGTGTCAAGCGCGCAATGGAATGCCTCAAGGTCTATCGCCACATGATGGAGGTCATGAAGATCACGAAATGTATCGCCGTGGCGACGGCGGCCGCCCGCAATGCCAAGGACGGTCCGGCCTTCATCGAGCGCATCAAGCGCGAGACGGGCATCGAGGTCACGGTCATATCGGGTGAGCGCGAGGCATACCTCGGCTACCTCGGCGTGGTCAATACGATTGCCGAGGACCATTACCTGCAGTTTGACCTCGGCGGTGCTTCCATCGAAATCTCTCTGGTCGAGCATCGCAAGATCGTGGAATCCGTATCCGTGCCCATTGGCGCCGTAACGGTCACCGATGCCTTCAATCTGTCGGATAAGGTGACCTCAGCGGCTCTCGACCGCTGCAAGAGCTTCATCCAGGAAAAGTATGAGACGATGATCCCCTGGGCCAAGGGCGTGAATCTGCCCATCGTCGGCGTGGGCGGCACCGTGCGAAACCTCGCCAAGATGGACCAGGCCCACACGAATTACCAGCTGGCACGCATCCATAATTACATCATCCCGCGCAAGCGCTTTGACGACAATTACAATGCCATCATCAAGTCGAGCCTTGCAAACCGCCGCCGCATGCGCGGTCTTTCGACGGAGCGAGCCGATATTATCGTGGCTGGCGCGCTCATCATCCGCTGCCTCGTGGAGTTTGCCGGGGGACGCGATCTCATCGTCTCCGGCTGCGGCCTGCGCGAAGGCGTCTTCTACGAATACTACGGAGAGAAGTACGGGCAGGGGCCTGTCGTACAGGATATCCTGCGCGCCAGCGTGAAGAATTATCTCGGCACGACGGAGTGCCAGCCGGAGCATCTGGCGCGCGTGCGCGATCTCGCACTCAGCCTCTTTGACCAGCTGCGCCCGCTGCACAAGGCAGGCAGGCGCGAGCGCGAACTCCTTGAAGTGGCCGCTTCGATGCACGATTCGGGCAAGACCATCAATTACTATGAGCACGCGCGCCATTCCGCCTTCATCATCGCGCATGCTCCAATCTATGGCATGCGTCAGAAGGAACAGCTCATCGCGTCCTTCATCGCGGGCTTCCATCACGGTATCAGCAACAAGATCATGCGTTCCTACCGCTACGCGATGATGCTGACGCAGGAAGACTGGCAGCTCGTGCGCAGGCTTTCCCTGCTGCTGGCTTTGTCAGAAGCCGCCGATGTGACGTATGAAGGCGTCGTCACGGGTTTTGACGTCACAAATGACGAAGAGGGCGTCGTGCTGGCCGTTCGCAGCGGCAAAGGTACCTCGCATAGTGCGGCGGACTTTGAAATGAAAACGTATGCTAAGCAATTCAAGAAGGAATATGGCAAACCGCTCATCATTCTCTGGCACAAAGACTGAGGTTGACAAGCGGACGCCCTTTTGCTAAACTCGTAATAGCAATGATGAAGAAGAGTAGCCTCAAAGTTAGCGAGACGGCGATGGTGCAAGGCCGTCAGGGAGGCGAAAGGCACTTCGGAGCAGAATCCCATAGCTTGAGGTGGGTTTTCCCTGGGAAAACCAATCAGGGTGGAACCGCGGTACTTGTCATGCAAGTCTCGTCCCTGTAACGTCACGTTGCAGGAACGAGACTTTTTTGTTTCTGTAACAATTTGGAAAAGGAGTTGTTCCCATGAAATTTCAGGAAATCATCCTGGCCCTGCAGAAATTCTGGTCGGAGCAGGGCTGCATTCTGGCAGAACCGTACGATGTGGAGAAGGGCGCCGGCACGATGAATCCGTCGACCTTCCTGCGCGTGCTGGGCCCGGAGCCCTGGCATGTCGCTTATGTCGAGCCTTCGCGCCGTCCGGCCGATGGCCGTTATGGCGATAATCCGAACCGCCTGTATCAGCATCATCAGTTCCAGGTCATCATGAAGCCGTCGCCGGACAACATCCAGGAGCTCTACTTAGAGAGTCTTGAGCGCCTCGGCATCGACCCGAAGCAGCATGATATCCGCTTCGTCGAGGATAACTGGGAATCGCCGACGCTCGGCGCCTGGGGCCTGGGCTGGGAAGTATGGCTTGACGGCATGGAAATCACGCAGTTCACGTATTTCCAGCAGGTCGGCAGCCAGGATGTGCGTCCGGTGGCTTCGGAGATCACGTACGGCCTCGAGCGTCTCGCCATGTACATCCAGGGCGTCGAGAATGTCTACGACATCCAGTGGACGGATGATTACACGTATGGCGATGTCTTCCATCAGAACGAGTACGAGCAGTCGGTCTACGCCTTCGATCTTTCCGATGAGGCCCTGCTCTTCGATCTCTTCGACAAATACGAGAAGGAAGCCGTGCGCATCATCGAGAAAGGCTACGTCCATCCGGCTTACGATTACGTGCTCAAATGCTCGCATACCTTCAATCTGCTGGATGCCCGCGGTGCCATCTCGGTTTCGCAGCGCGCCGCTTTCATCGGCCGCGTCCGCAAGCTCGCGCGCCTTTGCGCCGAGTGCTATCTGAAACAGCGTGAAGAGCTCGGTTATCCGATGCTGTATAGAGGGGAGAAGTGAGCATGGCTAAGGATCTGTTATTTGAAATCGGCACGGAAGAGATTCCGGCCCATGTAATGCCGGGCACACTGGCCCAGCTCAAGGAACATGCGGAAAAGGCATTCAAGGAGAACCGCATCGCCTTTGATGCCATCCGCACGCTCGGTACGCCGCGCCGCACGGCACTTCTCGTCAAGGGCCTCGCGGAGAAACAGGAAGATGTCACGAGCGAGAACCGCGGCCCGTCCGTCAAGATCGCCTTTGATGCTGACGGCAAGCCAACGAAGGCTGCACAGGGATTTGCCCGCGGTCAGCACGTCGCGCCGGAAGACCTCGTCGTCAAAGACGGCTATGTCTATGCGGAAGTCCATGAGGAAGGCCAGCCGACGGCAAAGCTCCTCGAGACGCTGCTGCCGGAACTCGTCTGCGGCCTCTCCTTCCCGAACAACATGCGCTGGGGCGACCTCGACTTCAAGTTCATCCGCCCGATCCGCTGGTTCGTTGCCCTTTATGACAAGGATGTCATCCCGTTTGAGCTCGCCAACGTCAAATCGGGCCGCACGTCCCGCGGCCACCGCTTCCTCTCGCAGGGCGATTTCACGATTGATTCGGCCGCTGACTACGAAGCGGCCTGCGAGGAGAACTTCATCATCGTCGATCAGGATAAGCGCAAGGCCATGATTCGCGAGCAGATCGAGGAAGTCGCCAAGGAAAATGGCGGCCAGGCCGAGATCACGGACGACCTGCTCGAAGAAGTCCTCTATCTCGTGGAGTATCCGACGGCTCTCTGCGGCAAATTTGAGGAGAAATACCTGCAGCTGCCGCCGGAAGCCGTCATCACGCCGATGCGCGACCATCAGCGTTACTTCCCGGTCAAGGATGCTGCTGGCAAGCTGCTGCCGCTCTTCATCACCGTGCGCAACGGCGGCAGGGAATATCTCGAGACGGTCCAGCACGGCAATGAGCGCGTGCTGCGCGCCCGCCTGGCCGATGCCCAATTCTTCTTCGATGAAGACCGCAAGAAGAGCCTCGAGGAGCATCGCGACAAATTAAAGACCGTCGTCTTCCAGCAGGGCCTCGGCACGATGTACGAGAAGACGGAGCGCCTGGCTGCTCTCGCGGACTTCATCGCTGACGAACTCCATGCCGATGAGAAGGCACACAAGCACGCACATCGCGCGGCACTGCTCTCGAAAGCCGATCTCGTCACGGGCATGGTCACGGAGTTCACCGAACTGCAGGGCATCATGGGCCGCGAGTACGCAAAGCTTGACGGCGAGTGCGAGAAGGTGGCCATCGCCATCGACGAGCATTACAAGCCACGCTTTGCCGGTGACAGCCAGCCCGCTACGACGGCCGGCCGCATCGTGAGTACGGCTGACAAGATCGATACGATTGTCGGCACGTTCAGCCTCGGCAAGATCCCGACGGGCTCGCAGGATCCGTTCGCCCTTCGCCGCCAGGCTCTCGGCCTCGTCAACATGATGATCGAAGCGAAATACCATCTGAGCCTTTCTGCACTTGTCAACAAGTCGATGGACCTCTACGGCATTACGGATGAGGCAGCTCGCGAAAAGATGCAGCAGGATGTGGCAGACTTCATGCGCCTGCGCCTCAAGAACGTCCTCGAGTCCATCCGCTACGACGTGCTCGATGCCGTGCTCGGCGATGTCGATGATCTCTACGCCGTCGCTCAGCGTGCAGCGGCTGTGGAAGCATTCGTGGCAGGCAAGGATGCGGAGAAGGACATCCAGGCATTCGTGCGCGTGGGCAACCTGGCCAAGAAGGCCGGGCAGACTGTTGTGGATGCGGCGCTCTTCCAGAATGACGAGGAACGCGCACTCTATGCGGCCTATGAGGAAGCTGATAAGGCTGCTGCCGAGAAGCTCCAGGCCGAGGATTACGCCGGCGCCCTTGAAGCCTTCACGCAGCTTTCGCAGCCCATCGATGCCTTTTTCGATGGCGTCATGGTCATGGACAAGGATGAGAACATCCGCGACAACCGTCTGGGCCTGCTGAAGAGCATCGACGCGCTCGTGAAGCGTGTGGCTGATTTCAGCAAGATCGTCACGGCCTGATGCCTCTGACTCGATGCCGGACCAGGCAATGACAGGAAAAGGACCTGATATCCGATGAAACCGGATACCAGGCCCTTTCTTTTTCCTGTGTTATCAAGTGGTGTGTTTTGTCTTTAGGAAGCTTTGTTCTTCTCGAGATCGTATTCCAGATGTGTGCAGGCCTTTTCCTGATCGCCGTCGACCATGAGCACATGTCCATCAAACAGGACCAGGCGGTCGTCCCAGCGATACTGCACGGCATCGCTGCTGATGGAGAGCCCCGGCCGCTTCATGGAACAGCGCTGGCCAAACAGGAAGGCGCGGCTGTCGTCAAGGCTGGCATAGATGGCCTCGCCGCTGAAGATGATCTCGTTTTCAACCAGGCGTGCATTGCCCTGCATCCAGATGGTGCGCAGATTGCTCGTCAGCTGTGCTTCATTGGCCAGCAGCATGCGGCTGCCGAGATCGATGCGCACGTTGCCGTGGCAGACGTAACGGCCCGTCTGTTCATCATAGCTCACCTGGTCGGCTGATACAGCTTCCGGCTGGCTGCGGCCCGGAGCCTGCAGAGTCTGCGCGGCCCCCAGGCGCGTGCCGGTGTGCAGGGCAATCAGCAAGACCAGGCAGAAGAGCAGGCATATTTTTCCTTTTCCCACGGGAATCACCTCATAATCGTCCAATTCTACACTTCTATTTTACTCCAGTCGTGATTATTTTGCAAAATAGGGGGCAAGCGATACGAAATAGGGGCAGGAAATCGGGCAGTCTTTCTCGTAATATAATAGATAGCGGGAACTTGAAGAGACATGTCTCTGTGGTTCCTGTATACGCAACATGGTTAAGACAAAAAGCTGATTGGCAGGAGGTGGGATGTGCCTTGAATATCCGAGAACGGACGGAAGAGCTGGAATACCAGCTGCTGGCACCGCAGGCGGCGAAAAGCAGGGCGGCGAAGCGCAAGCTGCCGATGGAGGAATGTGAGTTCCGCACGAAGTTCCAGCGTGACCGCGACCGCATCCTGCATTCCAAGTCATTCCGGCGCCTCAAGCGGAAGACACAGGTCTACATCGTGGCCGGCGATCACTATCGCACGCGCATGACACACAGCCTTGAAGTGGCGCAGATCTCGAGAACCATTGCCAGAGGGCTGCGGCTCAATGAGGATCTGACGGAAGCCATCGCGCTCGGGCACGATGTCGGCCATACGCCCTTCGGCCATGCCGGTGAAGCCGTCATGAACGAACTGACGGGGCATTTCGCGCACAACGAGCAGAGCCTGCGCGTCGTGGAATTCCTCGAAAAGGGAGGCCGTGGACTCAACCTGACGTATGAGGTCAAGGACGGCATCGTCAATCACACGGGGCCGCATCTTCCCAAGACACTCGAAGGGCGCATCGTGCGCACGGCTGACCGCATCGCGTATCTCTGCCACGATTACGACGACAGCCTGCGCGCGGGACTGCTCAAGGACGGTGATCTGCCGCAGGAGGTCTACGACTGCTTTGGGCCGGATACTTCGCATATGATCACGAGCATGGTCGGAGACATGATTGAGAATTCCCGGGAATTGAAGGATGTCCGGCCCTCCCGCAGGGTGCAGGAAGTCATGGATCATTTCCGCAGCTTTATGTTCGAGCATATCTATCTCTCGCCGGCGCTGGCTGATGAGCGGCGTCAGGCAGGCTTTGTGCTGCGGGCGCTCTACGCGTATTTCCTCGACCATTTCGAGGTACTGCCGGAAGAATTCCGGCAGCGGGAGAAACGGTGGAGCCGCAGCCAGATCGTAACGGATTATGTGGCGGGGCTGACAGACAGCTATGCCGTCCAGCGATTCAATGAAATCTTCGTGCCGCCGGTGGGCCGCGTGCTGAAGGCGGGCTCCTGAGACTGGCCGGGGATGAACCGTTTGCGCGATTGGTTGAAAACTTTCTTGCCGTCAGGCAGGTTTTTGGACAATCGTAGCGAATATACTACAAGTGCCAGAAGAATCGGCACAGGATGCATGCCAATAGAATGGAAGGATACAGCAAGGTGGATCGTATGCGCAATGAGGAGATGGACGATTTCGTCGAACGGGTCAATGCCCAGACGGATATCCTGAGCGTCGTACAGGGATATGTTCCCATGAAACGCAAGGGCAACCGCTACTGGGGCTGCTGCCCGTTCCATCAGGAAAATACGCCATCGTTCTCCGTCGTACCCGACAAGGGCTTCTTTTACTGCTTTGGCTGTCATGCGGGCGGCAACGCCTTCAAATTCCTTTCGATGATCGAGAACGTATCGTACTTTGAAGCCATCAAGCTCCAGGCGGAAAAGCTGGGGATTCCCCTGCCGGAGCGTCACAAGAGTCCGCAGGAATTGGCCCGTGAACAGGAGCGGAAGGATTTGCGCAAGGTCAATGAGCTCGCGCGGGATTTCTTCCACAATTGCCTGACGATGACGCGGCTCGGGGAACCGGGATTGGCATATTTCAAGAAACGTGGCATCCGTCCTGAGACGATTGAGGAATTTCAACTCGGTTTTGCACCACTTGCCTGGGATAAGTTGTCCACGGCTTTCTTGAAGCGTGGAATCAAGCAGGAATTTTTATTGGCAAGCGGCCTCGCGGCTGAGCGTCGTAACGGCAACGGCCTTTATGACAGATTCCGAGGCCGCGTCATCATCCCGATTGCGGATGAACGCGGGCGAGTGGTTGGATTTGGCGGCCGGGTTCTCGATGACTCGACCCCGAAATACTTGAATACGCCGGAAACCGTGCTCTTCAACAAGCGGCGCATCCTGTTCGGACTGGACCGCGCTCACCGCGCCATCCAGCGCGAAGGATACGCCATTGTCGTGGAGGGCTACATGGATGCAATCTCTGTTTTTGACGCTGGCGTCGAAAACGTTGTCGCCTCTTTGGGAACGGCCTTTACGCCGGAACACAGCAAACTGCTCCTGCGCTATGCGCCGGTGATCTGCTTTTGCTACGACAGCGATGAGGCCGGCCAGAATGCGACGATACGGGCCCTGTCGATTGTCCGCGATACAGGAGCGGAGGTCCGGGTCATCGTCGTGCCGGATGGCAAGGATCCGGATGAGTACATACGGAAGCACGGCGCAGAGGCCTTTCGCGCCCTCGTGCAAAAGGCCATGCCGCTCGTGGATTACCGCCTGCACTACGTGCTCTCCCACACGCGATACGATACGCTGGCCGGGAAGGTACAGGCCCTGCAGGCCATGATGCCCGTGCTCGCGGGCATCCGCAAGCCGACTGAGCGCAGCGAATACGAAAAAAAGCTCGCACAGGCCCTGATGCTCGATGAGGGCGTGGTGCAGGCCGAACTGGCCCGCTATCGGCCGGAGGTCCTGCCGAAGGAGACGAAGGCCCCTGTGCGTCAGGCTGTCGTGCAGCAGGACGATGCCCTGCGCCGGGCCGGACGCATCGTCATCCGCATGGCCTGGCAGGATCCTGCCGTCCTCGCTCATGTGGAGACGATCTTAACGCTCGAGAAGCTGGCAGATCCCGTGCAGCGCGAGATTCTGCTGCTCTTGAAGCAGGGCCTTTCAGAAGGCCGTCCCGTGGATGAGGCCATGACGGCCGGCTTGAGCGATGAAGCGTCCGCAGAGCTTTCCCGAGCCCTCGTCGAGAATCTCGGGGGACGGGAGGAAACCCAGGCTTATGAGGACTCGCTCAAGGTACTCAAGAAAGCGGAGCTCAACGCATTGTATATGGAACACAGCCGCAGGGCCAATGAATACCTGCAGGCTGGCAATAAGGCGTATCTGGATGAATTGAATGAGGTAAATAAGATTAAACATGAAATGGATGAATGGTGAACTGTTGACGATTGTATGGATGGGACGTCTGGAAAGGGGGCAGTCGAATGGCTGAAAAGAAGACCGCAAAGGCTGCTGGCAAGAGCCGCAGCTCTGAGATCATAGAGAGCCTGTTATCGAAGGGAAAGAAGAATGGTGGCACGCTGACATATGGAGAGTTGGTGGATGCCCTGCAGACGCAGGATCTGTCGCCGGATGAGATTGACGCCATGTACGATATGTTCAGCAAGCGTGGCATCGAGATCGTGGATGATTCCAACAGCGATTCTCATGATGACGATGTGGACATGGATGTGGACAAAGCTGACGAAGATGTGGAAATCGACCTCAGCGTACCGGAAGGTGTCAGCATCGATGATCCTGTGCGCATGTACCTCAAGGAAATCGGCCGCGTCCCCCTGCTGACGGCAGAAGAAGAGGTCGCACTGGCTAAACGCATGGAGGCCGGTGACGAAGAGGCCCAGAAGCGCCTGGCGGAAGCCAACCTGCGCCTGGTCGTCAGCATCGCCAAACGCTATGTCGGCCGCGGCATGCTCTTCCTGGATCTCATTCAGGAAGGCAACCTGGGCCTCATCAAGGCCGTGGAGAAATTTGATTACAACAAGGGCTATAAATTCAGTACGTATGCGACCTGGTGGATCCGTCAGGCCATCACGCGCGCCATCGCGGACCAGGCCCGTACCATCCGCATCCCGGTACACATGGTCGAGACGATCAACAAGCTCATCCGCGTGTCGCGCCAGCTCCTGCAGCAGCTCGGACGTGAACCGACCCCGGAGGAAATCGCCAAGGAAATGGAGATCAGCGTCGAGCGCGTGCGCGAGATCATGAAGATCGCACAGGAACCGGTGTCGCTCGAGACGCCAATCGGCGAGGAAGAGGATTCGCATCTCGGCGATTTCATCGAAGACCAGGATGCAACGGCACCTGCCGATGCGGCTTCATTCATGCTGCTCAAGGAACAGCTCGAGGATGTTCTCGATACGCTGACGCCGCGTGAGGAAAAGGTTCTGCGCCTGCGCTTCGGACTCGACGACGGCCGTGCCCGCACGCTCGAAGAGGTCGGCCAGAATTTCGGTGTCACGCGCGAGCGCATCCGCCAGATTGAGGCCAAGGCCCTGCGCAAGCTGCGCCATCCGAGCCGCAGTCGCAAGCTCAAGGATTTCCTGGACTGAGTCAGGCTTTGAGATTCGTGCATAAAAATAACCTGTTTCATGTTTGGCATGGAACAGGTTATTTTTTGTATCAACTAAAAAAATTTTTTGCGTTTCTGACACAGGAAAGCGGGAGACCGGCGCTGGATGTTCTGGCCATGACGTATATTTGCCAGATGGAACAGGACAATTTTTTTGTCGGCAGGTATTGACATATCCCTGTACACACCCTATAATAATATCTGTTGTTGATATTCCTCGATAGCTCAGCCGGTAGAGCACCTGACTGTTAATCAGGCTGTCGCAGGTTCGAATCCTGCTCGAGGAGCCATACGCATTGTAAGGGTGTAACAGTTGTTACACCCTTTTTGTTATGTTATGATAGTGTCATAGTCTGAAAAGGGGGACTTCCTCATGCATCTTGATGATCGACTGCAAGCGTTGGCCGACTTTGTTCCGGAGGGCAGCCGCGTGGCAGATATCGGCACCGATCACGGGTACCTGTCCATCGCGCTCGTCCAGGCGGGAAAAGCGGATTTTGTCGTGGCCAGCGACAAGAATGCCGGCCCCTTCGAGGCTGCGAACCGCACGGTCCGGGAAGCCGGGCTCATGGACAAGATCTCCGTGCGCCTCGGCGACGGACTCGCCACCGTGAAGCCAGGTGAGGTGGATACGATCTGCATCGCCGGCATGGGCGGCGTGCTCATGACGGACATCCTGAACGCATCACAGGATGTCGTCGCGAAGCTTACGACACTGATTCTGCAGCCTCAGAGCGCAGCAGCCGAACTGCGCCGCTGGCTCTATCACAGCCACTGGCATATCGTCGACGAGTCGTTGGCCATCGCGGATGGCCGCATCTATGAGATCATCAAGGCCGAACGCGGCAAGCGCAAGATGCCGGAGGAGATCCTGCTGGAGATCGGACCCGTGCTCTGGGAAAAGAAGCCGCCGCTTCTGCGCCATCACATCGAATCGCTGCTCTTCCAGCAGCGGCGCGTGGCCATCGGCATGGAAAAGAGTAAGCGGGCCCTGTCCTCCAAGAAGTATCAGAAAGTAAAAGATCGCATCAAAGAGTTGGAGGCGCGTTTATCGTGGTAAAATGTCAAGTCATACTCGATGCCATCGAGCGCATCGCACCCAGGCATCTGGCGGAGGAATGGGACAATCCCGGTCTTTTGGTCGGCAGCCCGGCCCAGGAGGTAGGCAGAGTCCTCGTGGCGCTCGATGTCAGTGATGAAGTCGTTCATCAGGCCATCGAGCAGGGCGCGGAACTCATCGTTGCCCATCATCCGCTCATCTTTCATCCGCTCAAGAAGCTGCGCACGGATCTGCCGCTCGGCCATCGCCTGTCTGTCCTGCTGAAGCATGATATCGCCGTCGTGGCGGCGCATACGAATCTCGACATCGCACAGGGCGGCGTCAACGATGTGCTGGCAAACGCCATCGGCCTTTCAAAGCTTTCGAGCTTCATCATCACGGAGCAGCATGAAGATGGCGCGGCCGAGAGCCTCGGGCGCATCGGCTTCCTGCCAGCGCCCATGACCATCCGCGACTTTGCGGCAAAGGTGCGCGAGGCACTGCCGACACAGCACGTGCGTTTCGTGGATGCCGGCGCACACCCCGTGCGCAGGGTCGCGCTCTGCAGCGGTGCCGGTGCCGAATTCATCGGCAAGGCGGCCATGATGGGAGCCGACGTTTACGTGACGGGCGATGTCAAGTATCACGACGCTCAGCAGGCGGCGGAACTCGGCATGCACCTCATCGATGCCGGCCATTTCGGCACGGAATTCCCCGTGGTCAGAGCACTGGCGGCGCGTCTGCGCCAGGAACTCGAACAGGCACCGGGTGAGGTCCGGGTCCTTGAGGACCAGTCTTCCCGTGACTTCTTTGAATTAGCCTGACGATTATGCGTCGGAGAAAGCAGGGGAATATCGTATGGTCAAGAATACTTTGCGGAAACACACGGCACGTTATGCTCAGATCACGATTGGCTGCACGCTTGTCTGCCTGGGCTTCAACTTGTTTTTGATACCGGCCCATCTGATGACGGGCGGTCTAAGTGGTATTGCACTCATTGTTTACTATCTGGCGGGGCTGCCCGTCGGCATGCAGAACATCGTCTACAATCTGCCAATCCTGTACCTGGCCTATCACGTATTCGGCAAGCTCTATGCCGCCGATACGATCTTTGGCACGGTCGTGCTTTCCATCATCCTCGATGCGACGCACTTCATGGTCGATTGGAACGTCTGTGCCGACCCGATGCTCAATTCGATTTTCGGCGGCGTCCTTGCCGGTGCGGGCTTTGGCATGGTCTTCCGCTCGAACGCCAATACGGGCGGACTTGACGTCATCGCCGCCATCACGAAAAAATATTATTCGATCGATGTCGGTACGGTCGTCTTTCTGCTGAACTTCCTCATCATCATCGGATCCATGGTCCTGTTCGGCATCGAAGTGGCCCTGTTCAGCCTCGTGTCGATTTATGTGACGGCTGAACTCACGAACCGCGTGGCCGCCGGTCTCAACCGCGAGAAATCCATTGTCATCGTCTCGCCGCAGGCCAAGACCATCTGTGCGGACATCATGGAGAATGTGCATCGCGGCGCAACGTTCATCGACGGCCGCGGCGGCTTCGCCGAGGAGCCGAAGAACATCCTCTTCGTCGTCGTGAGCCTCACGCAGGTCAGCCGCGTCAAGACGATTGTCGATCACCATGACCCGCAGGCCTTCATGATTGTCTCGGATACCTCCGAGGTATCAGGCAAGGGCTTCACGCTCGAATGCGAGAGCTACGAGGATGCACGGCGCAAATGGAGGCAGACGCACGAAAAGCAGCTGGCCTTCCAGACGGGGAGAGGCCGTGATGCGGGAAACAGTTGACGGCAGGCGCGTTCCCCGCTATAATAAATCATATGTAAACACGTAAAATCCTTGGATGCAGAGCAGTAGGCGCGGAACGCCCAAAGAGAACCGGCGGCAGGTGTGAGCCGGTGACACGAAACGCTGAACTCGCTGCGGAGGAGCAGCTGGGAAACCCTTTTGGAAGGAAACGGCTGACGCCTGCCACGTTACGGCACCGAGAGGATGCTTCGGCATCAAGCAGGGTGGTACCGCGAATCATCGTCCCTGGCTGTCTGAAAAGACGGCCGGGGACTTTTTGTTTTTAGGAGGAAATCAGCATGGAAAGATATTCGCCGCAGGACATCGAGTCGAAATGGCAGCAGAAATGGGAAGCGGAAGAGGTCTACAAGACGGAAGCCGACCCCAACCGCCCGAAGTATTACGCACTTGAGATGTTCCCGTATCCGTCGGGCAATCTGCACATGGGCCATGTGCGCAACTACGCCATCGGCGATGTCATGGCGCGCTACAAGACGATGGAGGGCTTCAACGTCCTGCACCCGATGGGCTTCGACTCCTTCGGCATGCCGGCTGAGAATGCCGCCATCAAGCACGGCGTCAAGCCGGCCGACTGGACGTACAGCAACATCGAGAACATGGAGAAGCAGCAGAAGAAGCTTGGTCTTTCCTATGACTGGGACCGCGAGGTCAAGACGTGCGATCCGTCGTACTACAAGTGGACGCAGTGGCTGTTTGAGCTCTTTTACAAGCGCGGCCTCGCCTACAAGAAAAAGGCATCGGTCAACTGGTGCGACACCTGCGGCACGGTCCTTGCCAACGAGCAGGTTATCGACGGCAAATGCTGGCGCTGCGACCATGAGGTTCACAAGAAGGATCTCTCGCAGTGGTTCCTCAAGATCACGGATTATGCCGATGTGCTCTTAAAGGACCTCGACAAGCTCAAGGGCTGGCCGGAGCGCGTCAAGACGATGCAGGACAACTGGATCGGCCGCAGCGAAGGCCTCGAGTTCAACCTTGAGGCACCGGAGCTCGGCACCTCGATTGCCGCCTACACGACGCGCCCGGATACGGTCTACGGCATCACGTTCCTCGCGCTCGCTGCTGAGCATCCGCTCGTCGACAAGATCTGCGAGAACAATCCGAAGGCCGAGGAGATCCAGGCCTTTGTCAAGCGCACGCGCAATCAGAGTGAGATTGAGCGCACGTCGAGCGAGTCCGAGAAGGAAGGCATTTTCACGGGTGCTTACTGCATCAACCCGTTCAACGGCAAGAAGGTGCAGATCTGGGTCACGAACTACGTCCTTGCCGACTACGGCACGGGCGCCGTCATCGGCGTGCCGTCCGAGGATTCGCGTGACTGGATGTTCGCGACGAAGTACGACATCCCGAAAATCATCACGCTGCAGCCGCGTGACCACGAGCTCAAGCTCGAGGAGATGACAGAAGCCTACACGGACAAGGACGGCGTGCTCGTCAATTCCGCGGAATTCACGGGGCTCGATATCAAGGCTGCGATGAAGGGCATCATGGACAAGGCCGAGAAGGAAGGCTTCGGCAAGCGCCGCGTCAACTTCCGCCTGCGTGATTGGCTCATCTCGCGCCAGCGTTACTGGGGCGCACCGATCCCGGTCATCAACTGCCCGCACTGCGGCGAAGTCCTCGTGCCGGAAAAAGACCTGCCGGTCATGCTGCCGGAGGACGTTTCGTTTGAGCAGGGCTCGCTCTCGCCGCTCGCGTCGAGTGAGAGCTTCGTCCACTGCAAGTGCCCGAAGTGCGGCGCCGATGCGACGCGTGAGACGGATACGATGGATACGTTCATCTGCTCTTCGTGGTACTATCTGCGCTATACGGATCCGCACAACGACAAGGAGCCGTTCGCCAAGGACAAGGTCAACTACTGGGCACCTGTCGACCAGTACATCGGCGGCATCGAGCACGCCATCCTGCATCTCCTGTACTCGCGCTTCTTCACGAAGGTGCTGCACGATGCCGGCCTCGTCGACTTCGATGAACCGTTCACGAACCTCCTGACGCAGGGCATGGTCCTCAAGGACGGCTCGAAGATGTCGAAGTCCAAGGGCAATGTTGTCTCGCCGGAGGAAATCATCGCGAAGTACGGCGCCGATACGGCACGCCTCTTCATCCTGTTCGCCGCGCCGGTCGACCGCGACCTCGAGTGGAGCGACCAAGGCGTCGAGGGCTCCTACCGCTTCCTCAACCGCGTCTGGCGCATCCTCGGACACTTTGAAGATGCCATCAAGAACGGCCCTGAGAAATACGATGTCACGAAGCTCACGAAGGACGAGAAGGATCTGCGCCGCGTCCTGCACGTGACGATTCGCAAGGTCACGGAGGACGTGCGCGACCGCTTCATGTTCAATACGGCCGTATCGTCCATCATGGAGCTCGTCAATGCCTTCTATGGCTTCCAGGACAAGGAGCTCAACGCCGGCCTCGCCCGCGAGGTGGCTGAGAACCTCATCAAGCTCCTGGCCCCGTTTGCCCCGCACATCACGGAAGAACTCTGGAGCCGCCTGTTTGCCGGCCAGGGCAGCGTCCATCAGCAGAAATGGCCTGCTTATGATGAAGCGGCCACGAAGCTCGATGAAATCGAGATCGTGCTGCAGATCAACGGCAAGGTCCGCGACAAGATCACGATCCCTGCCGATACGGACCGCGCGGGTATGCAGGAAATCGCCATGAAGCTGCCGCGTACGCAGGAGCTCACGGCTGGCAAGGAAATCGTCAAGGTCATCTGCGTGCCGAAGAAGCTTGTCAATATCGTGGTCAAGGGCTGAGCCGTCAGCAGGCTGCCTGGCCGCTTATAGAAAATGCCGCATCTGGTCAAAACGACCGGCTGCGGCATTTTCATTGTGATACCAGGGACTCGCAAGAAAGACTTTCTCCACAACCGGGGATATGATATACTATTTTTTGTTTTACGGAAACGGGCGGCAGGAATGCCAGGTCAAGGGCCAAAGAGCCAAGAAAGGAAGAGAACATGAGCGTATTGGAAGTATCCCATCTGTCCCACAGTTACGGTGGCCGGGAGATTTTTGAAGATGTATCGTTCCGCCTGCTCAAGGGGGAGCATGTGGCACTCGTCGGTGCGAACGGCGAGGGCAAATCCACCTTCATGTCCATCATCACGGGCAAGCTGACGCCGGATGCGGGGACTGTGACTTGGGCGAAGCGCACGAAGGTCGGCTACCTCGATCAGCATGCCAAGCTCAAGGCTGGCATGACGATCCGCGAGACGCTGCGCACGGCATTTGACCACCTCGTGCAGCTCGAGCAGGAGATGCTGGCGGCCTACGACAAGATGGGCGAGGCCTCGCCCGAGGAGATGGATCAGCTCATGAAGGATGTCGGCGACATCCAGGATATCCTCGACGCCGGCAGCTATTACACCATCGATGCGCGGATCGAGGAAGTCGCGGGCGGCCTGGGCCTCAGGGACATCGGCCTTGAGCGCAAGGTCGACGAGCTCTCGGGCGGTCAGCGCACGAAGGTGCTTTTGACGAAGCTCCTGCTCGAGAACCCGGAGATCCTGCTGCTCGACGAGCCGACGAATTACCTCGATGCCGAGCATATCAGCTGGCTGACGAACTACCTGCAGAATTATGAGAACGCCTTTATCGTGATCTCGCACGACGTGCCGTTCCTCAACGCCGTGACGAATGTGATCTGGCATGTCGACAACCTCAAGCTCACGCGCTACACGGGCAGCTATGAGAAATTCGAGGAGATGGCCGCACTCAAGCGCCGTCAGGAAGAAGCCGCCTACGAGCGCCAGCAGGCCGAGATCAAGAAAGAACAGGACTTCATCCAGCGCAACAAGGCGCGCGTCGCGACGCGCGGCATGGCCAACAGCCGCCAGAAGAAGCTCGACAAGATGGAGGTCCTGACGAAGCGCCAGGAGAAGCCGAAACCGCACTTCCATTTCCAGCCGGACCGCACGCCGTCGCGTTTTGTCATCGAGGCCAGACGCTTGGTGCTCGGTTACGATACACCGCTGACGAAACCAGTCGATATCAAGGTGGAGCACAATAAGAAAATCGCCATCCGCGGCACGAACGGCCTCGGCAAGTCGACGCTCCTGAAGACCATGCTCGGCCTGATTCCGCCCATCTCGGGCGAGCTCGAACAGGGCGAGTTTGTTTCCGTCGGCTATTTCGAGCAGGAGGAAGCCAAGGGGAACATGAATACGGCGCTGGAGGAGCTCTGGCAGGAATACCCGGGCATGTCGAATTTTGAGGTGCGCGCGGCGCTCGCTTCGTGCGGCCTGACGAATGAGCACATCACGACGAAGATGACGGCGCTCTCTGGCGGTGAGGCCGCCAAGGTCCGCCTGGCCAAGATCATGCAGAAGCCGGTCAATCTGCTCGTGCTCGACGAGCCGACGAATCATCTCGATGTGGAGGCAAAAAAAGAGCTCAAGCGTGCGCTGAAAGAGTACAAGGGTACGCTTTTGCTCGTCTCGCATGAACCGGACTTTTACGAAGACCTCGTGGATGCTGTCTGGAACATCGAGGGCTGGTCGACGAAGATCATCTGACACATATGTTTGTCCAAAAAAGAGGAAAATATCATAAATATAGGATATGCTGGCAGGATTCTTGAACAAGATGTGTTATAATGCAATTGTGAGAGAAAGATAAAGAACCGTCATGAGGGAATGCGGTTATGAGTCAGCATGTATCGTATCGCAAGATCAGGACACATGACGGTTGCAGCCGCCATGTGTCTTTTTCATTTTCCAAGAAAATGGCACATTGAACTGAATGGAATGGAAATGAGATACGATATGAAGAAAATCTGTGACAACAAGAAGAATTGGCCAATCGGCTTGTCTCTGGCTGTCTTGCTGAGCCTGCCCCTGACGGCAGAAGCCGCGCCGGAGCCATCCACACTCAACGTCAAGGGCATGCCGGATTCCGGCCGCATCCTCAACGAGCTCGAGCCGGAGCGCCGCATTACGCCGCGGCAGGCCAAGCCCGAGATCGATACGAAGATTCCTGACGTGCAGCAGGGCAGCCAGGAACTCCAGGCACATATTGACCGTATTGAATACATCTGTGCGGAACTCGATGTAAAAACGGTTTTAAAGGATGAGATGCAGCCGTATCTTGGCAGGGACATGGATTTTGCCGCGATGCAGGACCTTGCCCAGAAGGTCACGGCAAGCCTGCGCCATCATGGCTATATGACGGCCGTGGCCTATGTGCCCGCCCAGGATATTGTCAATCATACTCTGAAAATCAAGGTCATCATCGGCCGCATCGGCGACCTGCGCATCGACAACACGTCTTCCCTGATGGATGAGCGGCTGCTTTCCTATATCGGGGACATTCGCCCCGGCCAGCTCATCAAGTCGCAGCCGCTGGAGAAAACGCTCCTGACGCTCAATGATCTGGCGGGCATCAAGGTCACGGCTTCGATGCAGCCGGGCAAGCGCCGCGGTTCGGCCGACCTTTTGCTCAAGGTTTTTGACCTCGAGCGTGAAGGCAGCTACCTGTCCTACGACAACTACGGCAGCAAGTCGACGGGCCGCAACCGCTTCGGCATCGAGTACCACTACAACAACCTGACGAATGTCGGCGATCAGATTTCACTGTCTGGCATGACGAGCACGGACGACCTGCACAACTTCCAGTTGCGCTATACGGTGCCGGTCGGCAACGACGGCGCGAGCCTACACCTGACGGCAGGGCAGATGAACTACGTGCTCGGCGGCCAGTATGACTACCTCAATGCCGACGGCCTGACGAACACGTATGAGCTCGGCGTCTCCATCCCGATGCGCCGCACCTACGCGCAGTCGCATTTCTACTCTGTCAACGTGCGCCATCGCGACATCCACGACTACATCCTCTCAGGCATGTACGGCACGGAGAAGACCTCCGACAGCATTGAAGGCGATGTTTACGGCTATTACCGCGATGACCGCAATTCGTTCTCCTATACCATCGGTCATGTCGCCGGTGATTTGCACGTGAGGCGCAACAATTATTCGGCACCGGACGCCATCGGCAATTATCACAAATCCCTGATGGACCTCTATTATATCCACGAGATCGACCGCAACTGGCAACTGCATGTCTCGATGAGCGGCCAGTACGGCTGGACGCCGCTCGATTCTTCTGAGCAGTTCTACATCAGCGGCGCTGATGCCGTGCGTGCCTTCGTGCAGGGCGAAGCGGGCGGCCGGAGCGGCCTGCTCGGCACGGTAGAAATCCGCCGGTCGCTCGGCATCCCCGGCCTTATGGCCACCGCCTTTGTCGATGCGGGCCGCATCATGGGAGATGGCACGAAAGACCTCGCCGGCGCGGGCCTCGGCCTCATCTATCAGAAGTCGCGCGACTGGTACGGCAAATTCGACTGGGCCACGCCGCTCGGCTGCCATTACTCCGAGAGCCTTGGCAAGGATGTCACGAGCACTGCATGGCTGCGGCTCGTCAAACAGTTCTAATACCAATATTCTTATTGCTGATATAGAATTTCATTCTATCTCATAAAATAGTAAGGTGACTAATATGAAAGAGCTGTATATCAAGAGATTGCAACGCACGATCGCCCTGACCTTATCACTCGCGGGCGGTCTTTATCATATGGCATGGGCAGCGGAGGCGCTGGATTCAGCGGCCTTGCCGAAAAATCCTGGTACAAAAGAGAACGTTGATTCCATCGTCACGAATGACACTACCATGACGATTACGCAGACAAAAGGCAAGAACCGGGCTTTTATCAGCTGGGATACGTTCAACATTGGCAAGGATGCCACGGTCAATATCAAGCAGTACAGCGGTGCCGACCTGCTCATTAACGCTGTGACGGGCAGCGAGATGTCCCAGATTGCCGGCAAGCTCAATGCGACGGGCAACGTGGCCCTTATCAACCCGAACGGCGTCATCTTCATGAACGGTGCCCAGGTCAACGTCGGTGGCCTCGGCGTTTATGCCACGGGATATGATGCGAAAAACGGCATTGTCAACAGCGGTAAAGAGGGTAATATCGAGATTCAAAGCGGCGCGACCATCAATGTCGGTGTCAGCGCTGTGCTGGCGAATCTCAAGGCCCTCAGTATCGACCCCAAGGACTATGCCATCGCCATCGACTCTACCGGTGAAGACGGTTACACGAACCGCATCCATCTTGTCGCCGAGGGCAATGTCGATATTCAGGGCGGCACGACTGCTGCGCCCACGAAGATCATGGCCAAGGATTATACCTACATCGGTTCCAATGCGTCCGTTGGCGATGAGGGCTTCAATGTAGGCGTTGGCGCTATCGGAATGGGAGGAAAAATCTACATCCGCTCCGACCGCGATGCCGACGACTACGGCCAGGTCATCATCACCCATGGTGAAAATACCATCAAGCCCGTCATGCAGAGCGTCAATGGTGTCAGCATTTATACCAATGCAGACCAGGCCGATGGCGATGACGATACGACCAACGGCATCAATGCTGCCGTCAGCCGTACGGAATCCGGCGATGGTGCCACGACAACGTACTATACCAAGCATAACTACAAGAGCACTCCGACCTTTAAGATCGACGGCTCTGCCTATACAGACGGCACCAGTGTGTCCGTAGACGGCCCCGGCATAACGGCCGACAAGCTGAGCAATGACACGAGTGACACGAACAAGAATAAGATCAGCACGTCCTATGGGGGAAATGGTGCGACGACGGTTACGACCTCCCTGCTGGTCAACAATATGGACCAGCTGCAGGATATTGAAGATGAAAATACAGGTAATCTCGACGGCCGCTACGTGCTGGGCCGCGCTATCAATGCCACCGACGACGCACACTCCTATATCGATGACGGCGTCCTCTACACGAGGAATTCGGACGGCACCGTGAAAAAGTGGTCCACGGCAGACGGCGTGGAGATCACCGGCACCAAGTCGGGCGGCAATCTCTCAAAGACAGTCAATGGCACCACGATTGGCTATTCGAAGGATGAGAATAAAGCGACAACAAAGTTGGCAAAGGATACAGAGCTGTCCGATGGCACGAAACTTTCTGAGGAAACAACTCTGTCCAATAACGGCACAGTAACTAGTGCAGAGAATACACGGTGGAGCACGACCAAGGCGACCAAGGACACATCGACGGTTACGGACAAGACTGCGGGCAGTATCTATACCATCCAGTCGGATAAGACGAGCGTCGTCGACAAAGACGGACTGACTTCCAATACTACGGCCAAGACCGTCACAGACAAGAACAAAACCTATACTGCCGATATCAGCGGGAACACCATCACCCATACAAGTGATAGCAGTGTCACCGACACAAACTCCCATACCGTTACCAAGCCGGCAGGCACGTCGGATGCCGGATATACAGCCACGATTGCAGATGGCACGGAAACTGCAGCAGGGACATCCGGCACCATTGCCATCAATGGTATTACCTATACGGTGAAGGATGGCAAGGTATCTGATACAGTCACATATGACGGAAGTTCCGTAGATATCACGACAAAGAAAGTTGCGAAAAACGATGTTACAACGGAAATTTCTGATAGTACGGATACACTGAAAAAAGGAACCATCACAAAGTCAGGGACGAGCAGTGATGTGACCATTAATGGCAGTACGACCACCATCAAGAGCGGAGACACGTCGTATGATATTGTTACTGGTACGGACAACACGATTACCTATACAAAAGGAACGACATCAGCAGATATCTCTGGCAAGACGGTTACTATGGGAAAAGTATCGGTAGATACCAACACGAGTAAAGTCACCGACGGAGGTACAATTGCGACGATCAAAAGCGCTACAGATGGCACGGTCCAGTACGATGGCAAGAGTTATGTCGTATCGGGCAACGAAGTATCCCTTCCAGACAGTACGACAGGGGAGACGGTCTCCGACACCGTGAAAAATACAGTACGCGACTTCTTTACAAAGGCTAATACTGCACTGACTACGGCGACGAGCATATACAGCGACTATGCGACAGCCACGAGTCTTACCAATACATTGAACTCAGCCATTACGACACTGGATGCAGTCGAGACGAAGCGTACAGATTCCACTGCCGTACAGTCTAACTTCAAGTCGGCCGCTGAGCAGTTGAAGTCGGACACCACACTGTTCAATACAGCATCGACTGCTCTGAAGAATGCGACCACAGCCCTTTCGCAGTACAATGCCCTGCAGCAGGCCATCAGTGACAACACGGCATTGGAACCTACACTTAAGCAGGCTTACGATGAATTCCATAGTACCCACCTTGACGATGCGAAGATTGAAAATATCCACTCGGACAAGTGGGATGAAGGCAAGGGCTTCAATCCCATCGGTGACAGCACGAATTCGTTTACCGGCAGTATCAATGGCTTCAGCGGTGAGAGGGTCTTTGGTATCAGCAACCTCACGATTAACCGCCCCGACGAGGACAATGTGGGGCTGGTCGGTGTAGGTGATTCTGCTGACTTTGCCAACCTGTATCTCAGTAATGTTTCCATTACGGGCAAAGACAACGTTGGCGCGATTGCCGGTACTCTGCAGAACGGTTCTCATATCAGCTGGTCCAGCACATCCGGCACCGTGACCGGCACGGGTGAGAGTATCGGCGGGTTCGCCGGTCTCGTTGACAACAGCTCCATGTGGGATATCTCCAATAGCGCGACGGTCCAAGGCACGAGCACAGATGGCACGGATAAGAAAATCGGCGGCATTGCCGGAACGCTCAAGAATAGCAGCACTCTCACGGATGTGCGCAATTTCGGCACCATCTCCGGCACGGAAGACGTCGGCGGCATTGCGGGCTATGTCGAGAACGGCACTATCCTCGGCACCGGCTCTGCGATTTACAACTATGCCAATACCTACAACACCGGCAAGGTGACAGGTACGACCAATACCGGCGGTATCGTGGGCCATGCCAAGGGCATCTACATGTACGGCGTGTTCAATACGAATGAAGATGCCCCGCTGTCCAAGACGAGCCAGCTGATTATTGGTGATGACAACAAAGTCATCCAGCGCGGCGATGGTACAACGAGTGAGGCTGGTAAGAGCATCACGGATGCTGCCTTGCAGAGCAACTTTGGCAAAGTCAAAGGTGTCACCAACACCGGCGGCCTTGTGGGCTATCTGGAAGATGCGCCGGATTTCAGCAAGAAAGTCACCAATATCAATATCAGTTCGACGACGAAGACGGAGACAGACGGAACGACCACCAAAGAAGCGGTCGAAGATGCTCCCATCACGAACAATGTCATCGATACGAGCTATAATGCCGGCAATATCACAGGTACAGGCGAAAACACCGGCGGCCTTGTGGGCAAGATGACAGGCGGCACATTGTCGAACGTCTACAACGCCGATAACAATACCGTACTGCGCGAGCTGGGCACGATCCCTGATGCCGTAAAGAATGCCAAAATAAAAGATACCAGCGACCATTCCAAGACGTATGCCTACAGCAAGACAAAAGTGTCCGAACCCAATAATAAGGACACGACGAACAATCAGGACCTGACGCAGTACTACAGCTTCTTCACGGTCGGCATCGACGGCACGCGCACGTATTATTACTTCCTCCCTGTGTCGACGACAAGCGGCACGACCCAGAAGGGCGCGGGTGGCATCTACGTTACAGCAGATGGTAAACCGGCTGCATCGCTGCCATCTACAAGCGAGCGCTATTACTTCAACCGTACGTTCAACAAAGACGCCAATGTCACGGGCACGGGCAAGAATACCGGCGGCCTTGTCGGCAGCATGACGACGACAGGCGATGCAAAGAAGTATACTTCTGGTTCCGTCATCGATTCGGCCTACAACGCCGGTACGATAACAAGCAGTGATGCGGCGACCACCGGCGCTCTAGTCGGCTCGAAAGATGATGCATCGCTCATCAAGGACAGTTTCTATGTCACGGGAACCGATGCGGCCAATGGCAATACGTATTCGGGTACGGTCAACAAAGTTGTCGGCACCTCGAGCGCGCAGGACAAAAATATTGAAAATACCGATTTTCTGGATGCCACAGACTCCAAGAAGAAATACTATGTCAGCAACAATAGCACGCGCACGAACTTTCCCGGCGTCCAGCAGAAGACGGATACCGATAAGGACTCGTCTGGCAACATCACTGCGACGTATTACGAATACACCAGCGGTACGAATGGCTCGTTCTACACCGATGGCACAGGCTCCATGGACAGCATCAGTCATATCTATCCGATCACGACGACGGGGACGACGGATTCTTCTACGGGCAAGACCACCTATACGTCCACTCGCTCCACGAAAGCATCCTATACCAGACAGGATGACGGCACGTTCAAAGATACGAGCGGGAATAAAGATACGGACGGGACAATCTATAACGCGACTTATGATACCGCGACGCGCCAGATTGTCTTGACGCCGGTGAGCGGTCCGAGCAGCAATACCGTCGTGCTCAATGCCGTCCTGGCGGCCCGCACGGCCAATGAGACATGGACCATCTACGAAGATCAGACGCGACCGCTTCTGACGGCGTTCCTCAACAAGGCGTCGCTGAGCCGTACGTTCAGCTACGACGGCACGACCCATAACCTAAAGACGGACGATGTCGCGAACCTCTATGGCCGTGCCGACTTCGACGGCGATGCCGGCAAGGATGTCCAGCTGTCCAACTACCAGCTCTCGAGCAACGGCGTCTCGAGTGAGTACACCTACGACAACACATCCATTTGGTCACCGCAGCACGGCTACTACATGGACCCGGAGTCCACACTTGTCATCAACCCGGTCAACATGAGCGCCAATCTCTACGGCACCCGCGTCTACGGTGATATCTTCAATACTCGCGGCTACTATGTCTGCGTGCCGTATACCGCAGCAGATGGCACGAAACAGTATTCGTTCTACAAGCCGGTAGAGGAAAGCGGTAAAGAAGGGTATACGCTTCTTAAAGGCACTGACTCGGATAAGGCTTTGACAGAGTTCTTTGGCAAATATGAGCAGACGGAAGATGGCTTATTGAAGCTCGCAGAAGAAAAAGGTTTCTATGTCCTGGAGCTCAATGGCTTCATCAACGGCGAAGGCGTTGACAATCTTGGCGATCTGATCACAGGACTTGTCACAACTTTATCAAACTCTGGCTCGACAACTACGACTGCAACGTCTGGCAGCAACCTCCAGCATCTCTTCAGCAGCGTCACTGCCGATACGTATCTCGATGCAGGCATCTACAACGTCACAAATGCCCAGATTACCGGCCTCACTGCCACAAACCAGAACTACACCATTAACTACGGCGGCACGCTGACCGTTAAACAGGCCGAGCTCTATTACACCTACGACGGCTCGCGGGAGTACGGCGCGCAGAATAAAGACGGTGAGCATGCCTATACTCTGGTTGGCGTCGATTCCAATACGGCCGATTCTAACGGCAAGTATACCAGCACTCATGGCTTCCTGAAGTATTGGGATATCAATGATGAGACCATCACCATTAAGAACGATGACGGTACAGAGACGACCATAACGAATCCGTACAAGGATTTCTTCAAGAAAGACGGGGATACCTACGAAATCAATCAGGACAATATCGGCGTTACCGGCTACACGGCAGAGAAGACGACCACAACCACCGACGTCACCACAGGAAAGAGCACGACAGTGAAATCAAAGGATGACACAAAGTCGGCATCCCTTGATGATATCTATACGAACATGACGGGCATCATCAATAAAGACAGCATCAATCTGCCTAGCACAGACACAGAAAAGGTCATCGGCAGCTATGGTGATGGTGCAGTAAATGACGATATGTACACGCACGTCCTGGTCGATAAAGACGGCAAGCCCATCGGCTACAAGGTGACCTCCTTTGCCTCCAGTAATAAGAATGCAGACGGCACCATCCAGCTTTATTTCAAGGCATCATCGGACACCACAAATACTGCCGACAAAAACATGCAGGCCGCTGTGGACAAGTTCAATAAGAACTACAAGCTGGTCTGGAAAGAAGGCGGCACATACGACAAAGTATATACCATCGGAGATCCGGAAAAACCGACGCCTTCCGGCGATGCCGGTATCAAGACGGAGACAGACGGGCTGAAAGTCAACGACAGCACCTTCACTATCCTGTCTAAGACAGCCATCATCACGATCACAGGCAACCGCCAGTACGGCGACACGATGAATACTTCATCCGATACTCCGTATTCGACCACTACAAATAAAATCTTGGATGGTGCTTCTGCAGCCAGCTTGGATAAGACTGCCGGTACGTACAATATCAATATCGATGGCCTGACCAATGGCGATGATGAACATGTATTGGATTCGAAAAAGACGAAGGATCTGTTGTCGAAAATCGATAACAAAGATGGAACGGTTTCGGACGCTAAGGACGGCAAGAAAATCAATCCCTATACCGACGTCGCGCGTGATACGACGACAAAAGAGGCTGTCTATCAGAACATCAATGGCTTTGAAAAGAGTAAAGTCTCCGTTGTCAACGATGTCGTGACAGACGGCAAAGCGACGAATCAGATGAAAGTCAAGTCGATCACGATAGGTGAGGGCGACAAAGCAACGACGACATACGATAATCCGGACTCCATCCTGACGTCCAACAACTACGACTACATCCTGCAGGATGGCACCCATCAGCTCAAAATCACGCCGGTCGACATCAAAGTCACGGTCAATGGCAGCAAGACGTATGGCGACTTCAACTCCCAGGCGGCCACCGACTATACAGCCACAGCCAGTGTCTCGGGCGGCGTAACGTATGATGGGCAGAAGACCGGACAGGTCAAACTGAAGACCGGTGAGGTGGCGGATATCGTCATTGCCAACAATCTCGACGAGAAGAGTAATGCGGGGAACTATTCGTTTGATTCAACGACGAGTCCCTATAAGACAGACGGTGCCTTCACAATTTCACTGAGTAATGATTCGGTGGCAAATGCCGATAAGAAGGAATATGTGGCAGACAACTACGACCTCTCCTTTGAGACGACGTATACCATAGGGAAGGCGGACCTTTATTACACTTACGATGGGGAACGCAACTATGGTGCGGATAATTCTTCTGGAACACATACGTATACGTTAGTCGGCATTGATTCGGATTCCAGTAAAAAAACGGTTCAAGGCTATCTGAAATCGTGGGATATCGATGTCTTGCAGTCAACGGCAGACAGAACGCTGGATAACAATCGTCTGCAAGTGAAAAATGCAAATTATGGCATGACCGGCAGAGCTGTCCAGGCAGCCGATACCGATAATGCTGTTAAGGCAGATAATATCACGTCACCGACAGAAGTTCGTTCCATTGGCAATGATAAAAACAATGGATATTCGCATGTTATTGTCGATCGTGATGGCAAGATCCTCTCTTACACCGTGGATAGTCTGGAAAGACAGCTGGCTGGCACGTCGGGCAGCACGTTGGCAAAGAATTATAATCTCATCTGGAAAAAGGCGGGCAACTATACTGTGGCTGCACAGGAGCGTACATCAAGTGATGCACCAATCCAGCAGGAGAAACAAGCTATTGCGGTCCAAAACAGTTCATATCGGATTGACCCGTTGAATCTGAAAGTTAGCGTTACAGGACAGCGTGATTATGGCAATACCATGAGCACACAGTATACGACCGATGGGACGTCTGAAGCTGGTCGTTACAATATTGCTGCGGAAGGGCTTGCTTCGATGGATTCGTTGTCGGACATCTTAAATACAGCACATGTAGAGAACATGTTCTCTTCTATCGAAAATCAAACGACAGAAGGAAAAGACGCACCTACGCATGAGAACAGCAATGGCGAGGATGGCAAGCTCAGCAAGTACACCGATGTCAAGCGCAATGCAGATAACAAGTCGAAAATCGACAGCTACAGTCTCAATGTCGGCAGTACGGACACCAGCAGCACCATTACGCTGGCGTCCCATATCCAGACGGATGCCGAAGGTAAGGTCACGTCTATCGAACACGCGGATAAAGCAGATTCGTCTCATGGGTTCAATGTGCTGAACGACGATAATTACGACTATGTCATCAGCGATGGCACGCATACGCTTACCATCAACCCTGTCAACCTGACCGTCGATGTCAAGGGCGAGAGCACCTATGGCAAGACTGATACCAAGTATACGGTTACAAGCACTGGTACCAAGAATGGTGAAACCATGATTGCAGACAGCGGAACGCTATCGAATCTCGTGGCGAACTCGGCCGCCGGTAGTTATACGGCAAACGAGTGGACTGATACGACGGGGGCAGCAACCTCGACAGCATCTATTAAGTCTGGCAAGTATCTGAACACTGCAGAGCTTCGTTCCGGCAAGGCGCCTACTGCTGGTACGGATACCGATAAGGGGATCTATACGGTACAGCTTGGGGCAGGCGAGAATACAGATGGCAGCGGTCTTTCCACCTTTAGCTCAAACAACTACAATATCACCTACCATACGACGCAGATCATCAATCCTGAAAAGCTCACCATTACAATCGATGGCACAAAGGTCTACGGCAGTCAGTCGTCTGCTCTGTCTTCAGATGCAGTAATAATTACAGGTGTAGTTCCTGGAGATGCTGCAACCAATGTGACGGGCATAACCGACAATATGAATCAGACGCTTATGGATGCCGGTACATATCATCATGACTGGTCGAGCTATGCAGGAATCTCGGATAAGAAAGAAAGCTATACCTATGTGGACATGGAAGGAAACAGCCATACGGTTGACAAAGACAATGCTTCCGGCATTACTGGTGTGGACGTGCAGGAGAAATCTGGTTTTAGCTTCAACAACTATGATATAGATTTCAAGTCGACGTATACGGTCACGCCACGCACGGTGCGCGTCACGGTCAAGGGAGAATCGACTTATGGTGATCCGGCAGAGACGGCCGGTGAGAACTACAAGAAGATTGAGTTTGAACGAGCAGGCACTTCTGAGGAAGGTTTGGTTGGGGGCCAACACATTGATCCTAGTCAGATCACAGTTCTGAACAATCTGGTGTCGACATCGGATGCCGGTACCTACCGTTCGTCACAGTCTGGCGTCGGTTCACCTATCGAGTATGGTGCAGATAATCCGTCTTCGGCAGATGGTAAGAACTATGGCATCAGCGGAGTCGAGGTAAAGGATGGCAATGGCTTTAAGAATCAGAACTACAATATCGTCCTGCAAGAAGCTACCTATACGGTCAATAAGCGTCCGCTCACGCTCACCATCAAGGGTGAGAAGACCTATGGCGATTCGACGAGCCTCAGCGGCAGGGACTATACGGTCTCGCAGTCTGGTCTCCAGAACAACGAGAAGATTGACTTCAACGATGCCACTGTCGTACACAGCATGGAGACGGGCGACCGCTTCAGCAATGCGGGCGAGTATCATTCGAGCGATAACAAGGGCATTCTTGGCTTTGATGACAGTACCCTGCACGGTGATGGCTTCAAGCTCGGCAACTACGAGCTCACGTACGACACGGTCTTTGTCATCGACAAGCGCCCGGTCGACGTCTACATGGAGAGCCGCCGCACGTCGGGCTCGCCGAGCTCGCTGCGCATGGACGAGCCCATGACCATGCGCAATGTGCCGCAGGAGCATCAGGGCCGCTTCCTCTCGGATTTGCAGATTCTTGATACTTCCCCGCAGGTCATTGCGGCCGGGGATTATCCAGGCTTTGATGGCATCGGCTATCTGTATTTGAATTTTGCGGGTGACATCTACCGCAACTACATGATTCATCGCCATACGGTCTACCACATCCTGCCGGACCGCATGATGAAGCCGAGCGTCTACAATGCCGTGCAGCCGGTCCGCCGCCCAATCCTCGATGTCATGTACCTCAAGGTCGATGGCAGTGAAGGCATCAACCGCTGGAACGGCGTCCAGACACCGAAGGACGACGGTGCCATCATCCTCAAGGATGGTCTTGGAGGCGATAGAACGAGCCAGCCCCATCAGCCTGACCAGTTGACGCGGCCTGTTCCATCGGAAGGCATGGGAGACTTCCATGAGGAAGTCAGTCAGGCAGTCCCTGTCGTCTATACGGACGGCGAGAACAAGGAGCTTGGTGGCCGTTATCATCTCGCCTATGAGAACGATGCGGTCGTCGTGCGCCCGACGACCGATACGGCAGAAGTCCCCTCGCTGCGGGCGGCATCCGTCGCACAGGAAGAGCATAAAGTCCTGCATATCCCATATCAGGGCGCTGAGGGCGAGTATGCAGTGGCCTACGCCGACGGCATCGTCCAGCTTTACCCGAAAAACGATGTGGCGCGCCAGCTCGCAAAGTCCAAGGGCACAGACGAACAGCTTCTGCTGCGCAGCGGTCTGGCCTCAGCCGTACAAGAACTCGGTGTCCAGCTCGAAGATATTGAAGCTGTCTACATTTTCACCAAATAAAAAGCCGCCCCGGTTCTGCTCAACCGGGGCGACTTTTCGATTTCATCGTTAGCGACGAAAACTCTCCTGCATTGTATCCTAGCACAAGTTGCCGCGCTTGTCTTGTGACTCAGTTGCCATTGTAAAAGCGCCCCAGAGGGGCTTAGCCCGACTATTGCAGCGTATGTCTGGCAGGACTTTGCAGCAACGCACCGAATTCTATTGTTGTGAGATCTCGTCAGAGGGGAGGAATCATCATGGAAACAATCGAAGAACATGTTTTTGCGCGGAAGCGGTGGGTACTGGAAAAAATGCTCGCTTTTGGCTTTTGCCAATCTGGGGATGGCTACGTGCTCGAGCGAAGCTTCCTGGATGGAGATTTCAAGGCAGTTCTGTCTGTGACGGAGAAGGGGAAGGTTGCGGGACGCGTGATTGACACGACCACCCAGGATGATTACTACCAATTGAGACAGAAAAATGCTACGGGTGCATATGTCAATACGGTCCGCGCGGCTTATGATCGGCTTCTGGAGGAGATTGCGGCGGCCTGCTGCCAGGAGGTGCTGTTCGCGTCCGACCAGGCCAACCGTCTGACGCGATACATCCTCGAGCGCTTTCAGGTCGAGCCGGACTTCCCGTGGGAGAAAGAAGCGCGCTATCAGGCGTACGGCGTGTTCCGCCATGCGTCCAACCGCAAGTGGTTCGCCCTGATCATGCGCGTGAAGCGCGCCGTGCTCGACAAGGACGGCAATCCCGCGCTCGTCGACGTCATCAATCTGAAGATCCAGCCCGAGCACGGCGACGCCCTCCACCAGCTGCCCGGCGTCTATCCCGCCTACCACATGAACCACAAGACATGGATTTCCGTCGTACTGGACGACACCCAGACGGATGAAGCCATCATGCAGTGGATTGAAGACAGCTACCAGCTGACAAAATGAACGCAGGAGCGCGATGAAAATGAAGTTCAAGAACATCGACCACATCGTCATCACGACACAGGACCTTAAGGCATGCCTGCACTTCTATGTTGACATCCTCGGCATGGAACTCGAGCAGAGGAATGGCCGCAACGGTAGTCACTTGGAATACTGATTC
>NZ_QRQA01000004.1:35674-191560 GCF_003475755.1 Mitsuokella sp. AF33-22 | reverse complement strand
GGCTGTGGACAAAATGATTTTACATTTTGTCACAGCCCCTTAAAAATCATTGTGCAATGTTCAGTTCTTTGCAGATGGCTCTCCCGAACCATCATGACAGGACAAGAGCGGCCAGCGCAAACAGCATGCAGCATATCACGGCAATCAGCATGGTCTGGCGCAGGATGATTCCTTCCTGTCCGGCGATGCCCGCCGTTGACGTTCCGAGGAAGACGTTGCTCGGTGAGAGCAGCGTCCCCACCGCGCCGCCAGCTGTCTGCAGGGCCAGCAGCTGCTCCACCGGCAGATGCAGGATGGTCCCCATCTGCTGCTGAAAAGCCGCAAACAGGATGTTTGACGAAAGATTGCTCGCCGTCATGAAGGAGCCGAGCAGACCGACAAACGGGGCCGCCAGCAGGTACCCCTTTCCGGTAAGCGTGGCCAGCCCTTCAGCCAAAGCCCTGGTCTGCCCTGTCGTCACCATGATTTCCGACATCGCGAGCAGGAGCACGACTGCCGTTGCCACCGGCCGGGTGCGGCAAAGCGCATAGCGGCAGGCAGAAGCCAGGACCGTCTTCCTGCCCCTTCCTGATTTTCGAAAAGGCCCCACAGGGACAGGCGGCGCAGCAGCGGGTATCCCGCCTGTTCGCCGCCAGAGCAGGAATGCCCCAAAGCCCAGGAGTGATGCGAGGAAATTGGCCAGTTCTGCATGGACATATGAAAATAGCGTCTGCCCTTCTCCCTGCAGGATACCGAGGCACAAGACGAGGAAGAAGGTGCGGCGCAGGCCGCTCCAGCCATCTGCCAGATACGCAATCAGAAAACCGGACAGCAGACAGACCAGAAGCAGATACGAAGACGACAACACCAGGACCGTGCGCTCCATGGAGGGCGTCAGTGTGACCTGCGTCAGCAGGCCATCCCAGGCAAGCCCGATCGTACCGAAGGTATTTCCCCAGCATTGGCCCAACAGGGCAATCAGCACGGCGCGCAGCGGCGGAATGCCCAGCCGGACCAGCAGCGGCGCGCAGATCATCACCGGCACGCCGAAGCCTGAGATTCCCTGCAAGAGATGCGCAAACAGCCAGCCGACAACGAGTGCCTGTACCGCCAGGTCTGTGGAACAAGCCTGCAGGAACTGCTGCAGACGCTGCAGGATTCCCAGCGCTTCTGCTCCAGCATAAAGCAGCAGCGTGCCGAATATGACTCCAATGATGGGCAGCGCATGCAGCACGCCCTGCAAGCTGGCAGCCAGCAGCAGCGTGCTCGTGGCGCCGAAAAACGCGCTGCCGAGCGCAGCGGCCAGCAGGAAGCCCAGTCCCGCCGCCCGCTGCACGGACTGACGGAGCGCGAGCAGCATGACGAGCAAGGACAAGATTGGCATCAGCGCCAGCAAACAACGTTCCACATCCATTCAGAAGCCTTCCTTATTCCGATTCGGTTCAACTATCCTGCTTTTTCTCAAACCGATATTTCTGCTGCACCTGCGGGTATTTATCATGGTCCACTTCGCTCATGAACATATCCAGCGGCCGGCAATATACGCCGCAGCTGCCATACAGGGCCTGGTACACGCAGTAGATTTCTCCCGTCTCGGTATGCATGACGGGACAGGCTATGATCTTATACATGTTATCCTTGAAATGTCTCCACAATTCCCCGGCCTGCGGGATGGCCCGGCGGTACTTGGCATGAAGCAGTGCCCGCTGCTGCTGGATTTCCTTCGATTCTTCCATAATTTCTCCTTATACGAGACCCCGCCTTCTTTTCCAAGAAACAAGCCCTCGCCATGCGCTGCAGGAAGCAGTCAGTCATCGGGAGGGCTCGCTCTTTATCCTTGCCTGTTATTTTCGCGGCAGGACTTCGACCCAGTAGCCGTCGGGGTCGCTGATGAAATAGATGCCCATGGCGGCGTTCTCGTAGCAGATGCAGCCCATCGCCTCGTGCTTCTTGTGAGCGGCTTCGTAATCGTCCGTCGTCACGGCCAGGTGGAATTCGTTCTCGCCGAGGTCGTACGGCTTCTTGCGGTCGTGGACCCAGGTCAGTTCGAGCTCATGCGGGGTCTTGCCGCCGTCGGAGAGGTAGACGAGCGTAAAGCCCGGCCCCTCGAGGCGGTGCGATTCCTCAAAGCCAAGCGCTTCCTTGTAGAAGGCCAGGCTCTTCTCGAGATCCAGGACGTTGAAGTTGTTGTGGGCAAACTGAAATTCCATGATGTTTCCTCCCAATTAATTTCATTGCAATCAAGTGCTTTTATATCCAGTGTAGCACATTTCCATCGCTTTTCCCATATTTGGCTGCCATTCTCTCTGCCGGTATCGTCACGCTGCCCCATGATTGACAACGTTACAGGCAGGCGACTCCCCGCCTTTGCTTTCTCCCGGCCGATATGATAGAATAGGAACATCAGACAGACCGCACCGATGGCTTGCTGCCGGGGCTCAGGGCTCCCGGCAGGCGCGCCAGCAAGCCGGGATGCTATTATTTTTATTTTAATCGTAAAGGGGAATTCATCACATGCTCAACCAAGTTTCTGTATTCGCGGAAAACACCAAGGGTGCTCTGCGCAGGATGACGGCGGTGCTCGCTGCGGCCGACATCAACATCTACTCCATGCTCGCCAGCGACAGTGCTGAGTTCGGCATCATCCGCCTCGTCATCACCGATCCGGAGCGCGCCGTCGAAGAACTCAAGAAGGCCGGCTACCAGTGCCACATCGACAAGGTCATCGCCGTCGAGATGGGCGATACGCCGGGCAGCCTCGACAAGATCCTCAACCATCTCTGCGAGGCCAATGTTTCGCTCGACTACCTCTACATCTCCTACGACCGCCAGGCCAGCAAACCGGTCGTCATCTTCAAGACGCAGGAGCCGGAGGCCGAGACGTTCCTGCGCGGCAAGGGCTACAAGCTCGTCGACAAGTTCTGACCGCTGCTCAGACAATACGATACGGGATAAAAGGAGCCGCCAGTCATCGGGAATCATCCGGATGGCTGGCGGCTTCTTTGCTTGAAAAATGCCCCGGCTCGCAGGAACCGGGGCGTTTGTGACCGTATGGGGTATCAAGAAAATCAGAGCATTTCTGCGAGGTCGAAGATGAGCTGCTTCGATTTCTCCCAGCCGAGGCACGGGTCCGTGATAGACTTGCCGTACGTGCCCTCACAAATCTTCTGGTTGCCGTCCTCGATGTAGCTCTCGATCATGAGGCCCTTGACGAGCGTCTGGATGTCCGGCGAGATGCGGCAGCTGTTGACGACGTCCTTGGCGATGCGGATCTGCTCGAGGTACTTCTTGCCCGAGTTCGCATGGTTGGCGTCGACGATGACGGCCGGATTCTGGAGATTGCGCTTGTGGTATGCCTCGTAGAGCGAGCGCAGGTTCTCGTAGTGGTAGTTCGGCAGGCTGTTGCCGAAGCTGTCGACGTAGCCGCGCAGGATGGCATGGGCGAGCGGATTGCCCGTCGTGCGCACCTCCCAGCCGCGGAACAGGAATTCCTGCGAGTGCTGGGCCGCTTCGATGGAGTTGAGCATGACGGAGATGTCGCCCGACGTCGGGTTCTTCATGCCGACAGGTATGCCGATGCCGCTTGCGATCATGCGGTGGAACTGGTCCTCGACGGAACGCGCGCCGACGGCTGCATACGAGAGCAGGTCAGAAAGATAGCGGTAGATTTCCGGATAGAGGATTTCCTCGGCGCAGGTGAAGCCCGTTTCGCGCACGACGCGCGCGTTCATCTCGCGGATGGCGATGATGCCGCCGAGCATGTCTTCCTTGCCCTCCGGGTCCGGCTGGTGCAGCATGCCCTTGTAGCCGATGCCGATGGTGCGCGGCTTGCTCGTGTAGACGCGCGGCACGATGAGGATCTTGTCCCGGACCTGTTCCTGCACGGGCACGAGACGGTGGATGTAGTCGAGCACGGCCTCTTCGTTGTCGGCCGAGCACGGGCCGATGATGAGCAGGAAGCGGTTGTCCTGCCCCGTCAGGATGGCGGCGATCTCCTTGTCGCGCTGGGCCTTGATCTTCTTGACGCGGTCGTCAATCGGAAACTGCTCCATGAGCTCCTGCGGCGTGGGCAGCTTGCGGATAAATTCCATTTGCATTTCCATTCGGTTTTCCCCTCTCTGGTGATTCTGATGGGTTCCATTATATCATAGATTTTGCCGTTTTTCAGCCCGGCAGGCGGTCCAAGAACACAAAGCCGCAGATCATGAGGAGCGTCAGGAAGGCGTTGGCCGCCCAGAGGATCGGCAGCGACAGATTCGCGTACTCCCCTTTCTTCTTCGACTCGCGCAGGAAAAAGCCCGTCATGAGGGCCCAGAGCAGCGCGAGCGGGACGCACTGCATGAGATTGTCCTCGGCAAAGAAGCGCAACAGGAAGACCACGAGGATGATGTCGGTGATGACAGCCGGTTTCATCGATACACCTCGCTTTCCGAGAGGTACGTATCGCGGCGGAAGAAGCGGCCACCGATGCCGCCCATGATGCGCTGGATTTCGGCGAGGAACTCTGGCCAGTTCTCCGGCAGCTCCGCCGGCACATAACGGCAGCGGATGACCGTCTCGGTCCCGTCGTGGCGCGTCAGGCGCACCTCGAGCTTCGGCCCTTCCTCACCGCGCTCGGCCGGCCACTTGTCCTCGAGATGCTGCGTGCGGTCGAGCATGTCGAGCAGGCGGATGATGGCGCGCGGCACCTCGTAGGCGTGGCGTTCAGTCCCGAGTTCCTGCTTGTGGCGGTTGTAGATGATGACGCGGCGGCGCCGGTCAAGGGCCAGCTTCTCACGGATTGGGATCTTCCTGCCGCCCGCCTTCAGGGGGACTTCCTCATAGAGCGAGAAGCGCACCGATTCGATGTGGTTCTCCTGGCGGATGGCCGCCCCGGGCAATTCGTTGAGCCAGTCGATGAACGAGGCCCAGTTCTCAGGATACGCCCCGCGGCCCGTGATATGGCGCTGCGGCTTGCCCTCCTCCTTGTAGAGGAGCGTCCACTGCGTATCGGCCCGCGCGGGCTCCTCCGGCACGAAGCGGCTGCGCCAGCGCTGGATCCCGAGCTTCTCGAGCTTCCGGAGCCAGCGGCGGCCGCTCGGCAGCTCCTCCTTCGGCAGCTCCTGCCCGTCCTGCGGCTCCTGCTCGGCAAAACAGCGGCGGCAGCCCACGTACACCTTACGATCTTTGACGACCGCCTCCACCTGCCAGCGGTCCGCCGTCAGCGGGCCGCCCAAGATAAAGGATAATCGTTCCAACACCTCAAGCACTCCTCTCCAGTTACCATTTCATTTTACAATTGCGTTAAAATGTTAAAAGTTTTTTGCATCATGCCAGGAAAAGCGGTACAATGAACCTATCATGAAATAGGAGGTATCCCTATGAAAAAAATATGGCTCATTGCCACCATACTCTGCCTGCTGGCGTTCCCGGTCAGCGCGTTTGCGGCCACGTCGGACAACGCCAAGGCCTTCGCCAGCGAGGAAACGGTCGCCACGCAGTGGATCGACACGATGCTGACGAAGAACCAGCCCGAAAAGGCCCTGACGCTCATGGGCAAGGACGCCCAGACCAACGTCAAGCCGGCGCAGATAAAAGAGATCCGCGACCGCATGACGAAGGAACTCGGCACGCTCAAGACCACGCGCTTCATCAGCTGGACGCGCTTTGACCAGGCCGACCAGTTCATCTACCTCATGGGCTTCGACAAGTCCCCGACAGTGCGCTGCGAGCTGCTGTTCAAGAAGGACGGCACGCTTGAGAACTTCAACCTGACGCCGTTCACGGTCCAGCAGAAGACGGCCGCCAAGGCCAGCGACAAGAAGTAAGGTCCCCCCCGCAGCCTGTAAAAATACCCTGTGGCACATCGAGATGCCCACAGGGTATTTTTTATGCCGTTCTTGCTCGAAGAGGCATTCCCCAGAGGAAGAAGGCCAGGACCTCAGGACAGGCATGCCCTGACGTGGTCCAGAATGACGCCCGCGAGCTCCGCCTTGGATGAAAGCGGGCAGTCACAGACCGTGCCGTCGCGCATGAAGAGCTTGGCACAGTTGGTATCGACGGCAAAGCCCGCATCGGGACGCGAGACATCGTTGGCCACGATGAAGTCGAGGTTCTTCTTCGCGAGCTTGCCGCGCGCGTACTCCTCGAGCTTCGTCGTCTCGGCCGCAAAACCGACGAGCACCTGCTGCCGCTTCTTCTGGCCGAGCTCCAGCAGGATGTCCGGGTTGCGCTCGAGCACGAGCGTGAACTCGCCCTCGCTCTTCTTGATCTTGTTCTCCGCCACGATCTTGGGGCGGTAGTCGGCGACGGCCGCGGCCTTGATGACGACATCGGCATCGTCAAATTCGCGCAGCACGGCCTCGCGCATCTCGCGGGCCGTCTCGACATGAACGCAGCGCACGCCCGGCGGCACCGGCAGCGCCGAGGGCGCCGATACGAGCACGACGTCAGCGCCGCGCGCCGCGGCCTCCTGTGCGATTGCGTAGCCCATGCGCCCCGTCGAGCGGTTGCCGAGGTAGCGCACGGGGTCGAGCGGCTCGCGCGTGCCGCCGGCCGTCACGAGGACCTTGCGGCCGAGCAGGTCGCGCGCCTTCGCGAAGAACGCCTCGACCTGGCGGGCGATGTCCGCGGGCTCCGGCAGGCGGCCCTTGCCCGTCACGCCGCAGGCCAGGTGCCCCGACGCTGGCTCGATGATGTGGAAGCCGCGCGCTGCGAGCTCCCGGAGGTTCTTCTGCGTCACGGGATTCTCGTACATGTTGGTGTTCATGGCCGGCGCCAGGAATACCGGCGCCTTCGTCGCAAGCAGCGTCGTCGTCAGCATGTCGTCGGCAAGGCCCGCGGCCGCCTTCGCGAGGAAGTTGGCCGTGGCCGGCGCGACGAGCAGGAGGTCCGCGAGGTTCGCCAGTGCGATGTGCTCGACGTTGTGCGTCGGGACCTTGTCCCACATGCTCGTGACGACGGCCTGCCCGCTGATCTCGCGGAAGGTCAGCTCCGTCACGAAGTCCTGGGCGGCCCGCGTCATGATGACGTGCACCTCCGCGCCCGCCTTGCGCAGGCGGCTCGTGAGTTCAACGGCCTTGTAGGCCGCGATGCCGCCCGTCACGCCGAGGACGATTTTCCTGCCGGCAAGCGGCCCTTGCGCAAGCATCTCCTCCATGGCGCCTTATTCCTCTTCGTCCAGCTTGTACGTGATCTCGCCCTCGGCGATCTCCTCGAGCGCGTTCGTCACGTTCTTCGTGGAGTGTGCCTTCGTCGCGAGCAGCTCGGCACCGTCGAGCAGCTGGCGGGCGCGCTTGGCACCGAGCACCACGAGGCCGTAGCGGCTGTCGACTTTCTTCATCAGGGCATCGGTCGACGGATTGACCATGCTCATCTCAACATTATTCGTTTTCATTGTTCAACACCTCAGCAATTACTTCTTCTTTATCAATGCGGCAGTGCTCTGCCACCATGATGGACTTGATGCGCGAGACGGCCTGGCGCACGGTATCGTTGATGACGACGTACGTGTAGCGGCGGCCGATCTCGATTTCCTGCTTGGCCGCGCCGAGGCGCCTGGCAAGGGACTCCGGCGTTTCCGAACCGCGGCCGCGGATGCGGCGCTCCAGCTCCGGCAGCGATGGCGGCAGCAGGAAGATGAAGAGCCCGTCGGGGCATTTCTCCATGACGTTGAGGGCTCCCTGCGTATCGATCTCCAGGAGGATGTCCTGCCCGGCCGCACGGCGCTCCTCAATCTTGCCGAGCGGCGTGCCGTAATAATTGCCGTAGACATTGGCGTATTCGAGGAAGCCGCCGTCCGCGATCAGCTGCTCAAACTTCTCACGGTCCAGGAAATAGTAATTCCTGCCATCGACCTCTCCGTCGCGCGGCTGGCGCGTCGTCGCCGAAATCGAGTAGGCAAGCTCCGGCGTCTGCGACAGGAGTTCTGCGCAGACCGTGCCCTTCCCTGTTCCCGATGGTCCGGATACCACAATCAATAAACCCTTGCTCATATCTTCTCATCTTTTCCTTTGCTGTCGAATTTCACATCGAGGTCGTCACTGCCGTTGTCCACGATGCGATGTGCCACCGTTTCCGGCTGTACTGCGGACAGGACCACATGATCGCTGTCCATGATGATGACGCCGCGCGTGCGTCTGCCGTACGTCGCGTCGATCAGGCGCTCGCCGTCGCGCGCTTCCTGGATGATGCGCTTGATGGGGGCCGACTCCGGACTCACAATCGCGACGATGCGATTGGCGGCAACGATGTTGCCGAATCCGATATTGATCAACTTGAAATCCATATCCGTATTCACTCCCGTCATTCTATGTTCTGCACCTGTTCGCGCAGTTTCTCGATCTCGCTCTTCATGTCGACGATGAGCTGCGCGGCCTCCGTGCAATTGGCCTTGGAGGCAATGGTGTTCGTCTCCCGGTTCATCTCCTGGATCAGGAAATCCAACTTGCGGCCGACCGGCCCCTGCGCCTGACTGACAATGACGCGGAACTGGCTGAAATGGCTGCCGAGGCGGACAACCTCCTCGGTGTAGTTGACCTTGTCCGCATAGATGGCCGTCTCCTGGATGAGCCGCGTCTCATCGGGCTCACAGGAGCCCAGGAGCTCCTTTATCGTTTCCTGCAGGCGCTGCCGGTACGAGGCGATGATAGAAGGCGCGAGCTCGCGCAGGCGCGTGACACACGACGCGAGCCTGTCGATGCGCGCGAGGAAGTCCTGCTCGATATGGCGGCCTTCCGCCTGCCGCATCGCGTCAAACTGCCGAAGGGCCTCGGAAAGCGCCTCCCGGAGCGGTCCCTCCACCCCCGTGAGCTCCTGCCGCTCCTCCATGCGGATGACGTCAGGGTACGAGGCGATATCCATGATCTCGTCGGGACGCGCGAGGTGCAAAAAATCGCTGAGGTCGTCGAGCGCCTGATGATACGCGAGCGCGAGATCCTTGTCGACCCGGATGGAACGGCTCTGCGGACGCTTGTCCTCGCACGTCAGGAACACGTCGACCTTGCCGCGCGCAACGACGTCGCGGATCTGCCGGCGCATCATGTCCTCATAGGGATAGAGCGGATGCACCATGTGGAACGACGTCTCGAGGAACCGCTGGTTCACCGCCTTGATCTCGATGGAGATCTTATAGGACTCGTCTTCCCGCAGGGCCGCGCCGAATCCCGTCATGCTCTTCAACATAAAACCATCTCTTCTCTGCTGCAATCGGACGCGTCTCAGCGCTTTGGCAGTTCGCCCGTGAAGACGAGCTCCGCGGGGCCCGTCATGAATACGTGATTGCTCGCCTCATCCCACTCGACATGCAGTGTGCCGCCGTCGAGCTGGACCTCGACGCTGCGGTCCGTCCGGCCCGTCAGCACGCCGGCGACAGCCGTCGCACACGAGCCCGTGCCGCAGGCCAGCGTCACCGCCGCGCCGCGCTCCCAGACGCGCATGCGCACATGCCCGCGGTCCTTGACCTCGACGAATTCCGTATTCGTCTTGCGCGGGAAGGCCGGATGATGCTCAAACGAAGAACCGAGCTCATGGATGGGGAAGCCTTCGGCATCATCGACGTAGATGACGCAGTGCGGATTGCCCATCGAGACGCAGGTCATCGCGTAATCCTTGCCGTTAACGGTCAGCTTCTCGTTGACGACGTGGCGGCGGCCAAAGCCCTTGACCGGGATCTCGTCGCCCTCGAGAATCGGCTCGCCCATATCGACGCGCACGCCGGATACGGTATCCCCCTCAAAGATCAGGCGCGGCACAAGCACGCCCGCGCCCGTCTCGACCGTGAATTCCTTCTTGTCCGTCAGATGGGAATCGTAAAGATAGCGCGCAAAGCAGCGGATGCCGTTGCCGCACATCTCCGCCTCACTGCCATCCGTATTGAAGATGCGCATGCGGAAGTCCGCCTTGACCGAAGGCTCCACGACGAGGATGCCATCGGCGCCGACGCCGTAATGGCGGTCACAGACCTCCTGGGCAAATGCCGCGTAATCGGCCACCTTATCCTGCAGGCAGTTGATCAGCACGAAATCGTTGCCGCAGCCCTGCCATTTCGAAAACTTCATGAGAAGTACCTCCTCACAATTTTTATGTCAATCTTTATCTCTTTATTCTACCTGTTTTGGCCACTTGTTGCAAGTTTTCTTCGCTAAATGGCGAAATTTCGCCGATTTTCCGCGTTTTTGCGCCTCGGAAGCGGGCAGGAAGACAGACTGCCTTGAGTTGCCCGCAGTGCAATGCTATAATTTTCCTATATAAATATAGTAAGAAACGAGGATCGTATCATGAGTCTTGATGGATTTTCCATGCACCCGCTCGTGCAGGAGCTCGACCGAGCCCTGACCGGCGGCCGCATCGATAAGATTACCCAGCCGAACAAACAGTCGATCATCCTGTCCGTGCGCCAGCCCGGCAGGAATCACCTGCTCCACATCTCCATACAGCCGCAGAACCCCTCGGCGCACCTGCTCGCGAAGAATCTCGAGAACCCGCCGGAGCCTCCGGTCTTCTGCATGGTCCTGCGCAAGCAGCTCGAGACGGGCCGCATCGCGGGCATCCGCCAGCACGGGCTCGACCGCCTGCTGCTCATCGATGTGGATTCTCTCGCCGCCGGCGGCCGCATCGTCACGAAGACGCTCGTACTCGAGCTCATGGGCAAGTACAGCAACATCATCCTCGTGCAGGACGGCCTCATCCTCGACGCCCTGCGCAAGATTGGCAACAACAACAGCCGCGTCCGCACGGTGCTACCGGGACAGGCCTACGAGCTGCCGCCCGGTCAGGACAAGCTCGACCTCTTCACCGACGACCTCACGGCCATCCTCGCGCGCATCCGCACAGCCGAGGGCCCGCGCCTCGACAAGGCCCTGCTCGCCGCCTGCATGGGCTTCGGGCCCGTATCAGCAAAGGAAGTCTGCTTCTCGGCAGGCCTCGCCCCTTCCGTGCACCTCGATGCACTCGACGACGCCGATTTCGCCGCCATCCGCGAGGCACTCGAGGAGCTGCGCGCGGCCGCGACGAAGGAATCCGCTGCGCCGGCCCTCCTCATCGACCCGAACCAGAAGGTGCTCGCGATGGCCTCGTTCCCGCTCCACTACCTGCCAGATGCCGTCAGCCTCACCTTCCCGACGATCAGCGCGATGCTCGAGAAGGCCGACCAGCTTTTAGGCTCCTACGTGCTGCCCGACAAGGACCGCTTCCGCAAACTCGTCAAGAACGAGAAGAACCGCGCCGAGAACAAGCTCGTGAAGCTCGACGAGGAAATCAGCGAGGCCGAGAACGCCGAGGAATACAAGGTGCGCGGCGACAACCTCATGACGTACCAGTATCAGTTCAAGGACCGCGAGGACGCCGAGATCGAGGTGCCGAACATCTACAGCGAGACGGGCGAGACGATCCGGATTCCGCTCGACCAGCGCCTGACACTCGTGCAGAACATGCAGGCCTGCTACAAGAAATACGACAAGCTCAAGCGCGCCCAGGAACTCCTGCGCGTGCAGCGCCGCGAATGCGAGGAGAACATCGCCTACCTCGAGAGCATCGAGGCCTCGCTGCTCGCCTCCTCGAGCCTTGCCGAAATCGCCGAGATCCACAACGAGCTCATCGCCGCCGGCTACCTGCGCGAGAAGCCCAAGAAAAAGAACAACGACAAGCCGGCCCGCCCCTTCCATTTCCAGGCGCCGGACGGCACTTCCATCCTCGTCGGCAAGAACAACTATCAGAACGACAAGCTGACGTTCCAGACCGCCCGCTTCAACGATACCTGGTTCCACACGAAGGACATCCCGGGTTCCCACGTCATCCTGCAAAACGGCGGCCTTGAGCCCAGCGAAGACGACATCCTGCTCGCCGCCAGCCTCGCCGCCCATTTCAGCAAGGCCCGCGGCTCTTCGAAGATCCCCGTCGATTACACCGAGGTCCGCTATGTCAAGAAACCGTCCGGCAGCAAGCCCGGCTTCGTCATCTTCACGAATCAGAAGACGCTCTACATCACCCCCGACGAAAAGGAGCTCGCCGCCATCCTGAGCCAGGACCCCGCCGCCGAGTGAGCAGCTGCCTGCCTTTGATGGCCTCCTCAACGATACGAAGATACGAAAAAATAAAAGCTCCCGCTTCAATGATATCAACATGAAGCGGGAGCTTTTCATTTTATCAGGAAATACCTGTTTTCATGCCAGCCAAAACATATAACAGGCAAACGTGCAATATCTCACAAAAGGGTTCCTAAAGCAAAGGCACCGGAGGCAACCACGAAGACGATGACGGCGCCCCACTTCCAGCAGCGGTATTCCTTGTTGAGGCTGGCCATCTCCTCTGCATCCGGAGCTTTTAGGACGAGTTCGGATGCTTCCAGCTCCTTCGCGGTTTCCGGCATTGGTCTGTTGCGCACTTCAAAGAAGTAGTAAGCCAGGCAGGCCGCGCACAGGACCAGATTGTAAGGCAGAGCAGACCAGTCAACGGCCAGGACCATGACAACGCCGTAAACAATCAGATTGACCACGGCGCCTACCGTTCCGAGCGGTGCCACCCAGGGGCAGCTGAGTCCCGGTTCTTTCTTGTACAGGAAAATATACGAAAGGAAGCCGATCATGTAACAGATCATCTGCGAAAAGGCGCACATTGCAGCGATGATGGCAATGGAGCCGGACCAGATCAGGAACAGGGCGATGACGCCAATGGTCAGGACGGCCACGTACGGGCTCTTGTATTTCGGATGCAGCTTGCCAAGGACCTTCGGGAAGCAGCCGTCCTTCGACATCGTGTACATGTACCTCGACGGGCCCGTGATGCAGGGATTCATCGTGGAGAAGTCACCGCCGAACGTAATGCCCAGGCACAGGATAATGGCGGGCAGGCCGACGATGCCGGCCGCATTCATGGCCGAAGCGAAAGGTGCTGTGGCACCAGATACATCACTCACCATATCGAGCGGCGTGATACCGATGAGGAACCAGTAAAACAGGGCATTGACACCATAGACGATGAACGGAGAAATAATCAGGGCACGTGGAATGGTAATCTGCGGGAATTCAATCTCTGAGCCCATGCCGACGACCGTCTCAAAGCCGGCAAAGCACCACCAGACGGCGACAATCAGCTGTGCCATTGACGTGACTTCATGCGGGATACCGGCGAAAAGAGGCATGAAATTGGCAAAATCCACATCCTTCAGGACATTGAAGAACCAGATAGTGGACATACCCCAGAAGAAGAACATGAACGCATTCTGGAATTTGCCCGCCGCCTTGATGCCGAAATAGTTGATCAGGACAAAGAGAACAATCAGCCCCGAAGCGAGCACCTTCTCATTGACCGGGCTCGTATAGCCCAGGAAGTTCAGCAGGCAGCCGAAGTAATTGGCAAAAGCCAGGGCTTCGGCGCCAGCAATGCCAATCTGGGCCACAGTATAATTCCAGCTGCAGAAGATGCCGACCGGATAGCTGATGGCACGCTTCGCAAACGCATACGTACCGCCGGCCAGAGGCAGGGCCGCTCCCATCTCGCCATACAGCAAGGATGGCCACAGGACCATCAGAAAGGCGATAACCGTCGCGATAATGGCAGAAGTTCCCATGCTGACGGCAGCAGCGGAACCCGTTGTGAACAGACCGACGCCAATGACAGCACCTGTCGTAATCGTGATGCACGAAGACAGGCTCAACGCACGCTCCAGTCTGGGTTCTGAAACAGCAACAGCAGAAGTAGACATGATCACCACTCCTTTTCATACAGTTCATTCTGAGAGGCTGCGATACAAAGATGTATGCTTCACAGTTTCAAGGCAGCTCCGCTTTTCTTCTCTCGCATCAGGACACCGCACCAGTCGACAATCTGGGCCGCCGCTTCGATAGCAGGTGTTCCGCCCGCATAGATATTGGAAATAACGGTTCGCTGCGACTCCGGTTTTTTCGTGCTGGCTTCATAGGCCATGTAGCAGCTCATGCTCTGATTCGTGATGAGTCCCGGCCGTTCGCCAATCAGCTGAACGATGACTTTCGCATGGAGTGCCTCGCTGATGGAATCCATCGTCGCCACACGCCCATGTCTGATGTAAATCGGCGTTCCGAGGGAATACCCCCGTGCCTTCAAACCATCCAGCATCACCTCGTATACGTCCAACGCATTCTCTTCAATCGCATAGGCGCTCAGGCCATCTACGATCAGGATCTGGACATCTATGTCATGCCTGCAGTTCTTCTTCAGGAAATCCATCGTCGCCGATGAGAAGATTCGCCCCAGGTCGGGTCTTTTGATATACGCTTCTTTGCTCTTGGCACAAGTCTCGACTTTGACAAAGCCATACGGATCAAAAATGGTATCATCCACTTCCTTCCAGACCGAATCCATGGCAGCCGCATGATCCGACAGATAGCGAAGGTAGCTTTCCGTCCGATAACTCGAACCGGCTTTCCCCACGCAGATCCTGGCATTCGTGCTGCCCTTGATGGCCCTGCAGGCTTCCAGATTGCAGGGATGCTGGATTGTGACACGCGTATGATAATCAATGGCGGATATATCCCGCACAAAACCATCTTCATCGTTCATAACGCTCCCCCCTTCCAAAAGATTGAAGGATCTCCCGCCCGTTCGGTCAAGCGGCCGTCCTCCATGATTCCCAGACGTTCCATCGCCTGTTCGAACTCCCGGATGGGCCGTTTGCCGGTCACTTCGCGGATGGAAGCAATATCATGGAAACTTGTCGTCTGATTCATCAGCATGACATCATCCGCGAGCGGAATTCCCATGATGTAATTGCCTCCTGCCATGGCAACCAGCATGGCCAGGTTATCGGAATCATTCTGATCCGAATTCATGTGATTCGTATGGCAGCAATCCACCCCCATCGGGATGCCTGTGAGCTTGCCCATGAAATGATCCTCGAGCCCCGCCCGGATGGTCTGCTTGCCGTCGTACAGGTACTCCGGCCCGATAAAGCCGACCACCGTGTTGACCAGGAACGGATGGTACCGCTTGGCCATGGCATAGCAGCGGGCTTCCAACGTGACCTGATCCACGCCGTGATGGGCTTCCAAGGAAAGTTCCGAGCCCTGGCCCGTCTCGAAATACATAAAATTGGGACCATGCGAATGTTTTCGCTCTTTCATGCAGGCATACGCTTCATCCATCAGATTCAGGCTGATGCCGAAGCCGCGATTGGCCTCCTCGGTCCCGGCGAGACTCTGAAACATGAGGTCCATGGTGGTTTCCGGTCGCTTCAGAGCTTCCATCTGCGTCGTCACATGGGCCAGTACGCAGTTCTGGGTCGGGATATCCCAGGTTTCCATGAATTTGGTGAACTCCCCGAGAATTCTCTGGACCGTATCGACATCATCGCTGACCGGATTCAGGCCGATGACCGCATCGCCAATCCCATAGCTGATTCCCTCGTAAACAGAAGCCATGATGCCGCGGATATCATCCTTGGCGTTGTTGGGCTGCAGCCGTCCGGCAAAAACACCGGGCAGGCCGATGGTTGTATTGCAGGTAGCCGTCACAGGCATCTTGGCCGCGATACAGATGAGATTCATATTGCTCATCAATTTCGTGACGGCAGCAATCATCTCAGCCGTCAGACCGCCGCGGATAGAAGCAATGGTTTTGGTGTCTGCCGCCAGCAGGAACTCACGGAACTCCCCCACACTCATGGAAGCGATCTTGGCAAACGCCTCTTCCTCAACAGCATCTTCTTCCAGGCGGGTGATTTCGTCCGCCTCATAAGGGATGCAGGGATTTTCCCGCAGTTCCTTCAGCGTGACTTCTGCCAGCACGACTTTTGCCGCCACCCGCTCAGCAGCGGAATCAGCACCAATGCCGGCCAGGGAATCTCCTGTCTTTTCTTCATTTGCTTTGGCCATGACATCGTTCAAGTCGCGAAACTCGTAGGTATGATTCAATAATTTTGTCTTTAAGCGCATGGGTGATTCCCTTCTCTCAATTCTTGAAAATCAGCGTCTTGAGGACAAGCAGGACGCTGCCGCCAACGGGTTTGCAAAAATCGATGTACGTGCCGTCGGTCGCCCGAACGTTGTCGACGCACAGAAAGCCCTGCGCCTCATCCCGGCAGATGGCCAGCGTCTGTCCCAGTACCTTGGCACAGTCACAGGGAAGCACCAGCAGCAGCCGGCGCCCGGATTCCTTCTCCCACTTGCACAAGGCCCTGGCCAGGAATTTGATTTCCTGATAACGCGGCTTCTTTAAATCCTGGATGCTCAGGCAGATATTGACATCACCGACATTCCGTGCCGCTTTTTGCCGAAGTCTCGTGAGGAACTTTTCCTCACCCTCTCCCTGACGATAAGGGACGGCAACCACCGGAACATTTTTAAGCGGCATCAGCTTTGAGTCGTAAAAGACTGTGCTGCCGCTCAGCTTCATGCTGTGTACGCCGGCCCCAATGACGGTCGCCCGGATGCGCTCCGGCACCTTGACGACAGGGATGCCGGCCTCGGCAAAACGCTGCCGGATGGTCAGCCCCAGCCGAGGGCCGATATCGCCATAACGGTAAAAGAATGCGTTCTTGTCAGGAGCATCCTCCTGATAGACGAACTCGCCGACGCCGCCGGAAAAGGAACAGGCATCGACCGGCACAGGCTGCGGCGGATGATAAATCATCAGGGTCTCATCTTTCGCTCCCGGGCTCCCGCCCTTAACAATGCGGACGAGGACATCCGCAAACTCCCGGCAGATATGCTGCACCTGTTGTGTCGTCATCACATTTCCATCGTCATGTTGTGCCTGCAGCATTTTATGGATGAACGGTGAACAGTACGTGACGCGATGCGCTGCATCAAACTGGATGAGTCTGCCGCCGATGTGAAGTGCATAGGCATCGGCCAGCTTTCCTTTGTCAAAGACAGCCGCATTCGCCGTACCGCCGCCAATGTCGAAATTGACCAGACGAATCAATTTTTCACGCGCCTTTTGCTGTGCACCACTGCCGATACCAGCCAGAATCCCTTCCAAATCCGGACCGGCAATAGCAACGACCAAATCTCCAGCATATTCAGCCAGTGCTTCGGCGATACCAGCCGCATTCTCTTTGTTGGCAGCCTCCCCCGTGATAATCACGGCACCGCTGACCACCTCCTCCCGCCGGATACCCGAAGCTTCGAATTCCTGATTCAAGATGGTCTTCAGAGCATCTATGGCCAGGAATTTTTGCTGGACAATCGGCGTCATGTAAATCCTGCCTTTATAAAGGATTTCCTTATCGACGATCTCCATCTGTGAGAGCTGGGATGCATGCGAGGTGTCGTCCACGCTCAGACGGCTGTAGATGACTTGTGTCGTACTCGTGCCGATATCAATCCCCACGCTAATGAGCTGCTGCATCGCAGACGGCCTCCTTTCCTGTAAGCTGCAAATAAAAAGCGGGCAACGGGATATCCTTTTCGGCACCGTTGCTCGCTTTCGATGTTCTTATTATAGGCTGAACGGAGAAATAAAATAGAAAAAATCGGAACTCACACAAAATGTTTTCATGAAAGCCTTATCCTGCCCGTTTTCAACAGGGAAACATGATGCTGCCGTCTTTCGAGCCCCGCTGGCAGAAATCCTGTGCGCGGACCCGGCGGGAACTGCAGCCCATATACCGGCGGCAGTCGCGGTTCATATGGCTGAGGTCGTCGTAACCGGCAAACGCAGCCGCAGCCTCCAGATTCATATACGGATGCTGTGCCAACAGCAGCAGGACGTATTGCAGACGCAGCATCTGGCAGAATGATTTTGGAGAAATACCGATATAGTCCGTGAACAAATTGCGGATATAGCGGTCAGTATAGCCCGTATCCTCGGCCAGTACAGAAAGTTTCTCATTTCCCCGGGTCTGGTACATGCGCTTCGTGCAGTAACCCAGGAGCTTACTCTGCCCATCCTCCTGCAGACGCGCTGCCTGCAGGAACTTTGTTGCCACCGCGACACGTTCTTCGAAGGAACTCGTTGCCGTCAGACGCGACAGCAGGGAATCCCCTTCGGCAAAGAGATCTTCCATATAGACCGGGCGCTCCACAATCTCCCGGATTGGATTCCGGAAGAACAGGCAGGTCGCACCGGGCATGAACCGGATGCCGAACAAATACTCAATCTCGCCAAAGTAAAAATCCTTCTTGGCGCGTACACCCGTGCTGATATAGCCACGAAAGACATCGCCACATTTCGTGAACATGAAATCTGTGCAGCCATCAGGGATGGTCGGCAGCGCATAGTGCGTGAAATCGGCGCCATCGATCTCGTAGAAATCCGCCACGATATCATCGTGGACAAATTGATGATGATATTCTGCACCGAAGCGTTCAAATCCTGGCTGCCAGGGAATATATCCTGCCTCTGAAAAAATCGCCGTGCGCTGCCACAAGCCATCGTTCTTTACCTGTTCCATGTGAATCCCTCCTGTCAGCCTTCCGTACAAAAAAGAGCCGTTTTCTCACGAAAACGACTCCCTTGTCTTGAATCAATTTGTTTACTTTTATATTATTTTAAGATTTTCAGCACCGTTCTGTCAAGTACGTATCCCTGTAAAAGAAAAGAAAGCGCTTAGCATATACAGGCCGACGCCGAGGCCGAGCGCGATGAAGTATGTCGAGATTGACGCGTGTAATAATATGTGTTACCATGTCGGTGATTATCATCAGTTCAAGCATCCAACAAAGAAAGGCCGTGTGACAATCACGCATCCGCGTAAGGATATTCCACTAGGAACGTTCAAGAGTATCCTGGCACAGGCTGGCATTGTACTTCCCTGATTGTCTGTAAAAGGAGTGAGAATAAATGAAAGATGAATATATTTTCCCCGCAATCTTTCATGAAGCAGAAGATGGTATTTCCATTTATTTTCCTGATTTGCCAGGATGTCTTCCTTGCGCTTCCGATATGGAAGAAGCATTCCAAAATGCCAAAGAGGCACTACAGCTCCACATTTTTGGGATGGAAGAAGATGGCGAATCCATTCCCTCCCCTTCTTCTGTATCCTCTTTGACTTGCGGAAAAGGAGACAGTATCGCCATGATTCGAGCTTGGATGCCGCCGTTCCGAGAAAAAATGTTGAATAAATCAACGAACAAAACGGTGACCATTCCTCGCTGGCTGGATATTCTTGCAAAGAGAGAAAAAGTAAATTATTCTCATCTGTTGCAGGAAGCTCTGAAGACATACCTTGGGGTACAAGATTCTGCGGCACGACATTTTCAGTAATACTCCATGACATCAAAGAGGCTCTTTGTCCGATTGGCAGGTGCCTCTTTTTTGCCTGCGAAAGTGTATCTATTCTAGGACAGCAAAAAGCCCTCGTTTTCTTCTTATCTGGCCGATTCGAAGAAACGAGGACTTTTTGACCATTCTGAGCAGGTAGAACGCGTCAACTACAAATGATCAATTAATAGAACGACGTTCTTTCGGAATTGCAAAATATTCATCCAAGCATTTTGTCAAGAACCGCTCTACTGCTACCGTTTTCGTCTGCCCTGACTCTTTGCAGAATGATTCCAGCTTATCACTGACGGGCGTGGCCAAACGGATATTCAAAATCTTTGCATCTTTCTTTTGTCTTGCCATAGGAATCACCCTTTTCATCGCGTAGAAGAATATCATAATACATCTGCCAGAGGCTTCCATTTCTCATCTGCCATATTGCTGACGAACTCCGTATTGTTGATGTAAAGTTCATTGTCCTTATCCGGGAGTGTAAAATAGTTTGTGTAAATCGGTATTGCATGAATCTACTCCATGGATGGCGTGAGCGGACTAGAGGAAGGCGCCAAGTCCGTATTCCCGCAAGTCACGGTCCAGCGCTGCATCGTACACCTCATCCGCAATTCCATCCGCTACATCCCACGCAAGCAGTGGAGCGCCTTCACGAAACAGCTGAAGCTCATCTACGGCGCAATCAATGTCACGAAGAAAGGTGCATTCCCCAATGAGGATACCGTCTTCAAGATTTTCTACCTGCGCATCCTGGAACTCTATAAAAAATGGGAGGGGCGTCACGTTGCGAACTGGGCGATGGTCCGGAACCAGTTGCTCATGGATGATAGGATGTCACAGCTCATGCAACAATATGATGTTGCTTATTAAATCGATTTACGCAAAACTCTTGACACACCCCTCTCGGCAACCTCACCTGTCGGTCACGCCGAACCGAGATTCGCCCGTAAAAAAATACGCAACAGACATGAAAATCCATTGCGCATTTTTCTTCACTATTTATTAAATGATATTGTAGATATTAAAGGCCAGTTTACATCAGCTTAGAACGTCCAGAACATACCGGCATTCCACTGCCAGTTCTTACGCAGGCTGCCTCCGGTAGAACGCTCTACGTCCGCATACAGGTGGTTGTTCTTGCCGGTCATGCAGGCGAAGCCCAAGCCATATTCAAACCAGGTATCATGGTCGTGGTTATCAATACGCAGGCTTTCGCTGTCGTTAGTCAAGGTAGCGCCGTAATTTCCGGCAAATTGATGCAGCCAGTTGGCCTTCAGGTAGACAGTATTCTTTTCGTCTATATCATACTTAAAGTTGCAGCCGATACGTCCCAAAACGCTGTTGGGATTGCTTTGGCTTACGTGAATGCCATTGCTGGTGGTATATCTTGCACCGTCCAAATAACCCAAGGTCAGCTGTGCCTGCGGTTCAATCGACCAATGCTCGTCAAGATATTTCTTGCGACCATATTCCGCACTCAGGCTGATACCAGTGTTGTCAAAAGCACCGGTAATCTTCTTGCCTTCGGTATCAAACACGGTGAAGTCGCTGTCTGCATCATAAATCTTAAGCGCCAAGTCCAGATAATGGCCTTTCTTGCGCAGATCCGTGCTGTAGAAGCCGATAGATTTGGCTTTCAGCTTGCCACTGCCGCGGTTGAAGCTGTTCTTGCCGTCATCGTAGGAGAAGGCTACGCCCTGATAACGTTTCAGCTTATCAGTATTTTTTACAACATCGTCATAGCCAAGCTGGTACATGGTGTGGTGGTTGCTGAAGCCATCACCACTGTATTTGCCGCCTTTGACGCGCACCCAAATGCCTTCCTCATTATTGGTTTCGTGGCGCAGGTCACCCATGCGCTGCATAAGCTTGTCGTCCTCCACCCAGTTAGCGAAAGCCAGTCTTTGGGTTGCATCTACTGTATCTACGCTGGTGGTCGGTTTAGAAGGTATGAATTCTACTTTTTTCAAGTACCAATCCTTAGTGTAACCATCAGTAGCACTGTCTTCTTTATCTAAAGTGTACTTATTCCAATACAAGGATCCTTCCTTATCGTTGGCAAAGAAGTTGCCCTGCTCGTCCTTTACACTTACAAGAACCGTACCGGCAGCGCCGTCAGTATTGCCATCTGCATTAACGTTTTTGAGCGTAATGTAATGGTTGCCGGTGTGGGTGCCTGTGATGTACAGGCGGTCACTGTTGTCGGCATTCTTGCTTGCGTCGATGTCCATATTGATCTTGCCCTTATCACCGTCAAGCTTGTTTACTGTCAGAGTGCTGAATTTACCGCTGTCTTTGCCCATATCCAGCAGAGCATTATTGCTCAATTCTAAATCAGTAAGAGTACTGTCATCTGTAAGATGCCAATAGGAGCTTGCGTTATTTAAAACAGCATTAATAACAGCATCATCCTGACGCATAGTTTTGCCTGTGAGCTTAACTGTGCCTTGCTTGCTGCTGTTTACTTCTATTTTAGCGTTACCCTTAGCAAATAATGCTGTTTCAGCAACAATCTCTGCACTGCCAGATAAATTTGTTTCTGCTTGATCTTCTGTATGAACACCCTGCTTTAAAGTATTAGCAGTAAGATTTTTAATAACGGCATTTTCATCCACCATTATGATAGAATCAGCCTTATTAAAAATACCATAGCTGTTTTCGCCATCAACGTTGGTAATACTTAAATTTTTTATTTTATTCTTGCTCTGATTTGAACCGTTTTTATCGGTATAAATACCATAAGCATCTTTATTGCTGGAAATATTATTGATACTTACAGTTTCAGTGCTGTTATCACCTGTATGATTGAATAGGGTTTGGCCTTGATTCCAAATGCCAAAAGCATCTGCTTCCTGCGCTTTAACGGTATCAATAGTTAAATTATCAACAGCTACATATGTTCCATACTTATCCATATATAAGCCACGGGCCGCTGTACCTTTAACATTACTGCCATCTATTTGTTTTATGCTAATATCTTTAGCTTCAATACCCCCGCCTAGATTATGAATGCCGGAGACATCATAGTTAGTGCTTTCACCTGACTCCAGCTGTTTAATATCACTTATTGTTATTGAATCACTTCGAACGCCAGCACCCCAAGTGTGTATACCTGAAATATTTTGTTTACCCCGAAGCTTTTCAATTTTTAACTCTTCAGCATTAACCCAGGAATTTCCATTCAGCTCTAATCCGAAAACCTGATAATTTCCGTTTCCGTATGTATCGCTAACATTTTCTATAGATAAGCTAGAAGTATTTAATGTGGATCCACCTTGTAAACGTATAGCAGCATTTGAGCCAGCAGTATGACTCGTAATAGAATTATTCTCTATATTAAGTCCGCCATTTAAATTTAACGTAATATTATCATTGGAATCAATAGCAACCTGAGTTCCGCTTATATTTACCACTCCATCAACAGAAACTTCATTATTTCTATAGGCACCTTGGTTTATACCATACTCTGCATTAGAAATATTCAACTCTTTAACTTTTATTATATTAATCTTTTGACCATCTTCAGAAAGGAGGATACCGTTATCGGTATTATCTAATGTCAGCTTAGAATTGCCTGCATCTATGGTTATTTTATTACTTGAAGGTTTTACACCATTTTCACCAGTTACCTTAGTATCCTCGCCAAAAGTCTTATCTGATTCTAATGGACCGTGTATGTCTGCAGCTAAACCTGTACAGGGAACAGCAAGTAATGCAGATAAAATTACGCTGGTCAGGAATTTTCGACTAGCCTTCGTCCCCCCCCAGAACACACATGTTTTTTGTTGTTTTCTGAAACATTCTTTCACTTTACGTACCTCCTATATAACTTATGACTCAAACTTCGCACACCTGAAACCCTTATGAGACAAGGCTTTATCAGGTTTTCAGGCATCCATCATCATCACATCATGCACACTGTTTCAAGCACTTTCCCCATAAATCGGGCAGTTTTGCCACGAACAGATCGAGCAGCTGGTTAACCTGCTCTTCGTCAAGAATCTCTGCCTCTTTAGCGCAGTCCATATACAAAACGGAATGAGCTTATGCTATTTTTATTTTGCAGATTGCCGCTAAAGATAAATCAGCGGTTTAGCAACTGCGAAGTTTGAGTCATTCAGTGCATTCTCGATCTCATTGATAGCAATGAGCATGTCATCCTCGCTTTTATGCTTTTCTTTCAGTTCATTCAGAAAATTAAGCATATGCTTTCGTTTCTTCTGTCAGAGATTCGCCATGACGTCTCCCTCCACACCTCTTGTTACGGACATTGTTGATGTATATATTGTAACACATATGCACATAGTACATCAATCATCTACATAAAAGAGGATGCGGGGCGGCTCCAAATACGCACGCAAAAGCGTGACCTGCTCGTTCTGGCAGGCATTGCGGCAAAGATCTCAGCTAAGTCCATATAAAACAAAAAGAACGCCGGTGGCGGAAAGTCCCGCTCACCAGCGTTCTGAGTTTTTCTAAGACGACATATCCGACTCAGAGAATCAAGCGAATTCTTCTTCTTCGACCTCTTCGACGGCAACTTCCTCTGCGTCGGCGGCGACCAGATGGCCGGCATTGCGGCGGCGTGCGTAGAGGACGTAGTAGAGAGCAGCGCAGCCGATGGCGGCGATGCCGACAAAGAAGTAGATGCCCTGGAAGCCAAGCGACTCCTTGAAGGCGCCGAGCATGTACGGGCCTACGCCGAGGCCGAGGTCGAGCGCGATGAAGTACGTCGAGACGGCGACGCCGATGCGGACTTCTTTAACGAGCTTGACGCAGATGGCCTGGCCGTTCGACATGAACGTGCCGTAGCCGAGACCGACGAAGACGCCGGCGAGCAGCATCATCCAGCTCTGCGTCGTGATGGAGAGCAAGAGAAGGCCGATGGCCAGGCAGGCATACGTCGGATACATAACGAAATCTTCACCCTTGCGGTCGAACATGACACCGGCAATCGGGCGGGCAATCGTGATGGCGAGGGCGTAAACAACGAAGAACAGGGTACCGGCGGCCATGAGCTGGAGCTCTGCTGCATAGGAAGCGAGGAAGCTCAGGACACTCGAGTAGCAGACAGCGACGCAGAAGGCAACGATGGAGATGGCCGTGACTTTCGGCTCGAGGAAGTTGGCGATGTGGATCTCCTTGAGGGCAGCGCGGTGCTCCTCCGTGAGTTCCATCTCATCGACATGCATGACGGCGACAGCACCGAGGCAGACGACGATCATGCCGATGCAGAAGTAAATGATGTCCTCGAACGGGAAGATCTGCTGCATGAGCATGCCGATGAAGGGGCCGATGGCGGCAGCCAGGCTCATCGAGAGGGCATAGTAGTTGATGCCCTCACCGCGGCGTGCGGCCGGGATCATCGTCGAGACGATCGTGCTCGTAGCCGTGGAAGCGATTCCATAGCCGATACCGTTGAGGCAGCGGACGAGGAAGAGCATCGGCAGCGAATGGATGGCGAAGTACATGAACGTCGTGGCGAGATAAAACAGGATGCCGGCGTACAGCATTTTCTTGCGGCCATAGAGCTCAACGGAACGGCCGGCGAAGAGACGGGCCAGCAGCGTGCCGAGGATGAAGATACCGGAAGCGAGGCCAGCCTCACTCATCGTAGCATTCAGGGAATGAATGGCTTCCGATGCGATGATGACCATCAGCATGTAATAGATGATGTAGATGAGGAAATTGACTAACGTGTCCAGTATGAATCCTTTGGTCCACAACCGAGATTTTTCTGCCAAGATATTCAGCGACCTTTCTAATTAAAAATGTAAGATGAACAGATAAAAGATATATGATGGTTATAGATTATAGGGGCTCTCATAACATTTGTGTAGCGCATAAAAAAGATGGGTATCATCGTCAAAAACGATTACACCCATACTTTTCTCGTATTATCTTCTTATCTGCATCTTTATTTCTTGATTTGATTAGCGTATCATGCAGAATCATACAGAACCACCATAGTTTAAATGCATGATACGGATAAAAACGCGACAATCGAATGAAATACGAATGCATTTTTTTACCTGGTCTTAGCAGTTCCTGACAGGAAGACCTGGCTTTAGGGGCAGTCCATGCGATGTCAGCCAGAAGAAAAAGCGATGACCGCCCTCATCCCTGCTTTTTGGGAGCCTGCTGCGCCGCGTGGAAGGAAGCGAGCACGTAATCGACATACGTCTGGATCAGGCGAATCTTCGGGCTGTCCTTCTTGTAGATCAGGCAGGCGTCCGTGCGCAGGGGCTTTACAAGCGGGTACAGTCCCTGCCTGCAGCCCATCGTCTCGAGCAGGCGCTCCGGCAGAAGGGCGCCGGCAGGATTCTGCTGGCAGTAATACGCCATGGCGTACGGCGTCGAGAGGCGCGCTGCCGTATGCGGGCGCTTGCCCGCCCCCTTGCAGTACTGGACGATGGTATCGTTCATGATGAATTGTTTCGGATAGAGCACGACGGGAGACGCGAGGATCGTGTCGACGGTGACGGGCTCCTGCGGCAGGTCGAGCAATGGTGCGTAATAGACGATGTTGTCCCAGCAGAAATGCTCGATGACGAGCTCCGCGGCCGGCATCTCCGGCAGCAGGTAGGAAGAGACGACGTCGAGCCTGTCGTCCATGAGCGCACAGAAGAGCTGTTCGCGCTCGAGGTCGTAGACGTTGAAGCGGATCCGGCTGTTCTGCTCGCGGAAATGCGCGATGTGGCGGTTCATCTGGATGTCGCCGAGCGTCCGGAGGATGCCCACGTTGAGCTCCATCTGCTCGGCACCCTCGGCCGTGCGCAGATCATAGACGATCTTGTGGAGCTCCTCCATCCAGTCGCTGATGCGCGCGAGGAAGCGTTCCCCCGCCGGCGTCAGATGGCTGCCGCGCTTGGAACGCTGGATGAGCGTCACCCCGAGTGTCGCCTCGAGCTTCTTCATCTGCGCGCTGAAGGCCGACTGCGTGATATTCGCCTCTTTCGCCGCCTGCGTGAAGTTCTGTACCCGTCCATAGATGATAAAGCATTCCAGCTGGGAAATGCTCGGCAATTCTTCCATCATACTCATGCGTCTCCTCCTCTGCCTGGGCCATGAAATATGTCCATTATTGTATCAGAAACACAACAAAAAATGCAACTCATTTTCTCATGGCATTCCGTGCAGCTTCCCAATGCCTCAGAGAAACGAAAAGGCCGGAACCTCAAGCGGGTTCCGGCCGTCATCTGCAACGAATGAAGGGCGCCAACTCCTGTCTCTATGACTCGTGGTTGGCGTTCAAGTCTTAGATCCTGACTGGAATTGGCAAGATAAATACCTTTCGGCAGCCAACCTATCCCCTTCGTATAATAGTATACGAAAAAGCGTCCGTTTAGTAAATACACTTCCGTCGTATTTCAGTACAAAATTCTTTGTAAATTCGCACAATAGGCAAGTATTTTCTGCTAAGTTCGCGTATTTTTAAGAATTTGTCATGCGTTTCAGGTAAGTATGGACGAGTTCCTGTCCGCCCCGGCGGGCCATGAGGTCGGGCAGCCAGTCCGGCCTGCACGCGCCGAGCGTCAGGAGTTCCTGCAGCAGCACGTAGGAGCCGACGGCATCGGCAAAAGCCCGGTGCTTCTTGCGGTTCTGCCAGCCGAAATACTCAAGCAGCACCTCGAGATTGTACTTGCGGTTCCGCGGCAGGAACTGCTGGGCGAGACGCACGGTGTCGAGATAGCGCGGGTAAAAGCTGACTTCCGTGTGCTTGTCTCGATTGATGCGCAAAAGCGCCAGATTGATGCTCAAGAGGTCGTTGTCGCCGATGGCGTGACCGACGACGATATCGTCGGGCTTCACGAAGGCCAAAAATTCCGGCAGGACCTCAGGCAGCGGCCTTTCGTGCTTGAGGTCTTCCTTGAGCAGCCCCGTCATGTCCTGCACCGTGCGGTTGATGAACGTCCGCGGGCGGCAGAGCCGCTGGAAGGATTCGACCGTATCGGTCGCAAGGTCCAGTCGCAGGGCGCCGATCTCGATGATATCGTCGGGGAATGGCCCCGCAAGCTCCAGGTCAAACGATACGACGCCAGTCGGATGCAGCTTCGCCAGCTTGTCGCAGTGGATGGCCTGGGCTCGTATGGCCCGCTCGAGCTGCTTCTTGCGGCGGCGCTGCCGTTTGAGGCGCTCCTGTCTTGCTCTTTCCTTATCAGTTCTCATAATATTGTCCTTTGTCATGATATGTCAAGGGATTTGCCAAAGTCTCCCGCGGCGCGTATAATGATACCGTTCCATTTCGCATGTTCCGCGTTTTATTCTGGAGGTCTTATGCAAAATCTCTTACTCGTTTTCGTGGGCGGCGGCATCGGTGCCGTCTGCCGCTATCTGAGCACAACGAGCATCGGCGCGCTGTTTGGGACAAACTTCCCGTTCGGCACGCTGTTCGTCAACACGCTCGGCAGCCTGCTCATGGGCTTCATCATGGGCATTCTGCTGCTCATTGCGGAGCGCACGGGTTCCCTCATGGCAGAGCCCATGCGCCTGCTCCTGACCGTCGGGTTCCTCGGCGGCTTCACGACGTTCTCGTCCTTCAGCCTCGAGACGGTCACGCTGCTGCACGGCGGCAGCTTCCTGCTCGCGGGGCTCAACGTGCTCGCCAATGTCGTGCTGTCACTCGTGATGGCAGCGGCCGGCCTGCTGCTCGCGCGCCTGCTGCCTCTGTTCTGAGCGTTCCTCGCCAGAGCGTCGCAAGGCCCGTTCTCTCATGCCTTACGGCAGTGCCAGCACGCGCTCGATGAAGGCGACGCCCGATGTTTCCGAAAGCCTTCCCATTCCTTCCTTTTCCTTGATGCTCCGGTACTGTGCCCGCAGGGAGCGGTGCAGGGCAAGGCGCTCGCCGCTTTGCCCTGCTTTTTTTGCGCGCAGAAGCGCAAGCGCCGTCTCGTCCGCCGCGAGGATGCGCCGGAACTGCAGGAGCTGCGGCCGGCATTCGTCGCGCACATGCTTCGGCAGCTTTAGCTGCAGGCGGCGGCAGGAGGCCGAAAGTGCCTGGATCTCCTCTTCAGCGGCTGCAAACCGCTCTTCCGTCGCGCCAGATGGCCAGTCCTGCAGCAGGGCTTCGGTCTTTTGCCGCAGGGCCTCGCCATCCGGCCGCCCGATTTTTGCCCAGTCGTTCTCAAGATGCTGCGAATGGTCGGCAAAGCGCGCCATGTCCTCGTGCAGCGGGGCGTACTGCTCGGCAATCGCCTGCTGCCAAGCCCGCTCGGGGTCGTAATTCTGCGGATCGCGCGCATACGCCGCCCCCGTCGCGAGCGCGATCTTCGAGAGGGCTTCGTATTTCATCGGATTGAAGAAGATGGCCGGGATGTTCCCTCCGCGCGGCAAATCCGTCACGGGCCCGAGGGCCAGCTTGCTCTCCATGTAATCGTTGACGGGATAATTCCACCAGATGCCAAGCGGCCGGCCGTAGAGCGCGTCCGCCTACTGCAGTTCGTCCTGCGTGATGCCAGGCGGCACGACGCCCTCGCCCGTGTAGAGCACGAGGATATCCTTGCTCAGCGTCTTTGCAAACGCATCCGTATACGGCTTGCGCGCGCCGTCCGGCGTCACCATGTCCTGCCGGCAGTATTCCGTCGGCACCGTCAGGAAGACGCCGAGATCCTTGTGGCGCGCCGCCATGTCCTGCCGGATATCGTTGAGGAACGCGGCCTGCCCGGCCCCGTCCCTGTCCTTGATGTCGTCGAAGAAGATGGCAAAATCGCGCACGCCGAGCTCGTACATGCGCGAAAGCTTCTCGAGCATGGCCGTGCGGTCTTTTTCGCCCGCCTCGCCCGCAAAGGCGAGATTGAGCCCCGGCGAAACGGCAAAGATGAAACGCACCTTGTCATCCTTCGCGCGCCGGACGAGCTGTGCGAGGTCCTGCAGCTTGTCTGCAGGGTACGGCTCGCGCCAGCGCTCGCGGTGCCACGGGTCATCCTTCGGCGCGTAGATGTAGGCATTGAGCTGATGCGCGCGGCAGAAGTCGAGGATATCGAGGCGCTGCGCCTCCTGCCAGGGCGTGCCGTAGAAGCCCTCGATGACGCCGCGCAGCGGGATGGCCGCGGCCTCGCCGGCAGCGGGCGTCATGACGAGCAAGGCAAGTCCTCCTGCTGCCAGCCGCCTGATCTGCGGCCATCTCCTCATCTTCGGCATCCTCATGCGCATCTGCTCCCTTCCTGTCCCTGCCTGTCTCTTAAAATAAAATATATGTACAACTGTGCATGCAATAAGTCAATGGTAAAAATTGTACTAATTCTCCTTCTATTTTATCATATTCCCAGCCATTTAAAAAGGGCTCTCCGCAGCAGCCGGCCGCAGAGTGCCCTTTTCTCCGTCCATATGTGAATCGTCACGGTTATTTCCCCGGCTGCGGCAGCAGCACGAGATCATTTAAAAGCCTGAAGAACTTCTGGTCTTCCTCCTGCTCGCCCTTGAAGCGGGCCAGCACGGTGCCCGTGGCGATCGCCACGAGTTCTTCCTCACAGTACTTCACCGGCCCCAGCTCGTCAAGAGAAACCCGGATGCCGAGGGAGGTGATGAACCGTCCGTCCCCGGTGATCAGGAAGCCTTCCTCGCCCTGTCCCCAGAAGAGGGAATGCGTCGAATCGCAGAGCAGCACCACATCGCCCGGATTGACGCCCGCCCGCCGGCCATAGGCCTTCATGGCCGTTTCAAGCGGCATGGACAGTTTTTCACCGAAATAGTAGAAATTGGCCTTTGCCATCTGGTCTTCCATGGCTGCCACGAGGCCGTCGATGCGATTCTCTAAGGGCACGCGTGCCTTGCGGCTTTCCCATTCTGCCCGGATGGCGGCCTGAGTCTCCACCGTCTCAGCGGCCTTCACCGCCTGACGGTAGAGGCGGCAAGCTCCTGCCAGGTCAAACGCCGCCCTGTGCGCATCGGCGCAGAGCCTTGCGGCCTGCAGCAGGGCGTCCTGGCTGCCAGCTTCCATGGCTGCCCGGTAGTAGTCCATGGCTTCTTCGTCCTCGCCCTGCGCTTCCATCGCCCTGCCAAGCAAAAGTCCGAGTACCCGGATCTTTTCTGCGGCGCCCGGGTGGTTCTCCTCAAGGGCCCGCTGGTAGTTCTGCCAGGCCTGCTGCACGTCCGCGAGGGCCTGTGCGCCCGTCTCCGCAGCGGCCTTTGCTTCCCACTGCTGGCCCGCGGCAAACGCGAGCGCCCCGATGGCCGGCCCCGCGGCTTCATACCCGCAGGACTGCGCCTTATCGTAGCATGCCGCAGCCATGGCCTTATTTACTTTCACGCCCCTGCCCTGCTCGATCATCTGGCCCAGATGGAAGTAAGCCGCACCTTCGCCCTCTGCTGCCAGCTTCTTGTACCAGTCAAGAGCCTCGGCGTATTTCCCCTGTGCCTCAAGTTCTTTGCCTCCCTCAGCAGCGAGTCTCCTGTAGGCAGCGCACTGCTCGTTCTTGTTCGCCTTGAGTGTCTGGTAGAGCGCCCAGCCTGCTTCCCGCTTGCCCAGTACGGCCGCTTCCACGAGGGACCACTGCGCATCTTCCTTTTGCCCTGCTGCCGCCTGCAGTCTGCCCGCCTGCCAGGCAGCTTCGGCACTGCCCAGCTCCGCGGCCAGCCGGAAGGCCGGAAGCGCACGCTCGCTGTCGCCTGCAAGAAGCGCAGCCTGCCCCTGCCGGAGGCTCTGCCCCTGGGTATCCTGCGCCCAGGCTTCCGCCGCGCCGGTGAATTTCACCAGATGGAAGTGGACATGCTGCGCGTCCCAGGCCGTTGCTTCCGGATGGTCGAGGTCCAGGACCACCTGCTCGTCCATACCCCAGAAGTCCACATCTCTGGCCTCGGCGGGAATCCAGTAGGTGCCGGCGGCCAGCGCGATATCCACGTGCGGATTTTCCTTCCCGCAGACGATCTGCGGCAGGTCCCGGAGCTTGATCAGGAGCGCCAGGAGCATCGCCGGGCCGCATACCGGATACATCCGCCGGCGCAGGAAGGAGGGCTTCCAGTCCGGATAACGGAAATCCGCCGGGATGTTCCGAGCGGATACGCACCTGGCCCAGACGGACTGAGCCAGTCGGAGCTCCGCACCTTCGGCCGCGGCGATGCCAAACACATCGCTTGCAGCAGACGGCTCGAGCGCCAGCAGGGCCTGATAGACGGGCAGCGTGTCCCCCGTAACCTCCAGACAGCTGCAGAGGCCGCTCATTGCCTCTGCTTTTCCGATTTTCCCGTCGGCGAGGCGCGCCAGGAGGTTCTGGCACCGGCTCGCCGCCTTGTCCGTCTCAAACGACACGCGCGGGAAATCGCACTCCGCCACCAGCGGCTTATTGATTTCCGCAAAGAGATCAACCAGGCATACCGTGTTGATGAAGTCATACGCCATGGCCGGATAATCCCGCTTGGCGCTGCGTTCCCGGATGAAATCCTCGAGCCGGCGGGAATAAGACTGGCCCGTGACGCTGCGCCCGAGCGAGCTCAAGGCATCCTGCGCCGTGTTCATCAGCGACGCTTTGATCGTGCCCGTGATGGCGCCCGTGATGCCGAAGCCGCCGCCCCGCCAGCTTGCCTTATCGGCCATCTTTTCCACCGCCAGGTCCTTCTCGTACGCCTCGATTGCCGCCCGATCCTCCAGCATGGCTTTCACGAGAGCCGTCGACGCGATGGAATCATCGAGCCGGTCCCAGAGGTCCTGCTTCGTCACGTAATCGATGTGATGGTCGATGAGGAGATCGACGGCCTGTTCAAAGAGCGGATTGCAGACGGTCATGCAGTACTTGAGCACCTGCGCCGAGAACTCCACGGGATTCTCCACCGCATGTTCCTTCAGGTGCCGGTCGATCTCATGCCGGGCCAGCACGGCGATGCGCGTCCCCTCCCGGTTGAACGGCGCCCAGAGCTGGTTGTAAAGCGCCGTGGCCCGCGGCAGGTCCACCGGATATTTCCCGAGGACCGTGAAATGGCTGCCCGGGATATCGAGGAGCGGCTCTTCCCCAGGAGCCGGTGCCGGCGTCTCCATCGCCGGCTCTTCCGGGGCAGCAGGCGCTGCCTCTTCCTCGCCAAGCCCTTCTGGGACCTTTGCCCCGCAGTTAAAGCAGAATTTAGCGTGATCCGGCAGCTTCGTGCCGCATTTCATGCAAAACATAGTCAACCCCTCTTCCGTTCAAAAGTCTGTCGTTATCGTAAAAGTTCGCCATCCGGTTCCAAAAATCCTCCTGCAGAGGCTGACGCTCTGCCGCTGCTGAACGGAAACCTCGGGGAAGCCTCTCTGGAAAAGCGCGGGAAAATTTTGCTGCGGCCAGCAAAAGCGAGATGAAAATCCGGCGCCTGCATGGTACAATAAGGAAGGATTCATTTGATGCTGCAAACCAAATGACCCGTACCAATACTGAAACACAAGGAAGGGATATTATGTCACTGCCTTTTTTCTCCGGCAGCCCCGGTGCGCTGCTGACGCCGCGGCGGAAACGCTGGCTGCGCCGCGCCTGCCTGCTGCTGCTCGCGCTCATCGCCCTGCTGCTCATTTTCCTCGAGCTCCTCTCGCGCGGCGCGGCCATGATCTTCAATCACGCCATGGAGGACCAGGATATGCTGCGCGGCACGATCACCGTCGACCGCATGATCTCCGATATCACGGGCCACGTCTACTTCGACAATCTCGCCTGGTACGACCCGGACGGCAACCCCATCCTCACGATCCCGAGCGGCGATTTCCGCGTCAATCTCTGGGATGTCCTGACGAAGAACTTCAAATCGACGACCATCGAGGAGCTCAACGTCAACAACGCCGCCATCTCCATCCACCTCAATGACAAGATGCAGATGGATTTCGTGCGGCCCTCGCCCGACCTCGACAGGGTCAGGGACGCCGATGACGACGACTGGCGCAACAAGGTCAGCCTCGATTCGCTCGACGAGGAGCAGCGCCGCGCCGTCGGCGACTGGCGCCGCCAGAAGCGCCAGCAGAAGCTGCAGAAGAACTGGCGGAATTTCAACCGGGCCGGCCGGCGCATCCGCATCAAGCTCAACGCCCACGACTGCCGCATGGAGGTCTTTTACCGCGACCGCCATTACCTCATGAACCACGTCCAGATTGCCGTGAACGGCGATACCGACAAGGAAATGGAGCTCGCGCTTTCCATCGGCGGCTTCGGCGGCACGATGATCGGCGATGCCATCGCGCTGAACGGCAAGGTCGATTTCACCAGCCAGCCGGAGCCGACGTGTGATACGGCGCTCGTGCTCTACCAGATCGATCCCTCGTCGCTGGGCTTCGGCATGAACATCCACGACAAGATGACGCTCTCCACGTACTTCACGGGCCCGGTGTCCCACCCCATCGGCACGGGCACGGTGCATATGGACCAGCTTCACATCCCGGCACTCTACTTCACGAATGTCGACGGCAGCGTCTACTATGAGAATTCACTGCTCTCGTTCCGCGATGTCACGGCCAACGTCTACGACGGGGATCTGGCGGCCTACGGGGATTACGACCTCGACACGCGCGTCTACCACCTCTACGGCCACGGCACGAATCTCGACACGGGCATCGCGCTGCCCAAGAGCCGCCTGCACTGCCGCGTCGAGATGGACCTCGCCATCGAGTCGAAGGGCTCGGCCAGACAGACAGTGTCATCAGGCTCCTTCACATCGGGGCCCGGCCAGTACCGGCGCATCCCGTTTGAGAGCATCAGCGGCCGCTTCACGGATGAATACCGCGACCTGCATTTCTACGATGTCGCCATCGCGTTCAGCGGCTTCCGCGTCACCACGGACGCCCTGCGCATCAAGGACAACAAGCTCATACTCAACCCCATCCGCCTGACGGACCTCACCGGCCACACCATCTACACCTACGACCCCGAAAAAGGACTTTGAGAAAGGATGATACCGTGACTACGTTTTCCCCTGCTTCTGCCGGCATGCGGCGCCGTGGCATCTGCCTCGCGCTGACGGGCGCGATCCTCTGGGGCGGCTCCGGCGTCGCCGGCCAGTACATCCTGCAGGACTGCGCGTTCCAGACGGAATGGCTCGTGGGCGTGCGCATGCTGCTCTCGGGGTTTTTGCTGCTCGTCATCGACACCATCTGCTACCGCCAAAGCATCTTCACGCTGTTTTCGGAAAGGCGCGACGCCCTCGAGGTCCTGGCCTTTGCCGTCTTCGGCATGCTGGCCGTCCAGTACACGTATTTTGCGACCATCAAGTACAGCAATGCCGCAACCGGCACCGTACTGCAGTACCTCATGCCCATCGTCATCGTCTGCTACACGGCCCTGCGGACGCGCAAGCTGCCGCGGCCTGTGGAACTCCTCTGCGTCTTCCTCGCCGTGGCCGGCACCTTCCTGCTCGTCACGCACGGCAATCTCTCGGCGCTCGCCATCTCGCCCGAGGCCCTGTTCTGGGGCCTGCTGTCAGCGCTGGCCGCGGCCTTCTACACCGTCCAGCCCAAGCGCCTCATCCGCAAGTGGCGCCCGACGCTCGTCACGGGCTGGGGCATGTTCCTCGGCGGCCTGCTCTTCATCCCGATTTCTCACCCGCTCGCCTTCACGGGGATCTGGAATGAGATGTCCGCCCTGCTCTTTGCCTACATCATCGTCTTCGGCACCGTCATCGCCTTCGGCTGCTACCTCGGCAGCCTGCAGTACATCCAGCCCGGCGAGACGAGCATCCTGGGCTCCGCCGAGCCACTCGCCGCTATCCTGCTCTCCGTCTCCCTCCTGCACATCGCGTTCGGCCGCTTCGATCTCATCGGCACCATCTTCATCCTCGCGACGGTCTTCATCCTCGCACGCCAGAAGTGACGGCCGCGACCCGGCACCTATGGTCAAAAAACTCCGCACAGCATGACAGCTGTGCGGAGTTTTTTCATCTCGACAAACGCAGACTCATTCCTGCGGTGGCATGTTCTTGTAGACATCCGGCGTGGCTTCGGCGATGCCGTATTTCTCACTCTGGGCATCGTAGAAATCCATCAGGACCTGACGGAACTCGTTGCGGAAGGCCGTATCGTCATAGAGCTTCTTGCTCAAGAGCAACGGCTGCTCCGGGATGCGCTCCATCGCAATTGGCAGGATGTAGACGCTGTTGCGCGCCGTGTTGAGCTCGGCGGCATTCTGGTAGACCTTCAGGCCGAATTTCTTGTTCGTTGCAAAGTCCTCGAACAGAGAACTCTGCAGGACGAAATCCCCGACGAAGGCCGCATCGGCCTTGACGCCGTTATCGGCGGCGTGGATGTTCTTCGGGTCGCTAAAATCCATCGGCGTCTGTTCGGCTACAGCCGTGAACAGCTGGTAATGGTAGAGGCCGGAATAGAGATGCAGGTCCTCTTTCTTGAGGCCGAGCTTCTCGAGCGCCCGCATCTGCAGCGTGTACGACGACATGGAGCCGTCCTTGCCCGTGAAGATGTTCTTGCCCTTGAGGTCGCTCAGCGACTTGATGTCAGAATCCTTGTTGACGATGATGTAGCCGCTGTAATCGTGTGCTTCGCCATCGTTCTTGAAGGTCTGCATCGCAAAGGCCACGCCATCTTCCTTGCCTTTCATGATGCGGCTGTAGCAGGCAGGACTCGTCTGCATGCCGTCCACTTCATGATTGCTGATTTTCTGCTCCGTACCGGCGTTCTTGTCGGTGCCGCTGCCCGTGTTGACGAATTTGACGCCATCATAGCCACGGCTCTGGAGCTCGCTGCCCATCTTCTGCCATACATCGACGGCCAGCATTTTCGCAATCTGATCGTTGTAGAACTGCAGCCCGAAAACGAACGGATGCTGCGGGTTCTCGGGCAGGGAGGAACTTGCAAGTTCCGGCGCCTGCGTCCCGAGGTAGCGCGAGGCGACGTATACGTCCGGCATGTTGCGCAGCGGTTTGTCCGACTCGATGACGAGCTCGCCGGCACCGTTGTAATACTGATACGTCTTGCCCTGCTGCCTCTCCTGCAGGCCGGCCACAGGATTGGCGATGCGGTACCACTCACTATTCGAAGAGTCCAGCACTTGCACCTTGGCTCCGGCTACGAGTTCGCCCATAGGCTTGAGGTTCGTGCTGGCGTCGCGGCGCAGGCAGAGGCGGTCGGCGATGACGTAGCGTTCGCCCGTGCCCGTGGCGACGGTCTTGCCCGACTGCATGGCGCGGTAGTCCGCCATGCGTTTCTGGTAGGCGCCGAGCACCTGATCCGTGTATTCCTTCGGCGTGGGATCAAAGTCCTTGTGCAGGGCCATATAGTCCCTGCCGAAGAAGAAATAAACGGCACCAAGCACCAGCACCAAAAGAAAGACAATGCCCCATTTGCCGCCTTTCTTCGGCGGGTTCTTTGGTGCGGGATTGATTCCCGGTGATTTAACTCCGGCAGGTTTTATGCCGCCCGGTTTTATCCCCATAATACCACTTCCTTTTACTTTTCTTTATCGTTCAGCACCTGTAATCTTGCGTATCTTGCCGGAAATCTCAGCCAGTTCCTGCCATTTATCAAACAGCTTATTGAGATTCTCGAGATCCGTCTGGTCGATCTCTTGCGGCGGCTCGGGACAATGCTCAGATGCCAGCACATTCCGGACCTTGCCCAGCATGGTTTCCGCATCTGCCAGGCGCTGCTGCAGCACCTCGTTCTTTTTCACCTCCTCATCGTAGCGCTGCGCCCATTGCTGCTGCTCCTGCTTCTTGTCCATCGTTTCCAGCAGATAGCTGATTCTCCCCATCATCACCTCCCCAAAGTGATCGAGTTCCTGCTTATTCTGGCCGAAGCCCTGCGTGAGCTGCTGCTCGAGCTTATCCAGCCGGTCATCGTACTGATGCACATCGTCGAGAGCCGCCGACACCTTCTGCGTCTGCCCGTCGAGCGCCGCGACGCCCTCATGCAGCGTGCCGCTGGCCGAGGTCAACACCGACTGGCACGACGTCAACGTTTCCTGCCATTTCTGGAGTTCCTGGAACGCCTGGATATTCTCCGCTACGCTCGCCTTGACCTCCTGCTGCCGCGCTGCCGCCTGCTTCGCCGCCTGCTCCAGCGCCGCAAGCTGCTTTTCCTGCGCCTCCACCTGCTGCTGCATGCTGGCCGCAGCCTTCGTCAGCTTCTGCCAATCCTTCAGCTTGTCTGTCAGCTGGCCGAGATCTTTGGCCGCCTGCTCGATGTCCTGCTGCCGCGTGGACAGTTCCTTCACCTTTTTCAGCATAGTATCGAGATTCCCGGCAATATCCCCGTTCTTTTTCGTCAGCTGCTCCAGGAGCTTGCGCGTCGCCGTGTCGATATCCCCGAGGCGTTCGTTGTACGTCTGCAGAATCTCCTGATCCTTGGCCTCCGTCACCTTGGCCGCGAGCTCGTCGACACAGGACTGCACGCTCGCCAGGAACTGATTTGTGCCCGTGATGGCCTGACGGATCTTCTCCGTCGCATCGGCAAACTGATCCAGATCAAAATCAGGCGTCCATTCTCCTTCTTGCTTCGCATTCACCATATGTTACACTCCCATCTTTGCCATGTCTCACTCAGCCCGCAGCAGGTGCAGCGTTTCCTCCGCCATACGGCCAAGCTGCCGCCATTGTGCCTGCTGCCAGAGAGCCAGTGACCGGCGGACCTCCGGCTGCGCCACAGCCTGTTGCAGGCAGGTCTGCCAGTCCTCGTCCTTCCGGTCGGCTTGGAACCGTTCACGCAGCTTGCGCCAGGCCCCGGGCTCCTCCGGCTTCATTAGGAGGATCGCGATAGCCAGGCAAGAGGCACCGGGCAGCGGGTAATGCTGCAGCATGTCCTCCCAGTACATCCTGGCATGCGCGGACTGGCCGTAGAGCCTGCCGGCCTCCTCATACTGCTTTGCCTCGAGGTAAGCCCGGCCCTGGCAGCGAATGTACTCTTCTTCGTAGCCTTCCGCGAGCAGATCGTGGTAGATATCGGCCGCGGCCTGGAAGCGTCCGGCCTGCTCGTAGTTCTCGGCCATGACGATGCGGTCTTCCTGCGTGATGTCCGAGAGCCAGTCAAAGAGCCACTGCCGCCACGTCTTGCTGCTGCCGGGCTTCACGGCCTGCAGGTCCTCGCAGTAAGCAATGACGCCTTTTTCTGCAGCCTCTTTGGCAAAGTTGTGGATAGCGGGGCTGAACTGGAGTTCCCGATTCTCGTAAATCACGAGTTTTTTCTGCGCGCGTGTCGCCCCCACGTAGAAGTACCGCCAGGGCCAGGCCGTATCGGCAGATGTGCGGTACATGTCGGAGCAGATGTCGACGAGCAGGACGGATGGATACTCGAGGCCCTTGCAGGCCGCCATATCATCCATGTCCTTCCGCGAAGCCTCCGCTTCGTCAAGCTGATTCCGATCCGCAATGAGCGGCATGAGCTTCGTCTCATTGAGCTCGGTGAGGAGTTCCTGCAAGGCGGCCGCATTCTCGCGGCCCTGTTTGATCCAGACGGGCTTTTCGCCGTGCATGTGCTCCATGGCCCGGATGGGGACCTTCTCCTCCTCATGCAGCGACTGTGCACGCGCGAGCCGCGCCATGATGAAATTCTGGAACGCGACGATTTCCTGCGTCGAGCGGTAATTGTAGTGCAAATACTGCGACTGCCGGCTCTCCGCCGGTGCCGAGGAGAAGTCCACCTTGCCGAGACGGTTCATATCCGTCAGCATCTGCGCGGGGTCGAAGAGCGTCGGCTGGATGATCTGGCAGCGGTCCGAGGCCATGAGCTTGTGCGCACAGTGCTTGAGATGATAGCCGAGTGACAGCAGCTCGACTTCCGTGAGATCCTGGCATTCATCAAGGAACGCCGCCTGCCATTTCTGGCGCGGCGTGCTGGCATGCAGGACATAGCGCGCCAGGTCGTTGTCGTCACCCAAATGACAATCCTTCAATGCCTGTTCATACCTGGAAAGGACCTGCTTATACAGGAAATCCCGCGCCTGCTCACCGAGCTGCTGATGCTTGCTCACATCGCGTTCGCGACGGATATATTCCTCTTGGCTCAGCCGCGGGCGGATGCGCAGTGGCTCCTGATTGTAGTCCAGGCTGTTCTTATCGGGGATGCAGCCCTTGATGATGCCGTGGATCTTGCGCCATGCCAGCATGATCTTCTCGTCCTGCGTCATGCCGGCCTCCTGCAGCTTGCCCCAGCCCGTCTTGATATTCTGGCAGACCTGACGGAAAAAATGGAAGCTCTCCTGCGGATTCATGTAGCGGATCTCACCGGCAGCCTCCCGTTCACGGACCTTTGGCACCTTGTGCAGGAACGAAAAAATATCCTCGAAAATCAACCAATCCTTGTTGAATGCCAAGTCGCCCGGCAGCGGCAGGATAGTCTTTTCCTGCCCGTCCGTGTCCATCTCCTCATGATAGGAAGACGAGATCCGGTCCACGAGATTCGATGACATTGTCAAGTACAAGCAGTGCTCCTGCTTTTCCATTCGCTTGGAAATCCAGTGGAAGCCGACGACGGATTTACCCGAGCCCGCATTGCCGACAACCGAGAGATTCGCCACACCGCCGGCTTTCTTTACGACGAGCCGCTGCGTCTCATCGTAATTGAAGCGCGACTCGATGATAAGCATCGTCTCGAGGCTGTGACGCGCATAACGATTCTGGATCCGGCAGCTGTAGAGGCGGCGCAGGAAACGTCGCGGTGCCCAGTACACATAGCCCGTCAGACGCCCCTCCTGGCCGATGACGCCTTTGGCCGCTTCAAACATTTCCTGGTCATCATGGCTGACGATGCCGAGGATGTTGAACACCTTGCCCGGCGACAGATACCAGAGCAGGCGGTAATTGCCACCCAGGCGGCACTTCGTCACGCGCCCGGCCAGATGGCCGTCCGCCCCCTTGAGATACTTGATGTCATTTTTCCCGCTGTCCGCCCGCGTCAGCACCAGGTAATAGCGGTGCAGGATGCGCGGCATCATTTTGACCCAGCGGCGCAGGACATCATCCGGCACATTGCGAAAAAGACGCTTCGCGAACTGGATGCCCGTGAAGAACTTCGTCCATTCGCCACAGACATCCCATGAATGTTCCTCGCCATCATCGAGGGCGAAATCCATCTCAATCGCACGAGTCTCATCCTTCGCCGCGCCTGCAGCCCCTTCTTCTTGAGCCAGTTTTTCCACGATCCGGATGGTTGCTTTTTGAGGGGATGGTGCCGGTCCCTGCTGCAAGCCCTCTTTTTCGAGGAACCAGTCGACGACCACGCACAACGCCCGTCCCACTTCCTCAAGGTCCTGCTGCGTCCTGGCCGTCTGTACCTGGCCCTGCATCAGGCTCGCCAGCGTCGCATGGATGTAGGTATTGGCAACCGCGCGCACGATATGCGCCTGCAGGGCATAAAAATCCTCCATATCCCCCTTCTGCTGCAGCATTCCGAGGGTCTTGTGGATATCCGTATACGCCCGGTGCAGGCTCAGGCAGCGTGCCTGCAACATGTACTCCAGGGCCTGCCTGGCGCGCGTCATCTTGGCATCAACGGGATCTTCGCTGCTGTATATCGTGCGCAGCAAGGCACAGAAACCCGGATGCTTCTCCTGCAGCACTGCCCATGACTGTTTGAACTCCATCGCCATTCACTCATTTCTCTCGGCAGGGATCCAATTCCCCGCCCGCTTTCATCTGTTCGTTATATTTGTCTCATGCATTTTTAATTGACAAGATAAAAATTCTACACGGACAGGGCGATTCCTGCCTCTTTCCACAAAAGACGCCATGAAAGATTTGTTCGCCTGTCAAAAGCAGGCAGCTGCATCCTGCTGATACCTTTGTTTACAGGAATATATTTCCTTGTTTATCCTATCGTTAAACTTCGTTCTAGTCTCGTTTAAACAGAAACGTTAAACTGGAAGCATCAAGAAGGCAGATGACATCACCTGCCATTCGAAAGAAACTTATCATCATGGAGAAACGAGGGAGTATCATGAGTCATTTCATCGCTTACTATCGCACGCGCCTGTCACAGCTCTTTGGTCTGCTGTTCCTTTTCCTGGTCATGTTCACGGACAAGAAGCTCGATCTTACCGCGCCGGAGGTCTCAGGCGTGCTGTTCCTCGTCGGCTGCGCACTGGCAGGTATCGCCATCGTCGGCAGGCTCTGGTGCGCACAGTACATTGCCGGCTACAAGGACAACACACTCGTGCGCGAAGGCCCCTACTCGATGTGCCGCAACCCCCTCTATTTCTTCAGCTTCCTCGGCACGATTGGCGTCGGGCTCTGCACGGAATCCCTGGCACTGACGGCCTTCCTCATCGTCGCCTTCGGTCTGCTCTACCGCTCCATCATCCACACGGAGGAAACGAAGCTCATCCGGATTTTCGGCGAACCGTATGCCGACTACCTGCGCGAGGTCCCGAGCTTCCTGCCGAATCCGCATCTCTTCCATGAGCCCAGGCTCTACGAGGTCGTTCCCGGTGTGTTCCGCCACGCCGCTGGCGACGCCCTGTGGTTCGTCGTGGCCATCGGCGTCATGGAGTTCATCGAGGCCCTGCAGGACACCGGCCTCCTGCCCACCTTGTTTTCACTTTATTGACACCAAAAGGGCTATATGCTCACACCAGCATATAGCCCTCTTTGTATCTTCAAGCCTCTTATTTTCTCAGTACATACCCGTTACGCCGCTGACTCGTTTGATAGATGCCATCTCTGACCAGATGGACGCCGTTGACAAAGACATCCTGTATGCCTTCCGGATATTGTGCAGGGTTCACGAACGTTCCTTTATCCCGGATGGCAGCAGGATCGAACAAGACCAGGTCCGCATAATTCCCGGGGCGCAGCTCGCCGCGCTTTTCGATGCCGAGTGTTGCTGCAGGTTTCTTCGTAATCTTGTATATCGCCTGTTCCATGGTCAATGCTTTTTCTTCCCGCACATACTTGCCAAGGAAACGTGGAAATGCGCCGAAAACGCGGGGATGCGGCTTGCCGGCCAGCAGCCCGTCGGTGCACAGATTCATTTCCGGCCGCTGCATGAAGGTCTTGACATGATCTTCCGTGCCGTAAAAATCGACCATGCCCACGGCATTCTCTTCTTCATAAAGCAAATCGAACAGGGCATCATAGCGATTTTGATGGCGCTTCTCCGCCATTTCCGTCAAAGACAGGCCGACCAAAGGCTGATTGGCCTTCGTCTTGACGCTGGTGATGTAGATCTGGTCAAAACCGGCAAAGGCGATAAAGTTGTCCCAGCCCGGAATCCCATACTCGATATCGTGGATCATGCGCTTTCGTGCAGCCGGATCCTTGAGCCTTATCATCAGCTGATTGGTGCCGCCGTCATGTGCCCACGGCGGCAGCACGACGCCGAGCATCGTACTGCCTGCCACGTAAGGATATTGGTCAAACGAAACGCGTATACCCTCTGCTTTGGCTTCATCCAGGAGCTTCAGCATGCCGTCGATGTACTTCCAGTTCTGCCGGCCGCATACCTTAAAATGGGAAAAATGCACTTTGACGCCGGATTCCCGGCCGATGCGCAGGACTTCCTGCATCGATTCCAGGATCGTATCCGCCTCACTGCGCTGATGGATAACAAAACTCCCATCATACGCAGCCACCACCTTGCAAAGTTCAATCAGTTCCTCTGTTTTCGCATAGGCACAGGGAATGTAAATGAGACCGGTCGAGAGCCCATAGGCCCCGGCTTCCAGTTCCCGACGCAGGATTTCCTGCATGCGTTTGATTTCTGCCGGGCTGGCCGGTTTGTCTGCCAGGCCCATGGCTTCCATGCGCACGTTGCCATGCGGTACCAGATAGGCTTCATTGATGGCCGGCTTCGCCTGTTCAATTGCCGAAAGATAGGCTGCCGTCGTATGATAATGCCAGTCAATCGCATCGCTGTCACCATCGAGTCCCGCCAGGTTTTTTCGCCAGGAACTGATATACGGCTCTGGCAAAGGAGCCATGGAGATGCCATCCTGCCCCAGGACCTCTGTCGTGATGCCCTGCATGATCTTGGGGCGGAGTTCCGGCTGCGTCAGCACACACAGATCACTGTGACTGTGCGTATCAATAAAGCCCGGAACTGCGTACAAGCCATGCCCGTCTATCACGACATCGGCAGGCACATCTTTCTGACCGATCCTGCTGATCTTATCGTCTTCCAGCAGAATATTGCCCGGAAACGGTTTGGTGCCGCTTCCATCCACAATCATGACGTTACGTATTTGTGTCCGCATAAGAATCCTCCTTTTTTCACTCCTTACGATTCATGAATATCCGGCAAGAGTTCTGTCGTCTCCTCCTGCGGCGGACACAGCTTCGAGACAACCAGGAAGGAGAACAGAGCAGCCAGCAAGCCAGGAATGATGGGCTGGCTGACATGAATGCCGAAAAGAGACCCGCCGGCCAGATTCTGAACGTAAATGACTACAATCGTGCCAACAAGCAGCGAGGCCAGCGTCCCTGCCGTCGAAGCGCCCTTCCAGTAATGCCCCAGTACATACGGGAAAAAGGCACCAGCCGCACGGAACGTGAACGAGAACATCAGGATGGTGATGATACTCGACGTATTGAAAAGCGCAACGCCAAGCGACAAGAGTCCGCAGAGCACCATGACCGTGCGCGCCATCTTCATGACCATCTCATCCGTGGCTTCTGGATTGATGTATTCGCGATAGATATCATTGGCGAAGATGGAACCTGCACCTAAAAGATCGGAACTTGCGCTGGACATCGTAGCCGAGATAACACCGGCAAACAGGATGCCGCAAATCAATGGCGGCATGGCATGGACAGCGAGAACCGGCAGTGCATAACGGGAACCGACGCTCTGGAACTGAGCTGGGTCAAAGATTCCCATGTTGACCAGGCCCAGAACGGTCACACCAAGAATAGCGGGGATAAAACCATAAACAAAATTGATAAGAGCAGCTGCGATGGAGCCCTGCTGTGCCGCCTTGCCGTCACGTGCGGCATAGTAGCGCGATACGGCTTCCTGTCCAACCGTGAACGTGGCAATGTACATGATGGTGAGACCGATGACATCGACGACGCTGTATCCCTCGAAAAGATTGAATGTTTCAGGCGGGACATTGGCCACGACATTATCCCAGCCGCCAGCCAGATTAAACGCGAACGGGATGGCAATCGCCATGCCGAAGACGATAAAGAACACCTGGATGAAATCGGTCAGCGTAACGCTCCACAAGCCGCCCATAACGGAATAAACCGTCACGATACCGCAGATGAGAATCACGGCCGTGCTGAAGCTGATGCCCAGCATCGTCGAAAGGATAACGGACGATGCGATCATCTGACCGGCCGTCAGGCCAATAAGAGGCAGGAGCATGATGACCGCCGTTATGAGGCCGGAAAGCCGGCCGTAACGGCGGCGGAAATACTCAGGCACCGTCTTGACCTTGGCATCACGGAATTTGGGCGCCAGGAATGTCAAAATCACAAAGGCAAAACCCATGGCAATGACGTACCAGGCTGAACTGATGCCGTATTTGCCCATGCCCTGCTGCACAACACCCAGTGAGCTGCCGCCGCCAATCTCCGTGGCGGCCAATGTGCCGGCCATGAGGATCGGGCCCAGGCGGCGTCCCGCCACCATGAAATCCTTGTTGCTTGAAATCTTGTTCTTGGCATACCAGCCAACGAAAAGCATGATGCCCATGTAGGCAATCACGACTGCAATGACAATCCATGAAACCGTCATCGTAACTCCCTCCTTATCAAAAAAGGCGCTGCATACGAATCATCATGATCCGTATTGCAGCGCCTTTGCTGTAAACCATTTATTTTATAAAAGATAATTTTATGCCAGCAATGCTTTCATGACATCCTCATAGCATTGCGTTACCTTCAGCAGCTGATCCACTTCGATGTACTCATCAATTGTATGGGCGAGATTTTCTCGCGATGGTCCCAGGCCGATGGTCTTGATGCCCGCTTCGCCTGCGTAATGGCTGCCATTCGTGCAGAAATTGTACTGTGTGATTTCCGGAGCAAAGCCATCTGCCTGCAGTTCTCGCACAACCTTCTGCACAAACGGTTCCTCTTTGTCGTAAAGCCAGCCTGGGAAGAAACGCTTGCCGGTGATCTCATTTCCTGTCCAACATGTTTCTTTGCCCACAGCGTACGAGATTTTGTAGGAAGCTTCCGGGTCCTCCTGCATCAGCTTGTCCAAAGCCGCCTGCAGCGGTGCGAGTACCGATTCCGGTGTTTCTCCCGTCAGGAGGCGGCGGTCATACGTCGCTCTGCAATAGGCAGGGACGACGGATGCACCCGGATACGGAGATGATTTGATATCCGTGAGTTCCAGAATGCCATCTCCCAGTATCGGATGATGCGGCGCCTTCACCTGACGAAGCGCTTCAATGGCTTTCGTGATTTTATACACGGCATTGATGCCTTTTTCCGGATTGGCCGAATGACAGGGCTTGCCAAAGGATTCCAGGACGATCTCAGCTCTGCCCCTCTGACCAACTTTGACATTGAGGCCCGAGGCTTCGCCGATGACGACGATATCTGGATGAACCTGCTGGCTGATGGCCCGGGAGGCAACGCCCTCAAAGCATTCTTCGTGCACAACACCGGCCACATAGATTTCGCCGGCAAAATCCCGCTTGCTGTCCTTGGCAAAGAAGCCTGCCGCTGAAACCATGGCAGCCAGAGCGCCCTTCATATCCGATGTGCCGCGTCCATAGATGCGGCCATCATGAATCTCTGCCTCGAAAGGCGGGTGCTGCCACGCCGATGGATCCGGCACCGGAACGGTATCCATATGGCCATCAAACAGGAGTTTCGGCCCCGGGCGCCTGCCCTTAATGCAGCCAATCACATTGCCGTAATCATCTGCTGCCGCAGAATCAAAGCCATTCGCCTTCATGAAGGCCATGAGATGCTCGGCCACACCTTTTTCCTGACCGGAAAGGCTCGGGATACGAATCAGTTCCCGGCAAAATCCTATTACCTGTTCCTTGCGTTCCTGTTCCATATTTGCCCTTCCTTTCTCAAAGGCTGGCGTGCTCGCCATCCCAGACCACACGACGATAATTCAGGATATCCGTCGCTCCTTCCGTACTGAAACAGAGGATGACAGAATCACGATCCAGATGGAGCTTTTCTTTCAGTTTCTCATACTGCTCATTCATCAGCAGAGAAACAACTGCGCCGCTCGTGACCGCACCGCTTTCTCCCGAGATGACACGAGGATCATCACCGACAGGAGCTCCGAGAATCCGCATGCCTTTGGCAGCAATGTTGTCATCACAATGCAGTGCATAGTCGGCTGCTCCGGCCAGTACATCCCAGCCAAGGCGGCAGGGTTCCCCACAGGCAAGGCCTGCCATCATCGTCGGCATATCGCCCGTTACAGAATGAAGCCTGCCATCTGCGGCCTGTGCCGTGCGGAAGATGCAATCTGCCTGATCCGGTTCCACGATGACGATGACGGGTTTCTCTTCTCCCGGGTAAACATTGGCAAAGAATCCGCTCACGGCAGATGCCATGGAGCCAACACCTGCCTGCAGGAAGATGTGTGTCGGCCTTTCCGGAAGCTGCTCATAAGCTTCCAAGGCCATTGTGCCATAGCCCTGGATGATCCAGCGGGGAATATCCTCATAGCCATCCCAGGATGTATCCTGCACGAGGATCCAGCCCTTTTCCCTGGCCTCCTGCGCTGCTTTGCGCACAGCATCATCGTAGTTGAGATCCGTGATGGAAGCTTCTGCTCCCTCTTTCCGGATATTCTCCAGACGTTCCGGGCTCGTCCCTTTCGGCATGTAGACGACCGCATGCTGCTTTAATTGATTGGCCGTCCAGGCGACACCCCGGCCATGATTGCCATCCGTGGCCGTAATGAACGTGATCTCTCCCAATTGCCGGTGAATCTCATCGGAAATCATGCGCTCATATGGCAAATCTTTCAAAGGAATACCCAATTTCTTTGCCAGATAATTGCCGATGGCATAACTGCCGCCCAGTACCTTAAAAGCATTGAGGCCAAAGCGATACGACTCATCCTTCACCAGGAATTTCCGGATGCCCATGAGCCCGGCCAGATATTTCAAATCGCGCAGCGGAGTCTTTTGATACAGGGGGAACGATGCATGGAATTGCCGTACCTCCTGTATCGCTTGTTCATTCAGCCAGGCCGGAGCCTGCCAGTCATCCGGCCTGCGAGGGAAATCTGCTGCTTGCATAGCATCATCCTCCTAAAAAAATAGACGCTGAGATTCATCTCTCAGCGCCATTGCTTTTCTCTTTCTGAGATAAATATATCTCATTTTGAGAAATATGTCAATCACAAAATACTCATTTATAAATTGTATTCACGTATTTTTCGGTACAGTGTCGCCCGGCTAATCCCCAGAAGCGAGGCTGCCTTATCTGTCCGGTCTGTTTTGCGTGCCTCATCTTTCACTTCTGCCAGGGCACGCCGTATCGTTTCCTTCTCCAGCGAAGCCAGATTCAGATTCGGCGCGGTCTTTACGGATTGTTCCTCCTGCTCCACACAGCTCAGGTTACTGACGATGAGTTCTGCCATCTTCGTGAGGAACTGGATCATCCATTCCTTATTCTGAAAGAAATGCTTGGATTGCTCAGGCGTGAAGCTCACCAGACCGATTGCTCCGACCGCTTTGCCATGCAGGACGAGAGGTGCTGCCAGTTCCGTCTGTTCTGGACAGTGCCGGTAATTCGGACAGGGTTCGCACAGGACATGGAAACCCGGATGTTCAATCAGGATCAGCTGCTTGGTTTCCATGACATGTTTGTAGACAAACCCCGCATTCATCAGTTCACCGAACTGCGTATGATATTTACCCGTTCCCGCAATGCGGATAAAATTGCAGTCTGCAACCTCTACTTCCAGACCAATCACATCCGCAATGGCCTGCGCTGTTTTCTGCACCACAGGCTGGATCTTGCTCAACAAGCTGTCTCCCATATCTTCTGCACCCCATTATATCGTTCTGATTCCCCGGACAAATATGTCAATCGTATCAATGGTATATCGTATATTTTAGCACAGAAGCAAAATCCCCGCCATCTGCCGCCTGCGGAAAGCACGTGCCTCCCTGCTTGCGCGGTACGGCCTTCTGCTATAAACCTGGAGGGGCAGCCTCAGGCCTCGCATGAGGATTATGACCTGATTTGCCAATCCGAGAAGGTTAATCCTATCAAAAAAGCATGCCTGCGTGGGGGCATGCTTTTTTGTGATCACAAAGCCATATCGTGTTTATCCGCAAATCCGGCTACGCGGAACCAGCACAGCACCATATCGAATGAGAATGGACTGTTCTCACGTCTGACAGTCTCCGCCTGCTGCTCAGTGATGTGACAGGGCTGGACGAAGCGCTCGTCTTCCCAGGGAAGCTGTACGGCGGTATAGGCTGTTCTGCCCAGCCGCTGCTCGAAGCACTCGCGCGTCATGGCCAGGAACAGGCAGTCCGCATGATAGTGAAAGCAGGCGACATCGTCATTGCCGACAAAGTGCTCCGTGCCATCTGCAGCCCAGAAGCAGAGTGGCTTGGGCATGGCAGCCTTTGTGTTGCCGATGTAATCCCGCATCGTCGCTGCTCCGAGATATCCCTGATGCAGAGCATAGAGCTCTTTCTTCGACGGATTGCGTCCCCGCTTTACCCAGCTCTGCAGGACACCGACGGTCTTGTCATCGAGAGGCAGCGGCTTATAGCCCATGTGCTCCAGAACCAATGGCCAATAGCGACGGAAGACATCCTCACCGTGCAAATCATGCTGATGACCGTGGATGTTGATGTCAGCCGTATGGGCATACTGCGGTGCATGTGAAAAAAGCATGCGGATGCCCTGCAGCGTCATCGTCATCGAGTCAACGACAAGATCAAAGCCAGCCTCCATATAGTACGGCGTCGACTTCCTGTCATGATTGCCGCGCACCAGGATCTTGCGGCCGGGCAGCTTCATGAAGCGCATGAGTTCTTCTTCGTTCCACGCCACATCACCGAGATGAATCAGCGTGTCATTGCTCCTGACCATCTTGCGGCAGTTGTCCAGGATAAGGTTCGTGAACCTCGCCGGACGGCCGCAGCTCTTCAACATATTCCGATGGCCCAAGTGCGTATCCGTAATCAAGTAAAGCATGACCTTTTTCTCTCCTTTTTCAATGAGCCGGATACTCAGCCGGGACACGGCTTTCTGCATCACTGGAAAATAATCCCCTCAAGCATCAATTTATTCGTTGCTTTCCTAAAGCAGGATTTTCCCTACTTTGCAAGAGTCTTATCTCATAAGGATTTCAGGTGTACAAAGTCTGAGTTAATTAATCTTGACCAAGCTCTTTACTCTTACTTATTCGCTAAATTTTTCCAACATCCTGCTTCTCTGCAGCAAGGACGCCAGTCTCTATCAGCATTGACCTGACACTCTCTCAGACTGCACGACGATGATTCAAGGAATCTGTCGCACCCTCATGGTTCCTGTCGATAGCCGTAAGGAACATTGCCAACTCAACATCCCAAGCAATCATATTGGCAAGCGTCTGCGCTGTCTTTTGCACTATAGGCTGAATCTTACTCAGCAGGCCGATAAGAATAAATTGAAAGTATAGTCCTTTGTCGATATAATAAAGATTAGATACTTTTTGCAACAGGGGGTTCTAGTATGCGCAAGATCGCGATTTACGGCAAGGGTGGCATCGGCAAGTCGACGATGACGAGCAATCTGGCGGCGGCGTTTGCTGCACGTGGGAAGCGCGTCATCCAGATTGGCTGTGATCCGAAGGCCGATTCGACCATCAATCTGCTCGGCGGCAAGCCCTTGCTTTCCGTCATGGGCTATATGCGCGAGTACGACCGCGAGCCGGAGAGTCTGGTGGAGATCTCGCGCGAGGGTTTCGGCGGCGTGCTCTGCATCGAGACGGGCGGGCCGACGCCGGGGCTCGGCTGTGCGGGGCGCGGCATCATCGCGACGTTCGGCCTGCTCGAGGACCTCGAGCTCTTTGAGACGTTCCGTCCCGATGTCGTGCTCTTCGACGTGCTCGGCGATGTCGTCTGCGGCGGGTTTGCCGCGCCGATCCGTGAGGGCTATGCCGAAGAGGTGCTCATCGTGACGTCGGGCGAGAAGATGGCGCTCTACGCGGCGGACAATATCGCCAAGGCCGTCGAGAATTTTGCCGACCGGGGCTATGCGAAGGTCGGCGGCGTCATTCTCAACCGCCGCAACGTGCCGGACGAGCGCGCCAAGGTCGAGGCGTTTGCCGAAGGCCATGGCCTTTCCATCGTGGCCGACATCCCGCGCAGCGATGCCATCAACAATTATGAGGAGCGCGGCATGACGGTGATCGAGGGCGACAGGTCGCTGCCCATCAGCCGGAAATTCCTGGAGCTTGCCGACCGCCTGCTCGCCGGAGAGGATGCCGCTCCTTCGCCGGCGCCCTGAAAGTGAGGGATCATCATGCCAGATGTACGCCAGCTTGGCGTTCCGTATTTCCTGACCATGGAGGAGCTGGCTGCCTGCGGCCCGGAGGCCATCCCCGCCGAGCTCCAGACGGATACGCACCTCATCTACAATTCACCTGCCGCGCTCGATTTCAATTCGCCGGGCGCCCAGGGCTTCGGCGTCAAGCGCGCGGGCCTCGCGGTGCCCGGCAGCATCATGCTCCTGATTGCCCCGGGCTGCTGCGGCCGCAACACGAAGGCCCTGCAGGCACCGGGCGGCTGCGGCGAGCGCTTCGCTTACCTGATGCTCTCGGAAAATGACATCGTGACGGGCAAGCACCTGCGCAAGATCCCGGCCGCAGCCGAGGCCTTCGTGAAGAGCCGCGAGGCTGTGCCCACGGCTCTCATGATCTGCATCACCTGCGTCGATGCCCTGCTCGGCACGGATATGGAGCGCGTCTGCCGGCAGGTGGAAGCGCAAATCTCCTTGCCCGTGCGCCCCTGCTACATGTACGCGCTGACGCGCGAGAGCCGCCTGCCGCCGATGACCGCCATCCGCCAGACCGTCTACAGCCTGCTGAAGCCGCGCAAGAAGCGCAGCAGCCAGGTGAATCTCCTGGGCTATTTCACGCCGCTGGCCGATGACTCGGAGCTCTATGCCCTGCTCCAAAGCATCGGCGTGCGCCACATCGGCGAACTCGCGCGCTGCCGTGACTTCGCCGCTTACGAAGAGCTGGCGGCCGCGAACTTCAACCTCGTTCTCGATCCCGAGGCCCGTCAGGCCGCGAGCTGGTTCCAGAAGGAATTGCAGATCCCGGCCATCGAGCTCAAGCGCCTCTACGAGACGGACAAGATTACCCGGCAGTACGAAGGGCTCGCTCATGTGCTCGGCGTCCGCCTGGATGACAGCGCGTACCGCGAGCAGGCCGAGGCCGCGCGCAATGCATTCGTTTCGCGGTATCGGGGGCTTTCCGTCGCCGTCGGCAGCCGCCTGAACGCGAATCCCTTCGAGCTCGCGCTGGCACTCCTTGAGGCAGGACTCGATGTCCGCGAGATCTTTGCCGTGCCAAGTCTCACGGACTTTTTCTACATTCGCCGGCTCGCTTCTCTCGCGCCCAGGGCCAGGCTTTACACGAACCTCTCGCCGTCCATGCTGCACTATGAGGAACGCGAGCATCCCGTCGAGCTGGCGCTGGGTGCCGATGCCTGCTACTACCACCCCGGAGCCGCGCAGGTGCCATGGAATGAGGAATGCCAGCCATTTGGCCATCAGGGCGTGCGCAGCTTGTTCCACGCGATGACGGAGGCCATGGCGGCCGCGGAAGCGGCGAACGCCAAGGGCAGCAGGAAGGAGGCCGCGAAATGAAGGGACTGCGTTTATACCTGCCGCCGTTCGCTCCGGATACCTCGGGCGCCGCGGCCGTGCTCTACCCGCTCGGCGGCATGGTCGTCATCGTCGACGCGGGCGGCTGCGCCGGCAATATCTGCGGCTTTGACGAGCCGCGCTGGCAGGAGGAGGGCGCGAAAAGTGCCGTATTCAGCGCGGGCCTGCGCGATATGGATGCCATCATGGGACGCGACGACAAGCTCATCGAGAAGGTCCGCCTGGCCTGCGAGGAGATTGAGCCGCAGTTCATCGCCTTCATCGGCACGCCCGTACCGGCCGTCATCGGCACGGATTACCGGGCCCTCACGCGCATGGCAAAAAAAGCGACGGGCCTCCCGGCCATCGCGGTGGACAGCGACGGCACGAAGCTCTACGACGCGGGCGGCGGCAAGGCCCTGCTCGCGCTCTGCCGCGCCTTTGCCAAAGGGCAGACGGCTGGGCACTGCGGAACCATCGGCCTGCTCGGCCTGACACCGCTCGATTTTTCCGCAGGAGAACGCGACCGTCTGGCTGATGCCCTGCGCGAGGAAGGCTGGTCAGCCGTCTGCTGCTACGACCGGCTGACGGATTTCACGCAGCCGTGCTGCCGGAAGAATCTCGTCGTCTCGCCCCTGGGTCTGCCGGCCGCACGCTTCCTTGCCGAGCACTGCGGCATCCCGTATGAAATTGGCCTGCCCGGAGCATTTTTGAACGATTTGGCCGCAAAAATCGCCTCTGGTCTTGCCAAAGAGGATCACGTGCTGATCATCCACCAGCAGGTCCTGGCCGGTGCCCTGCGCAGGGCGCTTCGTCAGGGCGGGCATCATGGGCCCATCACCTGCGCGACTTTCTTCGAGCAGCCGGCGGGAACGAGTGAGCCCGGCGATGCCGTCTTCCGCGAGGAAGACGAGTTCCAGGCGTTTGTGGCAGGCGGCCGTTTCACGGCAATCGTCGGCGATCCGTCGCTCCGGCGGGCCCTGCCCTCTTTCGGCGGCCGCTTCCTCGCGCTGCCGCATTTTGCCGTCTCCGGCACGACCTCCGCGTCCTGACCGCAGTTCCAAAAGACAGAATACGGAAAACAGCTGACCGGGAGACACGGCACAAACCATCCAAGAAGCAGCACACATGCACCAGAAGACCAGAAGAAATGAGGACTTTCGTTATGTCATTTTGGAATATCAAGATTTACGGCATCGTGCAGGGCGTCGGCTTCCGCCCGTTCGTGAGCCGGCTCGCTGAAGCCTGCCGGATCCGCGGCAACGTCTGCAACAGGGGGCCCTATGTAGAGGTCAACGCCCAGGGCACGCCGGAGGATTTCGCGGCCTTCCGCCGGGGACTGTGGGAGCAGGCGCCGGAGCGCGCGAGCATCCTCAAGATCGATGTGCGAGAAGAACCGGCTTCTGAAGCGGCTTCCAGAAATTTTTCGGATTTTGCCATCATCGAGAGTGCGAAGGAGCGCGGCGATATCTTCGTCTCGCCCGACATCGCGACGTGTGACAAATGCCGCGAGGAGCTCTTTGACCCCGGGAACCGCCGCTACCTGCATCCCTTCATCAACTGCACGGCCTGCGGGCCGCGGCTGACCATTCTCGAGGCCATGCCCTACGACCGCGAGCGCACGAGCATGAAGGATTTCCCGATGTGCCCGGCCTGCCATGAGGAATACGTGACGCCGGACGACCGGCGCTACGATGCCCAGCCCGTCTGCTGCAACGACTGCGGCCCTGAGGTCTACGTGCTCGGCGATGAGACGGTACGGCGCGACGCGGCCATCAGGGCCACGCGGCACGTCATCGCAAATGGCGGCATCGCGGCCATCAAGGGCATCGGCGGCTTCCACCTCTGCTGCGACGCCACGAATGAAGCGGCCGTCGCCCGGCTGCGCGCGCTCAAGCACCGCCCGGTCAAGCCGTTCGCCATCATGATGCGGGACCTCGCCGCCGTCAGGGCTTCCTGCCGGCTCGAGCCCGGCCAGGAGGAAATGCTCACGGGTCATCAGAAGCCCATCCTGCTGCTGCGGCGCAAGCGGGATGCCGTCTTTGCACCAAGCGTGGCCCCGGGGAACCCGAAGGTCGGCGTCATGCTGCCCTACACGCCCCTGCACATGCTCATCTTTGACTATCCCATAGACGATGCCGTCATCCCCGCGGCACTCGTCATGACGAGCGGCAATCCCTCGGGCGCGCCGATCTGCCATAACGACGAGGAAGCAAGGAAAGTCCTCGCCCCCTTATGCGACATCATCCTCTCGCACAACCGCCGCATCCGCCTGCGTGCGGACGATTCCGTCATGGACTGGTTCGAGGGCAGGCCCTACATGATCCGCCGCAGCCGCGGCTTTGCGCCGCTGCCCTTCCTCGTGGGCAACGCCCCCAAGGGGCAGGTGCTCGGCATCGGCGGCGAGCTCAAGAACACGTTCTGCCTCGTGAGCAATGGCCTCTTCTACCCCTCGCCCTACATCGGCGACATGTCCGACCTGCGCACGGTGCTCGCGCTCAAGGACTCCGTCGCCCTCATGGCATCGCTGCTCGAGAATGAGCCGCAGCTCGTCGCCTGCGACCTGCATCCGCGCTACAACACAACAACGGCCGCCAGAGCGCTCGGCCTGCCGCTGCTGCCCGTACAGCACCACTACGCGCACATCCTCTCGTGCATGGCCGAAAACGAGGCGGAGGGCCCCGTCATCGGCGTTTCGTTTGACGGCACGGGCTACGGCACCGACGGCACGGTCTGGGGCGGCGAGATCCTCATGGCCTCGTACGAATCCTTCGAGCGGCTCGGCTCCATCGAGCCCTTCGCGCAGGCGGGCGGCGACCGCGCGAGCCGCGAGGGCTGGCGCATTGCCCTCGCGCTGCTTTTCGCCACGCACGGGAAGGAAGAAGCCCGCACGATTGCCGCGCGCCTGCAGCTCGCCACGGAGCAGGAGTTCGCAGCCGTATCCTTCATGCTCGAACACCACGTCAACACCGTGATGTCGACGAGCGCCGGCCGCCTGTTCGATGCCGTCAGTGCGCTGCTCGGCATCCGCCGCACCTCGACCTTTGAGGGCGAGGCCTCCATGTACCTGCAGTTCGCCGCTGAAGCCTGGGCCGAAGAGCATGCCGCCCCGGAAGAAATGGACGATGTGCGCGCCGGGATGCCCGCATCGTCAGACGGGCGTTTCCTGCTGCCGACGCAGGCGCTCTTCGATGAACTCGTCAGGGAGCGCCTGAACGGCGTGGATGCCGGCGCCCTTGCGTATGAATTCCATGCCGCCCTCGCCCGGCTCATCGTGCACGGCTGTGAGGAAGCCCGCGAAAAGACGGGCCTTGCGGCCGTCGCGCTGAGCGGCGGCGTCTTCCAGAATCTGCTGCTGCTGCGCCTGACGAAGGCACGGCTTGAGGCGCAGGGCTTCACCGTGCTGCTGCACAGCCTGATCCCGCCAAACGACGGCGGCATCTGCCTCGGTCAGGCGGCCGCGGCCAGCTTCCATTTGGCGGCCCGGGAGGCTCCTGCGGCCAGGCCGTCATGAGCAGCTCCCCTGCTCTATGGCAGCTCGTTTTGCGGGGGCTGTCACGATTGATCATCATTGTCTATCTTAGGAAGGAAGTCATCATCATGTGTGTAGGTTTGCCAGCCAAGGTCATCCGCGTCAAGGACGGCATGGCCATTGTCGATGCCTCCGGCGCACGCCGCGAAGTCTCCGCCGAACTCCTCGACACCGTTGACCCCGGCGATTACGTCATGGTCCACGCGGGCCTCGCCATCGCCAAGATCACGGCCGACGACGAGGAAGAAAGCGCCTCGGTCCTGGAGTCCCTGTCATGAAGAAAAACGAAGCCATCGCCAAGGCCCGCGCCATCGTCACGGGCTACCAGGGAAAAAAGCTGCGCATCATGGAAGTCTGCGGCACGCATACGCATGAGATCTTCCGCCTCGGGCTGCGCCAGCTGCTGCCGCCCGATATCACGCTGATCTCGGGGCCCGGCTGCCCCGTCTGCGTCACGCCCGTGCGCTTCATCGACGAGGCCCTCTATCTCGCGCTTGAGCGGCACGTGACCATCTGCACATTCGGCGATCTCGTGCGCGTGCCGGGCACAAGGGAAAATCTCGGCGAAGCGCGCGCCAGAGGAGGGCGCGTGCAGGTCGTCTACACGCCGCTCGATGCCGTGACGTATGCGCAGGAGCATCCCGCGGAAGATGTCGCCTTCCTCGCCGTCGGCTTCGAGACGACGACGCCGGCTGCCTGCCTGGCCGTCCGGCGCGCCGAGGCCCTGGACCTCACGAATTTCACGCTGCTGACGGCCAACAAGACCATGGACGCCGCGTATCTTTCCATGAGCAAAAGCTGCGACGCCTATCTGTATCCCGGCCATGTCTGCGCGATCACGGGCACGAAAAGGATTGCCGCGCTCACGAGCCGGGGCATCTCGGGCGTCGTTGCGGGCTTCACGGCCAGCGAGCTCTTAACGGCGCTTGCCGTCATCGTCGAGAAAAGCCGGCAGCAGCAGCCGTTTTTCGTCAACTGCTACCCGCGCGTCGTCACGCCGGATGGCAGCCCGGCCGCCCGGAAGCTCGTCCAGACGTATATGGAGCCCTGCGATGCGGAGTGGCGCGGCCTCGGCGTCATGAAGGACAGCGGCCTGGCACTGCGCGCGGCCTATGCCCGCTTCGACGCGAGGAAGCGTTACGCCATCCCGGAGCTCCACAGCCAGGCCAACCCGGCCTGCCGCTGCGGCGAGGTCCTGCAGGGCAAGTGCCTGCCGACAAAATGCCCGCTCTACGGCAGGCTCTGCACGCCCGCGCACCCCGTCGGCGCCTGCATGGTGTCGCGCGAAGGCGCCTGCTCGGCCTACTATCAGTACGCGACAATCAATCTGCAATAATACACGATACCCTTTGCAACTCAGCAGCTTACAGGAAGAAGGAATCCCGCCATGTCCGATACCATCACGCTTGCACACGGTGCCGGCGGCCGCCAGACGGCTGCCCTCATCGATACGGTCTTTGCGCATCATTTCCGCAACCCGGATTTCACGGCCGACGACGCCGCCGTGCTGCCGCTCGGCAGCACGCGCGCGGCCTTCACGACCGACGGCTTCATCGTCTCGCCCTGGCGTTTCCCGGGCGGCAACATCGGCAAGCTCAGCATCTGCGGCACGGTCAACGACCTCGCCTGCATGGGCGCCGTACCCCGCTACCTCTCCTGCGCCTTCCAGATTGAGGAGGGCTTCGCCATCGAAGACCTCAAGGCTATCGCCGCCGCCATGGCCAAGACGGCAGAAGAAGCCGGCGTGCGCATCGTCGCAGGCGATACGAAGGTCGCAGGCCGCGGCCAGGTCGACCACATCTTCATCACGACGACCGGCATCGGTGAAGTGCTGCCGGGTGCTGCCCCGAGCGGCAGCCGGGCGCGTCCCGGCGATGCCGTCCTCGTCACGGGCGATATCGGCCGCCACGGCTGCGCCATTCTGCTCGCGCGCGAGGATTTCGGCATCGAAGCCGATGTGACGAGCGACTGCGCGCCGCTCGCAAAGATGGTCCAGCAGCTTTTCGACGCCATGGAAGACAAGAAGGCCATCCACACGATCCGCGATGCCACGCGCGGCGGCGTCGGCACCGTCCTCTACGAGATTGCCCGCGAGAGCCAGGTCGGCGTGCGCCTCAAGTCCGCCGCCATCCCCGTCGATCCCGCCGTCAAAGGCGTCTGCGGCATGCTCGGCCTCGAGCCCCTCTATCTTGCCTGCGAAGGGCGTCTCGTGATCGTGGCGCCGCAGAAAATCGCGCCGCAGCTTCTCGCCGTGCTCCGGCAGTCTCCCTACGGAACAAGTGCCGCCATCATCGGGGAAATCACGGATGACCCGGCCGGCAGCGTCATCGTCGAGACGGAGCTCGGCACGAGAACGCTTCTGCCGGAGCCCGGCGGCGAGCTCCTGCCGCGCATCTGCTGATACCTCTCTTTGAATGAGGGGACTGAACGAGGTGATTTTTTGCTGCAACGAATCCACGACCGGCCCTCGCGCGCCTGCCTGCTGCTGCGGGATGCCAGCTTTCCCGCACCCTTTCCCCATGAACTTGAATACTCGCCGGCCTGCCGCGGCACCTGGAACATCGTCCATACGGGCATGACGCTCCCGGAAAGCCACCAGATCTTCGCATGTGCCTCCGGCTGCCTGCGCGGCGTCGTACTGACGGCGGCCGAGATGGGCCTCATGGACCGGTTCTCCTCCATCGAGCTCAAGGAACGCGACCTCGTGCAGACCGACAACGAGCAGCTGCTCATCCAAGGCGTCACAGACATCCTGCAGAACCTCCCGCAGCTTCCTCGCGCCGTGCTGCTCTTCCCGGCCTGCGTCCACCACTTCCTCGGCTGCGACCTGCGCTACGTCTACAAGACCCTGCGCGAGCGCTTCCCGCAGGTGGATTTTGCCGAATGCTTCATGGATCCCATCCGCCAGACGAAGAGCCTGACGCCGGAGGAGCGGCTGCGCCGCGCGATCTCCCGCCTGCTGCCGCCGCAGGCAAAGACGCCGCGGACAGCCAACATCATCGGCAGCAATCTGAAGACGGACCCGCAGAGCGATTTTGCCCGGCTGCTCCAGCAGGGCGGCTGGCTGCTGCGCGACATGACGCGCTATAGCGCCTACGACGACTTCCTCCAGATGGGCGGCTCCTGCCTCAACCTCTACACGAATCCCTTCAGCCTTCCCGCCGTCCGGGAACTCAAGAAGCGACTGGGACAGGATTTCCTCTACCTGCCGCAGGTCTGGCGCGCCGCCGACATCGAAACTGCCCTGCAGGCCCTGCTGTCGCGCCTGGACTTCACCGAAACGCAGCGGGAAGCATCCCGTCTGGACATCCGTCTCTGGCAAAAGCGGGCCGAGCAGGCCCTGCAGGCCGCCAGAGCCGTCGTCGGCACGCGGCCCGTCGCGCTTGACCTCACCTTCACGTTCCGGCCGCTGAATCTCGCGCGCCTGCTCGTCGAGCAGGGGTTCCATGTCACGCGGCTCTACAGCGATGCCTTTTTGCCAGAGGAAGAAGCGGATTTCCTCTGGCTGCAGCAGCATGCGGGTGCAATCGAGCTCTTCGCGACGAAAAATCCCGACATGCGGATCCTGCCGCGCAAAGCGGACGGCCGCACGCTGGCCCTCGGGCAGAAGGCCGCGTATTTCTGCAGTACGCCGTATTTTGTCAACTACGTCGAGGGCAGCGGCAGCTGGGGCTTCGCGGCTGTCACGGAGCTTGCGCGTCTCATGGCGGAAGCCTGCCATCATCCGCAGGACATCCGTGCCGCCGTCAGTCCCAAGGCCTGGGGAGGTCCCTCAATCCTATGAAACAAGTTGCCCATATCTTATCTACGTACTCCGCCGATACATTCGGCGTCTGCTCGGCCCTCTTTGAGCTCGGCGGCATGATCGTCATCCACGACCCGTCGGGCTGCAACTCCACGTATACGACGCACGACGAGCCGCGCTGGTACGACCACGACAGCCTCATCTACGTCTCCGCCATGACGGAGCGCGATGCCGTGCTCGGCGACGACCACCGCCTCATTGAGGAAATCGTCACGGCCGCACGCCAGCAGCAGCCCCGCTTCATCTGCCTGATTCCCTCGCAAATTGCGCATCTCATCGGCACCGACTGCCGGGCCATCTGCCGCATCCTCGAAAAAAAGACGGGCATCCCCGCGTTCACGCTGCCGACCAACAGCATGCATTACTACGAGCGCGGCATCTATCTGGCCCTCGAGCATCTGGCGGCCTGGGCACTTGGAAAGGGTGCGGCGTCTCCTTCCGGCAGGAATCTTTTGCCAAAGCCTGCCCGTAAAGCAGGCACCGTCAACCGCAGGATCAACCTGCTCGGCCTCACGCCGCTCGATTACGGCGCCGCGACGGCCCCCGCCTCGGCGGCGAAATGGCTCGCACAAAACGGCTTCACGCTCGAGGCTTGCTGGGCCATGGGCAGCAGCCTCGAGGAGATCGCGGCGTCCGCAAGCAATGCCGACTGCAGCCTCGTCATGAGTTACGGCGGCCTCGGCGCCGCGCACCTGCTCTATGAGAAAGCCGGCATTCCCTACGTCTGCGGTGCTCCCTTTGGCGCGGCCGGCGAAGTCCTCTCAGCAGCGCTCAAGACCTGCCAGGCTCCGCTTTCCGGCGCGCTCTGGCCACACGGCGGGGATAAACCGGGCATACAAAAAAAGCAGGAGACATCTCCTGCTCCCTGCTGCATCATCGGGGAAACCATCTTTGCCCAGTCCCTGGCTCATGCGCTTGCACAGGCGGCTGGCCAGGCCTTCACGGCCATCGTCCCCGTCGAGACGGACCGGGAGATCCTCGCTGCCGGCACGCTGCTGCTCTGCGATGAAGACGAGCTGCGGCCGCGCCTCCGGGACGCCCGCCTCGTCATCGCCGACCCGCTCTACGCGCCCATCGTCCCGGACACCTGCCATTTTGTCGCACTGCCCCATCGGGGCTTCTCGGGCCGCACCTACGAACGGCAGCTGCCCGACCTGATGGACGCCGCCATGTATCACGATTTCCTCCAGGAGGTTCGCTCATGCTTCTGACCATTGCCCATGTCTTTGCCTACGCCATCATCCAGACCTTCGGCTTCACGCTCTTCACGCTGGCCCTGCAGCGTCTCGGCCGCCTGCAGCGTCTCTACAGGCTAAAGGCGTTCCTGTTCCTCGTCATGGTCAACGTCGCCGGCACGATGACCTTCGGCGAAGCCGCCTGGGGACGCACCTCCACGCCTGTCGCCGCCGGCCTCTTCCTCATCGGCATGGCCTTCTTTCTCGCCGCCCACTTCTACCTCGGCTGGAAAAAGCTTCGCCGGTAACATCCGGCGAAAATAAAAACATCCACTCATCATGCGAAAGGACCTGATCCTCTGAACAAGAAATATCTCTATCTGCTCGCCGCTGCTCATCTGAGCAACGACATCAACACGGGCTCCCTGCCCGCCCTGCTGCCCTTCTTCGTCAGCTTTTACGGCATGGATTACACGGCGATTGCCGGTCTCATGTTCGCGTCTTCCTTCCTGAGTTCCATCATCCAGCCTCTGTTCGGCTGGCTCGCGGACAAAGGCTCGCGCCAGTGGTTCATGGCCGTCGGCGTCTTTTTCGCGGGGACCTCGCTGGCGCTCACCGGCTTTGTCACCGATTACTGGCTGATCTTTGCCGCCGTCACCGTCATGGGCATCGCGACCTCCATCTTCCATCCGGAGGCGGCCCGCTGCGTCAACGGCGTCTCACAGGGGGCACGCGGCAAGGGCATGAGCATCTTCAGCGTCGGCGGCAACGGCGGCTTCGGTTTCGGCCCGCTGCTCGCCGTCTTCCTCGTCACGACCTTCGGCATGCACGGTCTGGCCTTCTACGGCATCACGGCCATCGCCATGAGCCTCCTGCTCCTGCTGGCCATCCCTCATCTGCGCCGTGCCATTGCCGCCAACCAGCAAAAGGCGCAGGAAAAGGCCGCGGCAGAGTCAAAAGACGCCGGTCAGCCTGCCGTCAATGACTGGCATGCCTTTGGGCGTCTCTTCGTCGTCATCCTCTTCCGCTCAACGGTCTTCACGGGCATATCGAGCTTCCTGCCGCTCTTCTGCATCCAGGCACTCGGCACGAGTGAGGCCATCGGCTCGATGACGCTTTCCATCATCAGCATCGCCGGCGTCGCCGCCACGCTCTTCGGCGGCTGGTTCGCCGACCGCCACGGTTACCGCAGGACGCTGCGCCTCGGCAACTTCCTGCTCGTCCCCTTCCTCGCCATCGCCGTCTTCTCCGGCAGCATCTACGCCGTCTACGCCATGCTGCTGCCACTGAGCTTCGCCATGCTCGCGCCGTACTCCTCCTTCGTCGTCATCGGCCAGGAATACCTCGCCAAGAACATCGGCTTTGCCTCCGGCGTCACGCTCGGCATCTCCATGAGCATCGGCGGCGTCATCGCCCCCGCCCTCGGCCGCTACGCTGACATCTACGGCATCACCGCCGTCATGGGCCTGCTCGTACTGCTCGCCGCCATCTGCGCCGGCGCCACCTTCCTGCTGCCGGCCAGGAAGCGCAACGCCTAAGATAAAGCCAGACCATGGACCTCTTCCATCACCTTCTCCGCTTCGCGCCTGTGCGCAGGGCTATGCCGCTCGCTGGTGTTTGCAGTCAAGTCGCATTAGTGCCCGCAAGGCCATGGACCTCTTCCGCCCCTTCGGGGCACCTTCCCCGTGCGCGGGGAAGGCTGCGCTTTGTACGCTCGTATATTCTGCCGAAGACCACGAGCCCATAGCCTTCTCCCCGCAGGGAGAAGGGGGACCGCGTCAGCGGTGGAAGAGGTCCTTGGGCGTGCGGCATTCAAGCGAAACAAATGGCAAGCCCTGTCCAACGTCGTAGCCCGCAGGGAGAAGGGGGACCGCGCCAGCGGTGGAAGAGGTCCTTGGGCGTCAGGCACGCACGGTCTTGTCAGCGGTTGGCGTGCAGATACTCGATGTAGGAATTGCCCCAGGCCTCGATGCTTGCGAGGACCGGGCGGAACTGCCGGCCGATGGCCGTCAGGCTATATTCGACGCGCGGCGGTACCTCGGGGTAGACCGTGCGGCTCACAATGCCCTCGCGCTCGAGATACTTGAGCTGCGCGGAAAGCGAAGCGTGCGTGATCTTGATCGCACGCTCAAGCTCATTGAAGCGCTTCGTGCCCTGGCTGAGCTCATGCAGCACGAGAATGGCCCACTTTCCCTGCAGGACCTTCTGCGACGTCACGAACGGACAGACGCCGAACAATTCCGAATCAACCTTCTTCATAGCGAAAAACCTCCATTACGCAAGCATTTTATACCGGGTCAAGTTAAATATCGTTCTTGTTCTCATTATAGAGGATACATATAATATAAACAAGATATCTAGTAAAAAAAATATACCTCTTATTCCGATACGATGTGAAATAAAGCCAAAAAGAAATGAGGAATTGACATGGAACAGCAGAAAACGCGCATGCCGGCGATTTTCGTCGGGCACGGCAGCCCGATGATCGCACTTGAACACAACGACTTGACGGCAACGTATAAAGAACTCGGCCAGACCATCCTGAAACGCTTTGGCCGCCCCAAGGCCATCCTGATGATCTCCGCACACTGGTACACGCGCGGCACGCTCGTGCAGAGCGCCGCAAAGCCGCGTCAGGTCTACGACATGTACGGCTTCCCCAAGGAGCTCTACGAGCTCAATTACGAGCCCGCAGGCTGCGCTGACCTGACAAAAGAAGTCACAGACCTGCTCGGCGATGGCGTCGAAGTCGACGACAGCTGGGGCATCGATCACGGCGCCTGGAGCATCCTCGTCCACATCTTCCCCAGGGCCGACATCCCCGTCGTCCAGCTCTCCGTCAACGGCCTCATGGATACGCGCCAGTCGTACGAGCTCGGCCAAAAGCTCGCCGTGCTTCGCGAGAAGGGCTATCTCATCATGGGCAGCGGCAACGTCGTCCACAACCTGCGCCTCGTCGAATGGGAGAACGAGCACGGGAATCCTGCCGCCGACCGCTTCGACGAGGCCATCAAGTCGGCCATCGAAGCGCGCGCGGACGAAGCCGTCATCGACTTCCAGCGCTGCCCTGACGCCGACTACGCCGTCCCGACGCCCGACCACTTCCTGCCGCTTCTCTACATCCTCGGCGCCGCCGAAGGCGAGTCCCCGTACATCTTCAACAATGTCCGCACTCTCGGCTCCATGGCCCTCACTGGCTACGCCTTCGGGCTTTGATTTTCCCCGCCGCATCACACTCGACTGACAGAGAGGAGCATCTACCTTGAAAAAGATCTCAGACCCCATCCGCATCGGCACCCTGCAGCTGAAGAACCGCATCGTGCGCAGCGCCACCCTGGAGGCCGGCGGCGCCGACGACGGCGAGATGAATGACCTGCTGGGCAACGTCTACACCGACCTCGCGAAAGGCGGCGTCGGCCTGATCATCACCGGCATGATGGGCGTCGGTCCGAACTCCTGCGCCTATCCCGGCATGACCCGAATCTACGGCAAGACGTTTGGCACGGAGTTCCGGAAGATTGCCGATAGCGTCCACCAGTACGGCGCGAAGATCGCCGTGCAGCTCGGCCAGTGCGGCGCGAGGGTCGTCGTCCTCGAGACGCGGGAGCATCCCTATTGCCCGTCTGACCATGCGGACGCCGCCGGCAACGTCGCAACGGCCATGACGAAAGAAGAAATTGCGCGCGTCGTCGAGGACTTCGGCACGGCCGCCGCCGTCTGCAAGGCGAGCGGCGCCGACGCCGTCGAGATCCACGCGGCGCATGGCTACCTGCTCAGCGAGTTCCTCAGCCCCTATTTCAACAAGCGCGAGGATGAATACGGCGGCAGCATCGAGAACCGCTGCCGCATCGTGAAAGAAGTCTATGCGAGCGTCCGCGCACACGTCGGCGAGGACTTCCCCGTGCTGATCAAGATCAACTACGAAGACCTCATCCAGCCCGGCCTCACCGGCGACGAATGCCGCTTCGTCTGCCAGCAGCTCGAAGCGCTCGGTATCAACGCCATCGAGATCAGCACCGGCCTCGCTGAATCCATGGACTCCCTGCCCTTCCAGCGGCCGAAAAGCCCGACCGCCGGCACCTTCACGCAGGGCGCCCTGAAGATCGCCGCCAGCGTCAGCATCCCCGTCATCAGCGTCGGCGGCTACCGCACCATCGAAGGCATCGAAGCCGTCCTGAACGAAGGCAGCCTGGCCGCCATCTCCATGAGCCGCCCCTTAATCTGCGAGCCCAATCTCGTCGCCAGATGGCTCAGCGGCGACACCAGGAAAGCAAAATGCGTCTCGTGCAACAAATGCTTCACCGACCACAGCGGCTTCGGCTGCAAAGTCTTCAAATAATCAAAAGCAGTCAAAAGCGGTCCCTCGACTCAAACGAGCCGGCGGACCGCTTTTTTCTTCTGGAATCCCCATACTGCCGTTACACCAGGACGACCTGCTTGCCGCAAAACGCAATGCCGTACTTCAGTACCTTATGGATGCCTCGTATCCGAAAATCTGCCTCATAATCTTTTTCATCAATCTGGTGACGTGCTTCCTGTGCTTTTGACAGGAGTTCAGCAGGAGAACCAGCCGCTTTGAATTCGAGGATAACGCCACACTGTCCCTTATGCGTCGGATAGATGGCCAGGTCGTATCGGCCCAGGCCGCTTTCCCTGTTTGACTTGACTTCATATTCGGGGACAAGAAGCGTCGTCATCCCCAGCAGCAAGCCATGGTAAAAAGCCTCCCGGTTCGCCGTATCGTATACACTGGCTACCTTCATCAGGATTTCCTGCAGTCCACGGGCAAATGCCTGAGCGTTTCCCGCCATGAGGCTTTCCATGGTTGTCATCAGATACGATGTCGTCCGCCCCGGACTCAGGCGGCTCAAAATCTCACTGCGGTAGATACTGCGTACTTCCCGGTTGGGAATAGCCAGCACGTAGACCCATGTATCGACGATGAGCCGGCGGGAAACAATCTTCAGATACCCCGTCAGCAGCAGGATGGTATACAGGGCATCGGGATTATCGGCCAATTCCGGATAAATCGTATATTCCGTCAAGACTGCCGTTACCGTATGCCCCTGAATGAGACGCAGCAGATTCTCTTCTTGTACGGGGTCCGTCTGCTTGAGCAACTCGCTCAGCAAGGCATTTCCCGATGTATGCGCCCAGTAAGGCTGGGGCTGCCCCTGCTCCTTGAAGAAGCAGAGGACCGACCATGGATTATAGATTTCCTGCTCACCAAAACGGTAGCCGTCATACCAGTCGTGGAGAACAGGCAGCGCTGCATCCTGCTGCTGTGTATGAGCCAGCGCGCGCACCTCTTCCGGCGTGAAGCCGATCCAGTCGGCATACGTCCCGTTGATGACGCTGCTGACTTCAAGATTGTTAAGGCCGCTGAAGATGCTTTCCTTCGCGATTCGCCATACGCCCGTCAATACGGCAAAATCCAAAGACGGATTCGTTTTGAGGGCAGCACTGAGGAAATTCCGCATGAATGCCATGCAGTCTTCATAAAAGCCGTGCTCCCAGGCCTGTTGTACCGGGATATCGTACTCATCGAGCAAGAGGACCACGGGCTGATGATGATAGCGTTTCATCATGTCCATCAGGCGCCGCAGAGCTTCTTCCATCTCGACGGGCGACGCCAGTCCGTCGTGGACACGCTGAAAATAGCGGCGCTCAGCCTGCGAAAAAATGGAAGCCTCCATCAGATAGGCGTATTGGTCATAGAGATCGCTGAGCAGAAAGCGGAACTTCGCCAGCATATCCGGCCAGTTCCTGTGCTTGATATCCTTCAAGGTCAGGAAAAGAACGCAGCGTGTCCCCTGCTCTTCCATGTATCGCTCGCCAGCTGCCTCGATAGCCAGGCCGCGAAAGAGTTCCCGATGCTCTTTTCCATGCGCGGCAGCAAAAAAGTAATAGAACATGGACAGGAACAGTGTCTTGCCAAAGCGGCGCGGCCGTGTCAGCAGCAGGACTTCTCCATGATTGTCCAGAAAATCACGTATCGCCATGGTCTTGTCGACAAAATAATAATTTCTCTTGCGGACTTTGGCAAAATCATCCATACCGATTGGCAGTCCCTGCATGATGGCTCCCCCTTTTCCAAAAAATCCTTATATTTATAGTATACGAGATACGATGACGAAAAGAAAGAGCACGTGAAAATGCCGATCTCTTTATCGTGGCATTTATGACAGATGGGCCCCAAGAAGTTCCTTTTCCATGTGGATGTGCGGGCAATGTTCATCGAGGTATTCCTCGCCCGAGGCCCGGTAGCCGAGCCTCTCGTAAAATGGCCTTGCCTGGACTTGCGCAGAAAGGACGAGTCTGCTCACACGGTGGCGGCGCAGCCAGTCTTCCACCTCCTGCACGATCCGCTCTCCGTAATGGCGTCCCCGGCAGGCCCTGCGCACGGCCAGGCGCCCCAGGGTATAGGCGTCCGATTCATCCGTGTGGAAAAAGCGGCAGCAGCCCACAGCCTCGCCCTCCTGATAGAGGACCAGGTGCCAGGCCGTCCGGTCCACCTCGTCGAATTCCTGCTGAAAGCCCTGTTCCTGCATGAATACCTCCTGCCGGATCGCCCTGGCGTCCTGCGGCAGCCCCTGCTGAATGCGCGTCTGAATCATGATGATTTCCTCCCAACAAAAACAAAGGTGCCCGGGAATTGTCTTATGGCATGCCGTGCACGCCGTACCTGCGACAACTCCCAGACACCTGATTCCTCCTGTCCGGTGACAAAAGCAGTGTTCATTCTGATTTTGCTTTGATCCGTGGACTCATTCGACTTGCATCTGCGACGAAAGCTCCGCGAGGAACTGCTGCTCCTTCTCGCTGAGCTCGACGTCCTTCAGCAGGTCCGGGCGCTTCGCGAGTGTTTTCCGCAGGGACTGCTCGCGGCGCCACTGGCGGATCTTCGCGTGGTCGCCCGAGAGCAGGACCTCCGGCACCTCCATGCCCTCGAAATCGCGCGGGCGCGTGTACTGCGGGAAGCCCAGCAGGCCGTCGTAGAACGAGTCCGTCGGCGCCGAATCCTCATCGCCGAGCACGCCCGGCAGCATGCGTGAGACGGCGTCGGTGATGACCATGGCCGGCAGCTCGCCGCCCGTCAGCACGAAATCGCCGATGGAGATGGCCTCGTCGGCCAGGCGGTAGATGCGTTCGTCAAAGCCCTCGTAATGGCCGCAGATGAAGACGAGCTGGCTGCAGCCCGCGAGTTCCTTGGCCTTCTGCTGGTTAAAGACAGGCCCCGACGGATCCATGATGAGCACGCGGCGGCTGCCCTCGTGCTCCGGCGTCTTCGCGAGCACATCGCGCACGGCCCGGTAAAGGGGCTCGGGCTTCAGGACCATGCCGGCGCCGCCGCCGAACGGCGAATCGTCGACATGCCTGTGCTTGTCGAAGGAGTAATCGCGGAAATTCGTGAAGTGGATGTCGAGGATGCCCTTGTCCACCGCGCGCTTCGTGATGCTCTCGCCGAACGGCCCCGCAAACATGTCGGGGAACAGCGTGACCATGTCAATGCGCATCGTCCGTCGCCTCCGGCATCGCGACGACCATGCGGCCGCCCGGGATATCGATGGCTTTGACCACGGCCTTGAGCGCCGGGATCAGGAGCTCCCCGCCGTCCGGCGTGCGCGCCTGATAGACGTCGTTGCTGCCCGTCCGGAGCACGTTCTCGACCGTGCCGAGCTCCCTGCCCGCCTCGTCATAGACCGTCAGGCCGATGATGTCGAAGGTGTAGAACTCACCCTCTTCAAGCGGCGCCGCCTCGCTGCGGTCGATCGTAAGGAGACGTCCCGTCAGCTGCATGGCCTCCTCGCGCACGGGGTACTCGCGGAACTTCAGCAGCACGAACTGCTTGTGGTACTTGCAGCTCTCGATGTGCAGCAGTTCATCGCCGACCATGACTTCCTTCATGGACGCAAAGCGCTCGACGAAATCCGTCAGCGGGATGATGCGCATCTCGCCGTGGATGCCGTGCGCCGCACCCACCTTGCCGATGGTGATGCGGCCCGCCATAGCCCGCTTCTTTTTCTTGTCAGCCGCGGATGGCGATAATCTTGTCATCTTCCACCAGCACTTCCACATTCATGAGCTCGCGCATGTTGTCGCCCACATGGACCTCCACCTGGCGCTCGAGCGTACCCTGCACAATCTCCGCACCGAGCACGAGCTTCTCCGTCTCTTCCTTGCGTGCCTTGGCCTGCTCGCAGTACTCGGCGCGCTTCTGGCGCTCCTGCTCGAAATGCTGGCGGATGGCGTTGAGGCGCTGGATGTCCTGCGGCGTCGGGTCAGCCGGCGTATTCTCCTGCATGACGCGCTTCTCCTGAATGCCAATCTGCTGGATCTCGAGCTCGGCGCGGTTGATGCCCTCCGTGAGTTCCTTGAGCATCTTCGTCTTGAGTTTCTCCGTTAATTTTGCCTTGATGGTTACCGGCATCTTGAGCGAAATCGTATCCATAATTTGCCCTCTTTTCTTCTTTGCTGATACTTCTCTCTCTGCTGATATGAAAACAGCGGCAATGCCTTCACCACCATGCACCGTAGAAGATCCATGGCGGAGGGCAATGCCGCTCTTCTTTAAATAATCTCAACCGAGACTTTCTTGTTCTCCCGGGTGGCCGCGGCTTTGACAACGGTGCGCATCGCTTTCGCGATACGGCCCTGCCTGCCGATGACCTTCCCCATATCATCCTCTGCCACATGCAGCGAAACGATGACCTCGCGGCCCTCAACACGTTCCTCTGCCTGCACAGACTCCGGATGATCCACTAAGGATTTGGCGATAACTGCAACCAGCTCTTTCATGCTGTCGTCCTCTCCAATCAGTTCTTAGCGTTCTTTGCTTCAGCAAACTTAGCCATGATGCCCTGCTTGCTGAGGAGATTCTTGACGGTATCCGTCGGCTGAGCGCCTTTGTTCATCCAATCGAGAACCTTGTCCTCATCGACCGTAACTGCTGCCGGATTCTGGGACGGATCGTAGTTACCGAGAACCTCGATGAAACGACCATCACGCGGAGCGCGGGAGTCAGCTACAACAATGCGATAGAACGGATTCTTCTTTGCACCCATACGGTTCAAACGAATCTTTACTGCCATGTCAATTCACCACCTTTCGTGTTTCAGGATATATTCAACGCATGAACGGCATCTTCGGGAGTCCCATGCCACCGAGGCCCGGAAAACCGCCCTTCTTGCCCTTCTGCATCTTCTTCATTTTCTTCATCATCTTCTTCATCTCGCCAAACTGCTTCAAGAGCTTGTTGACGTCCTGGACACGCGTGCCGGAGCCCATGGCGATGCGCTTGCGGCGGCTGCCGTTGATGATGCTGATGTCGGCGCGCTCCTTCGGGGTCATCGACTTGATGATGGCCTCAATCTGGCGCATTTCCTTGCCGTCGAGATCGATGTCCTGCCCGGCGAGCTGCTTCTTGAGGCCGCCCATGCCGGGGATCAGGCCGAGGATGTTCTCGAGCGAGCCGAGCTTCTTGACCTGCTGCATCTGGGAGAGGAAATCATCGAGCGTGAACTCGTCCTTGCGGAGCTTCTTCTCCATCTTCTTGGCTTCTTCCATGTCGAACGTGGCCTGCGCCTTCTCGACGAGGGAGAGCACATCGCCCATGCCGAGGATGCGCGAAGCCATGCGGTCCGGATGGAACACCTCGAGCGGCTCGAGCTTCTCGCCGAGGCCGATGAACTTGATGGGCACGCCCGTGACGGCCTTGACGGAGAGTGCCGCACCACCGCGGGCATCGCCGTCGAGCTTCGTCATGATGACGCCGTCGAGTCCGAGGGAATCGTTGAACGCCTTGGCGACATTGACGGATTCCTGGCCCGTCATCGCATCGACGACGAGCAGGATCTCATGCGGGTGAACGGCGGCCTTGATGTCGCGCAGCTCCTGCATGAGGGCTTCGTCGATCTGCAGGCGGCCGGCCGTATCGATGATGACGACATCGCAGGCATGCGAGAGCGCATACGGCAGCGAGTCCTTCGCGATCGTCACGGCGTCCGTGCCGGCCGGCATCGAGAACACCGGGATCCCCAGCTGCTTGCCGAGGACCTGCAGCTGCGTGACGGCAGCCGGGCGGTAGATATCCGCCGCGACGAGCAGCGGATGCTTGCCCTGCTTCTTGAGCGCAAGGCCGAGCTTGCCCGCCGACGTCGTCTTGCCGGCGCCCTGCAGGCCTGCCATCATGATGACCGTCGGCGGCTTCGGGCTGATGTTCAGACGGCTCTGCGTGCCGCCCATGAGGTTTGTGAGCTCCTCATCGACAATCTTGATGACGACCTGTGCCGGCGTCAGCGTTTCGAGGATGTCCTGGCCAATCGCGCGTTCCTTGACGCGCTTGATGAACTCCTTGACCACCTTGAAGTTGACATCGGCTTCGAGCAGGGCCATGCGCACTTCGCGCATGGCCTCATTGACATCGTCCTCCGTGAGCTTGCCATGGCCGCGGAGTTTCTTGAACGTCGCCTGCAGACGATCGGATAAACTTTCAAAAATCAAAACTCATACCTCCTGGCCATTCCCAAGCAACGGCGAAAGGCGTCCGAGCACCGCGTCGACTGCCGTGGCATTCGCTGCGGTCCGGAGCGCGGCAACGTCATCAAAGATACCGGCGAGCTCCTGGCGCTCCTTCTGGTAGCGCGCGACGAGCCCGAGCTTCTCCTCGTAGGATTCCATGGCCTTTTCCGAACGATGGATGTTGTCGTAGACAGCCTGCCGGGATATCCCGAGCGCCTCGCCGATCTCCGACAGCGAGAAATCCTCAAAGAGATGCATCTTCAGGCATTCCTGCTGCTTTTCTGTCAGCAGCGCCCCGTATATATCGAATAGCGCTGACAAATACAAAAGCTGCTCCATCCTGCCCTCACCCTGCCTGTAAACTCTTATGTGCCAAGGCGTTCTGCTTGACATAGGCTATTATAGCGGACTATGCCCCTTGTGTCAAGCATATATCCTTGTCAGCGAAAAACTTTTTTCACGGAGAAAATGAGAACTTTTCCAAAAAGAAAGAGGAGTTCATCTGCACATTGTCGAATGCTTTGATAAGATATAGGCAAGAGACAGCCAAGAAATAGCCATGCCGCTGTCTTTGAGAGCAATTGCCCTCTTACCTTCTTATTTGAAATACAGGAAAGGAGTTTTCTCAATGCAATTCAAGAAACTGATGGACAATTTTTTAATCCACTATCTGAACCAGTTCGACAAGCACTGCTTCAACATCAGGCTCCACGATGAAACGTATACGATCGGCAAGGGTGAGCCGGAGTTCACGGTCATCGTCCACAAGGACATCCCGAAGAGTGAACTCCTCTCCTCCACGGAGCTCGCGCTCGGCGAGGCCTATATGCGCGGCGACATCGAGATCCAGGGCGACCTCTTCCACATGCTCTGCACCTTCCTCGACCAGGCCGACCGCTTCTCGCTCGACCGCAAGGGGCTGCGCGGCATCCTCTACATGTCCGAAAAGAAAAAAGACCAGGCCAAGGAAGTTTCCGCCCATTACGACCTGGGCAATGAATTCTACAAGCTCTGGCTCGATCCGACGATGAGTTATTCGTGCGCCTACTTCAAGCACGAGGACGATACGCTCGAGCAGGCCCAGCGCAACAAGGTGGACTACATCCTCGAGAAGCTCTACCTCAAGCAGGGCATGACGCTGCTTGACATCGGCTGCGGCTGGGGCTTCCTGCTCATCGAGGCCGCCAAGAAGTACGGCGTCAAGGGCTACGGCTGCACGCTCAGCAAGGAGCAGTGGAAGAAGAGCCAGGAGCGCATCAAGGCGGAGGGCCTCGAAGGCATGGTGACGATCGATCTCGTCGATTACCGCGACCTTGAAGACAGGGACCTCAAATTCGACCGCATCGTCAGCGTCGGCATGATGGAGCATGTCGGCCGTTCGAATTACGCGACGTACATGGAGACGGCCAACCACCTGCTGAAGGACGGCGGCATCTTCCTGCTGCACACGATCACGGGCCACGACGAGGTCGTCTCGGAGCCGTGGATCCGCAAGTACATCTTCCCGGGCGGCACGCTGCCGTCGCTGCGCGAACTCATCGCCGATGCCTACGACGCCGACTTCCGCGTCATCGACGTCGAGAGCCTGCGCCGCCACTACTACAAGACGCTCATGTGCTGGTACCACAACTTCCTCAAGGTCCACGACACGGTGGCGGGCTGGAAGAACGAGGAGTTCGTGCGCATGTGGGATCTCTACCTCTGCGGCTGCGCGGCAGCGTTCTACATCGGCTACATCGACATCCATCAGGTGCTCATGACGAAGGGCAACAACAACGAATTGCCGATGACGCGCTGGTATTGAGCCTCAGCGCTTGATCTTGAGGTCCAGCAGGACCCGGTCCGTCTCCCAGGGAGAGATGATGCGGTACGGCACATCGTATTTCTCAAGGACGTCCAGGATCTGCTGGTCCTTTTCTTTTGCCTGCGGCAGGTCCGTCTCGGGGCGGCCGTCGACGGCCAGGAACTCGTCGTTGCGGCGCAGCAGGTAGTTGAGATTCTCATAGCGGCTGAATTCCTGCATGACGAGCGTGTCAAACGCCTCCGACGGCTCGCGGTTGTAGATGATGTTGAGCGGCAGCGGCGAATCGCAGATGGCGAAATCCACGCCGTATTTCGCGAGCGTGCGCGTGCGGTGCGCCTGCTCGGCAAACAGGTAGAGCTGGTCCTCGACGATATCCGTCGCCTGCTGATACCAGAGCCACTTGGCAAATTCGCCGACGAGTTCCGTGCGGTACCCCATGCGCTTGAGTTTCGAATACATATCGGCTGCGATCGTGCTCTTGCCGATTGCCGCGCCGCCGTAAAAATTGATTACCTTCATCTCAATCCCTCACGATCTGTGCAAATAGACTCCCTCTAGTGTAACATGCTGACGAAAAATTTCCAGACTTGACATTTGCCGGGACAAAAGAACACAAAAATGACCTGCCGGGGCACAAGGCATGTGCTGTGCTTCAGCAGGTCATTTGTTTGTCTTCCCGCAATCCGATTCACGTCGCAGAGACCGCTGCTGGCTTCGGCGTGATGAGTTCCACCTCGTGCTCCTCAAAGTACGACTGGTATTTCTCAGACGGCAGCCGGTCCGTGATGACGCTGTCGAGGTCCTTGAGCGCACAGTAATCCTTCAGCGAGGCCACGTCGAACTTCGAGCTCTCGATGAGGAGATAATGGCGGCATGGCTTCTCGATAAGGCAGCGCTTGACCTCGCACTCGAGCAGCGAATCATCCGTCGCACCATGCTCGAGGGATATCCCCGAGCTGGTCAGGAAGACCTTCGTGATGTTGTAGCAGGACAGGCAGCGGCGCACCTGCGGCCCCACGAAGGCCTTGGCCGGCAGGAAAAGGGAGCCGCCCGTCGCGATGACGTTGAGGTCCCGGTAGGCCGAAGCCGCATTGATGACATGCAGGCTGGCCGTCACAATGGTCAGATGGTGGCATTCCGTCAGGTACGGGATCATCTGCATGGCCGTCGCACCCGAATCGATGTAGATGACGTCGCCGTCCTCCACGCGTTCAGCCGCCAGGCGCGCGATGGTCTTCTGCGCCTCAGCATGCCGGCCCTTCGACGACAGCAGCGGTTCCACCGCCGCGCCTTCATCCTCGGCCAGCAGGATGCCGCCGTACACTTTCTGGATGAGCCCCTTCTTGTCAAGCTCTGCGATATCCCGACGGATGGTGTTCTTGGAAACCTTGAAGGTGTCACAGAGTTCATCGATGGAGATGTGATGGACTTGTTCTAATAATTCATAAATACGATTGATACGATCGATTTTCATGGAGTTCACCTGCTCGCGTTCCTATTTATCCATGGTCTGCGGTGCATGCGTCTGACGCCGCCGCCACGGACAGTTCAATCCGATTCGCACGTTCTGCGATATTTTATCATACTTTACATTATAGAAGAAAATCCAACAGAAAGCAATCTTAAAAACAAACATACGGTCGAAAGAAACAGGAGGAGGCCGTGTTCATGCCTTTTGCCTGGAATATGATATAATGGTGGTGGCGCTTTGGCGCCGCGATCACGAAAGCCGGGGATGCAAAGATGCGCCCCGCAGAAAGGATGGATTGCATGAACAACCAGACAATTCCCGCCCGCAAGGACTGCCCGGCCAATGAGAAGTGGCAGCTTTCCGATATTTACGCGACAAAAGAAGAATGGGCACAGGCCCGCGACGGCATCCGCGGCCAGCTCGACGCCATCCGCGCCTTTGCCGGCAGGCTCCATGAGCCCCAGGCCCTGCTCGACTGCCTGACGAAAGAGGATGAGATGGAGATCGCGCTCTCCGCCGTCTTTGCCTGGGCGCGCATGATGGCCGATACCGATACGGCCAATCAGGAATACCAGGCGGATGCCGCGAGCGTCATGCCGCTGCTCGACGAGGCCGCGGCCGCCACGGCCTTCATCGAGCCCGAGCTGCTCGCCCTGCCCGAAGATGTGCTCAAAAGCCTCCCCTCTGCCCTGCCGGGGCTCCAGAAGTATGCCTTCCGGCTCCAGGAGCTCCTGCGCATGAAGGCGCATATCCTGAGCCCGGAGCAGGAGGCCTTCCTCGCGCGCACGGGCGAACTGCGCAGCACGGCGCGCAACACCTACACCGTCATGGTCAACGCCGATCTCAAATTCCCGGACACGCTCGGCGAGGACGGCAGTCTCACGCCGCTTTCCGAGAGCCGCTACACCTCGTTCCTGCGCTCGAAGGACCGCGCGGTCCGCAGGGATGCGTTCGAGAAACTCTTCCGGACGTACCGCAGCTTCCGCAACACGTTTGCCTCGCTCTACAGCTCGTCGGTCAAGGCCAGCCAGTTCCTTTCAGAGATGCGCCACTATGAGACGATGCGCGAAGCCGCACTAGATGCCAGCAACATCCCGCTTTCCGTCTACGACTCCGCCATCCGCGCGACGCACGACTTCCTGCCCGAGCTCCACCGCTACATGAAAATCAAGCAGCAGCTGCTGAAGCTCGACAAGGTCCACATGTACGACCTCTACGTGCCGGTCGTCGAACGGCCCGCCGCCGCGTACCCGTACGGGCAGGCCAAGGGCATATTGAAGGAAGCCCTCGCGCCGCTCGGCGAGACGTATGAGCACGACCTTTTCGCCGGGCTCGAGGCGGGCTGGGTCGACCGCTGTGAGAACCAGGGCAAGCGCAGCGGCGCGTACTCCTGGGGCGTTTACGGCGTGCATCCGTTCGTGCTCATGAGCTGGAACGACACTTACGAGGCCATGAGCACGCTCGCGCATGAGATGGGCCACTCGATGCACAGCTGGTACAGCAGCCAAAAGCAGGATTTCGTCAATTCCGAATACACAATCTTCTGCGCCGAGGTCGCCTCGACGACGAACGAGAACCTGCTGCTCGAGTACATGCTGCAGCACGCCGAGGGCCGCGAGCGCCTCTACTTCCTCAACCTCTACCTCGAGCAGATCCGCACGACCGTCTTCCGCCAGATGCTCTTCGCCGAGTTCGAGCTTTTGACGCACGCAGCCGTGGAGAAAGGCGAGATCCTGACGGCCGACAAGCTCGAGGGCATCTGGATGGACCTCAACCGCACGTATTACGGCGAAGACGTCGTGCTCGACCCGGAGCTCGCAGCCGAGTGGAGCCGCATTCCCCATTTCTACCGCCCGTTCTACGTCTATCAGTACGCGACGGGCTACGCCGCGGCCATGACGCTCTCGCACCATCTGCGCACGAAAGGCGAGCCCGCGAGAAAGGCCTACCTCGACTACCTCGCGAGCGGCGGCAGCGACTACTCCATCGAGCTCCTGCGCCGCGCGGGCGTCGACATGATGAGCACGGAGCCCTTTGCCATCACGTTCGAGAAATTCCGCCAGTGCCTCGACGAACTCGAGGCGGCCTGCGCCGAGTGATACCAGGCCTTCGCGCTATACCGGCAAATTTCGGCAGGGTGTCAAGGAAAAATACTTGCAACCTGCCTGAAATTATGCTAGAATACTTATATTGTGTTCAGGGGTCCCGTGCCTCTGCAAGAAAATAAGGAGGTGTAACACATGGCAAGTGTTTGCGAAGTTTGTGCAAAAGGTGAGCTGTCTGGCAACAACGTCAGCCATTCCCATCTCAAGACGAAGCGTGCCTGGAAACCGAACATCCAGCGTGTCCGCGCTGTTGTTGACGGCGAGGTAAAACGTATCAATGTCTGCACGCGCTGCCTGCGTTCCGGCAAGGTTCAGCGTGCCCTCTGATTTGCGCATAATATCAGAAGCTGATATATCATAAAATGAGCTCATCCCTATCGAGCAGGGGTGAGCTCATTTTATTTATGCAGGGCCGGCCGTTTACCGGTGCCGGTGCCCCTTGTCCTTGTACATCTCGCGGTCGACCTTCGTGATGACCGCATCCATATCAAGAATGGGCGTCAGGAGCACGAGCGACCCGAGCGCCACGCTCACATGATGCGCAGCAAATGACTCGCGCATGGTCTGGACGAGCGAAGCCGTGCGCATCTCATCGATATCTTCGACGATCATGAGGAATTCGTCGCCGCCCATGCGGAAGACATGGCCGCCCCCCGCTTCCCGCTGCGCCTTGAGCATGATGCCGGCCACCGTCTTGATGAGCTGGTCGCCCGCCTCGTGGCCGTGTTCGTCGTTCATGCGCTTGAGCCCGTTGACATCGCCGAAGATGAAGGCACACGAGATGCCCTTCGGCAATTCGTTGAAGTAGTTGTTGAGGCCGCGGCGGTTCATGAGCCCCGTCATCTGGTCGCGCAGGCCCATGTGTTCGAGCTCGCGCACGGCGTCGCGGTTGCGGATCATGATGGCGATGAAGCGGCTCAGCGTCATCATGAGATAGCTCGACGCCTGGAAGAGATCCTGCTTCGGATTGACGATCTGCAGATGGCCGATGATCTTCTCCGAGAGCTTGAGCGGCACGGCGATGAAGCGGCGGATATCGGGCAGATAGCGCTCGACCCCTGGATTCTCTGCAAGGAATTTCTCGTAGTCGGGAATCTTCACGATGTGCTGCGCGCAGAAGCCATCGTAAAGATAGCACGGCACGAGCGGGATGTGCTGCATCATGGCCTTCTTCGGCTCGACACCGGCGCGGCACCATTCGTACGTATTGTCGGCGAAGCCCGTGTCGTCCTCGAGCTCGAAGATGGAGATGCGGTCGGCATTGAGCTCCGAGCCAATCTTCCAGAGCATCTTCTGCAGGCCCTTGTCGGGATCCTCCTCGCTCAGCGCGATGCTCAGGGCATCGTTGATCGAGGCCTCGCGGTAGAGGAGCTCGTTGCTCTCGATGTCGCGCGCCAGGTATTCGTTGAGGTTGATGGCCATCGAGAAGCGGTAGTTCTTGCCGCGCCACGGCACGAGCGTATCGCGCAGCAGATAGTCGATGCCCGAGAGTGTATTGTGGTATGTCCAGGTATAGAAGCTGTCGCGCCGCAGCAGGTGATTCGTGCAGAACTCACACGGCTCCCTGCCGCCCACGATGACCTCGTAGCATTTCTTGCCCGCACATGAGAAGTCCTCGGGCAGATGGAAGTCGCGGACTACGGCCTGATTGATGTAGACGAGGTCGTACGTCTCCGGGTCGCACATGTAGACGCGTTCGTCCATGTGGTCGAATTTCTCGCGGTCAAAGGCGATGCGGTCCCCGATGTAGATGGATTCGCCGAGATGGTCCTTGCGCGCGGCCTCCGCGCGCGTCACGAGGAGCTGCAGCAGGCCCTCGATGCTCTTCGTTTCCGAGCCGTAGCCCACGGCATACTGCAGGTAGAACGTGCACGGGCAGCCGTTGACATTGCGGATATTGTGGACGGCATTCGTGAGCCGGAGGATGCGATCGCGCAGCCTCTGCTCGTGGATGAGCTTATGGAAGCACAGGAAGCGTCCCGAGCCGATGTGCGCGACGACGCTGCCCGGCACGATGCCCTGACGGAACTCTGCGGCGAGGCGCTGCAGAAGTTCCCGGCGGAACGCCTGCCCGTACATGCGCACGGCTGCGTCGATGGCCGGCACGCAGAAATAGACAGCCGTAAAATCCTCGCCGTGCTGCAGGTAATTGTCGATGAACTCGATGCCCGCCATGAGCATACCGCGGTAATTGACGAAGCCCGTCTCCTGATCGCGTATCGCCTCCCGATAATCATCGAATGACTCGTCAAGTTCCTGGAAACGGCCAATCAGCCCGGATATCTTCCCCTTTTCATAAAAGGGATGCTGATCCGAGCGGATGACATGCGGGACGCCCTTCGCGAGGCATTCCCCGAGCTGGCGGTACTGCGGCCTCCCCTCCCCGATGACCTGTTTCTCCGACAGGACGAACGCGCTGTCGAGTATGTGCAGACCGAGCTCGTGATCCGTCCTGCCGATGATCTCGCTCACATCCTTGAAGCCGAAGAAATCCAGGAATGCCGCATTGGCCCCGAGGAAGCGACGCCCGCAATCCTTCCAGAACACGCAGGCCTTGTCCTGCACACTGTAGCTGCGCCAGAGCATGGCATCGCGCCGCCACCCTTCTGAAAGCTTCGCATCGGCAAACAAACCGTAAGAATCCGCAATCCGCTTCAGGCAGTCCAATGCGCCTGGCATCTGCTCGAGGATCATGGGCTGGACGCAGAGCAGGATACTCTGCTCGCTGATGTAGATCCGCACGGCATCGAAGCGCATCCAGTCGTAATTGCCGTCCTGCCGGCGGATGCGGAAGCAGCCGCTCTTGGACATCCTGCCTTCCGCGAGCAGCGTCTGACGGAACGACTTGACGCTGGCATACGCCAGGAAGCGGCTCCGGTCCGTCGGATAGACCATCCGGCGGGCATAGGCCGTCAGGAAGTCATGGATGCCCGCATGGATATCCCGATCCGGTGCCAGCCAGCTGTGCGTACCCACGAGTACTTCACACGTATCCTGCTGCAGATTCAGGAAAAAGACATTCTGATACATCAGACAGAGATTGCGCATGATCGTGTCGAAGCGCCGCACCTTGGCATAGTACTGGCGTTCCATCGTGACATTGTGGAACTGCGCCTGATAGATGGCCAGATGATGGTCAGCCGCCAGCCTGGAGAGCGTGACGCGGAAATACCGTTCATGCTCCGCAAACGTCATCGTCTGCGGCCGGCCCAAAAGCTCCACCTTCCGCCGGTGTTGCAGGAAGCGCACGCGGAGCGGATGATTCGCGGTGTGAAGCGCCTGATTCATCTGGCGGAGATCGCGCACGCCATACTCCCGGGAATGATTCCAGAACCACTCATTGCCCGCGAGCATCGACGGGTTCTCACCATCGAAGACGAAGAGGGCGACGGCCACATGCGCGGGGATGTCCGCGAGGCCGATCTCGTTGTAGAGCCGTGCCTCGGCGCGCGTCTCGAGCACGTACTGTCCCTTCTCGCAGCGTTCATGCAGCGTCTCCGGCGTCATGGGTTTGCCGTAATGATAGCCCTGGATGCGCTCGCAGCCGATGGCGCGCAGGAAGCGCAGCTGTGCTTCCGTCTCGACCCCCTCCGCGAGCGTGTGGATACCGATTTTCTTGGCCATGCGCACGATGGATTCGATGATGTCCTGGCTTTTCTGGCTGAATCGCTTGAGAAACACCATATCGATCTTGAGCATGTCGAACGGATAATCCTTGAGCACATTCAGGGATGAATAGCCGCTGCCGAAATCGTCGAGCCAGACGCAGTAGCCCGCGCGGTGGAATTTCTGGATGGCCCGGAGGAGTACGCCCTTATCGCGCACGACGGCCGTCTCCGTCAGCTCGAAGTGCAGGTATTCATGCGAGATGCCGTACCGCTCCGTCGCAGCTTCGACAATGGTGAACGGATCCATCTCAAAGAAGTCCAGCGAGGACAGGTTGACGGAAATCGGCAGCATCGGCAGGTCGTTCTCCTGCTGGTAGTGCAGAAGCTTCACGGCATTCTCGATCATGAAGGCGTCGAGCTCGTGGATGAGGCCCGATTCCTCCAGCACGGGGATGATGTCGCCCGGCGAGAGCAGCCCGTGCTGCGGATCATCCCAGCGCATCAGGGCCTCGACGTGGCAGAGCTTTCCCGTCAGCACCCGCATGCAGGGCTGCAGGTAAATCTGGATCTGCCCCTTGCGCAAGGCCTCGGAAAAATGCGTGAGGATGTAATTCTTCAACAGCAGCTGACGGCCCATTTCCTCGCGGTAGACGAGCCAGCTGCGCCCCGCATCCTTCTTGGCCGCATCGCAGGCCAGCTTCGCCTCGTCGAAAGCCGAGATCACGGGCGATTTGTTCTGCCGCCGGTAAAAGCGCAGACCACACTTGACCTCAATCCCCGGGGAATCGAGCAGGCGGTTCATCTGCCGGCAGATCTGCTCGACGCGCTCCGTCAGCCGTTCAGCAGGGGCCAGGGCGATGAAGCTGTCCGCGGCGAGGTGTGCAATCAGCGCGCCCGGCAGGGACTGGCTGAGCACCTTGGCCATGCGGCGCAGCACTTCGTCGCCCGCCTGGTAGCCATGCATGGAATTGTAGAGCTTGAAATTCGTGATGTTGAAGTAGACGGGGCAATGGATGCCGAAGCAGCCCTCCGCCCGGTCCTTCTCCGACTGCTGCAAGGCAGCCTGGTAGAAGGCTTTGCGCTTCATGAGGCCCTCCGCCTCGTCAGACTCGATGCCAATCTGACGGCTGCCGGCGTCAATGAGGCAGAGCGACCAGAAGGGCAGCCCGTCCCGCTCGATGTGGCGGACGTAGGCATCGACGCGGCGGATGTGCGAGGCCGCCGTGCAGATCTCAAAGTCGAGGTAGCGCACGGGAGAATCTGCCTGCTGCCAGCCCGCCATCTGTTCCGCGAGAGATTTGTAGCCTTCCGCCAGCACCATGCCGCGGAAAAGACCGCCCGTGAGCTGCCGGAATTCTTCCGCCGTCTCACACTGGTAGAGGGAGAGCATCAGATCATTGAACCAGGCAATGTGCTCGGATTCATCCGCCCGGATCAGGCAAAACGCGCCGGGCACAGCCGCCAGGCAGGAATCATCATTCCTCATACATACTCCCCCATTTTTTGCTTGCCAGACGGGCGATGCATCACCTGCCGGAGCGGCCGTCGCCGTCATAACCAGATCTACTGTTGCTCATCTGTATCTTGCGGCTGTCGTGCACGCTGCTCGATGCATATTGTTGAACTTATTGCTACATAATATACGACAAACAGATATACTTATCCTTCTGCGCAGCGATTCTTTTTTGTCATGTCCATGATACTCAGATGACGCCCGGCTTGATTTCCGTATCCTCACTGGCCTTGATGCGAGCCTTCTGCACGAGGCAGCTGCGCGAGCCGATGATGAACATCTCAAATTCCTCGACGTTCGGCAGCCGTGCGAAAAGCTGCTTCTTGGCGTCGAGTTCCGTGAGGTTCTGCGCGGCATCGCGCCCGTAGCTGTCGATGACGATGAGAAAGTACATGCCCGCCGGCAGATCGCGGAAGGCGTATTTGCCCTCCTTGTCAGTCTGCACATGGTAGATGGGCGCCCCCTCAGGAGGCTTGCCCGTGCGGTACCATTCCTCCGCCGCCTTGTCGCCGAGGTTCTCGAGGGCGTAGCCTTCATCAATCAGCCAGATGTCAGCCGGCTTGTCGTAGAATTTGTGCTTGGGCGCCGCAAGGTCCCAGCTCACGCCGCCTGCCGAGGCATCGGGCGCCGAAGCGATCTTCATGCCGCGCTCCGAGCCGTGCGTGTAGACGTAGCCGTGCAGGGAGCCCGTCCCCTGTTCAGCGGCCTGCGTGTCCTGCGCGATTTCAGCTTCAGCGGCCGCAGCGGGCATGACGCCTCCCCCGAACATCATGCCGGCCTCCAGGGCCATGGCCGTCGCCAGGATGCGCCAGCCGCGCATGACCGTTCTTCTCTGTCTCTTCTGCTGCTTCATATTCCTCACCTTCTCCTTCCGTTACGGCCTTTTCCATCATTATACCACAAACAGCAGGCACGTCCGCACAGAATGCACGAATATACCTGCTGTTCAAATTCCTGTCATCAGTCTGAAGGATGTTCCCTGCACAGGGACTGGAGCCCCGCTTCGTCGAGGATGGCGATGCCGAGGTCCTGTGCCTTCTGGAGCTTGCTGCCGGCGGCTTCGCCGGCCACGAGGTAATCCGTCTTCTTCGAGACGGAGCCCGTGACGCGGCCGCCGTGGCTCTCGATGAGCGCGGCGGCATCCTTGCGGCTGAGACTCGGCAGCGTGCCCGTGATGACGAACGTCTTGCCCGCGAGGCGCTCATCGACGGGACCTGTCTGCCGCTGCGTGAAGTTGACGCCGGCAGCGCGGAAGGCGGCGAGGATCTTCTGGTCCTCGGGGTCCTTGAAATAGCTTGCGATGGCCTTCGCGCTGATCTCGCCCATGTCGCGCACCGCGAGGATCTCCTCCTCGGAGGCCGCGGCCAGCGCGTCGATGGAGCCGAAGTGCTGCATGAGCTCGCGGGCGGCCGTGCGGCCGATGCCCGGGATGCCGAGGCCCGTCAGCAGGCGCTGCGGCTCATTCGCTTTGCTCGCCTCGATGGCCGCGAGGACCTTGTCGGTGTTCTTCTGCTTGCCGATGATACCCTTCTCGATGAGTTCTCCGCGCTTCTCCTGCAGCGTGTAGAGGTCGGCGATGTTCCTGATGTAGCCTTCCTCGATGAGCACGTGGATGGCGGCCTCGCCGAGGCCCTTGATGTCCATGGCCGTGCGGCCGACAAAATTGAGGATGTGGCTCTCGAGCTGGGCCGGGCAGTTCGGATTCTGGCACTTGATGTCCGACGTGTCGGGCTCGCGCACGGCTGGCGCCCCGCAGACGGGACAGGTATCGCCGATGACGAAGGGCTCGGTGCCGGCGGGGCGCTTCTCTTTAACGACTTCCTTGATCTTCGGGATGATCTCGCCCGACTTGTAGACGCGCACGGTGTCGCCGAGGCGCACGTCGAGCCCGTCGATGAAGTCCTGGTTGTGCAGCGTCGCCCGCTCGACCGTCGTGCCGCAGAGCCGGATCGGGTCGAAGACGGCCGTCGGCGTGATGCGGCCCGTGCGGCCGACCGAGAGCTCTATGTTGCGGATGACGGTTTCCTTTTCCTCCGGCGGGTACTTGTAGGCGATGGCCCAGCGCGGCACCTTGGCCGTCGCACCGAGTTTCTCACGGTCGGCGAAGCGGTTGAGCTTGACGACGGCGCCGTCGATGTCGTAGGCGAGGCTGCCGCGGCTCTCGCCGATGGCCGTGATGGCCTGCCAGACTTCTTCCGCCGTGCGGCAGACCTTGTAATTGTGGATGACCTTGATGCCCTGCGCCTTCATGAAGTCATACGCCTCGGTATGCGTCTGGAAGTCGCGCCCGCGGGCCGTCTGCAGGTTGAAGATGAAGAGCGAGAGATGGCGCTCCTTCGTGATGCGGCTGTCAAGCTGCCGCAGCGTGCCGGCCGCGCAGTTGCGCGGGTTCGCGAAGGGCTTGAGCCCCAGGAGCTCCTGGCGCGCGTTGACGGCCTCGAAGGCCTCCTTCTCCATGTAGACCTCACCGCGAATCTCGAAGTACGGCAGCCTGTCCCGAAGGTGCTGGCGCACGTCCTTGATGACGCGGGCATTTTCCGTGACGTCCTCGCCCTCCACGATGCCGTCGCCGCGCGTGATGGCGCGCACGAGCTCGCCGTTCTCATAGCGCAGGGCCATGGAGAGGCCGTCGATTTTCTCCTCGACGACGAATTCCGGCGCGTCGAGCTCCTGCTGCATGCTCGCGACGAAGGCGAAGATTTCCTCTTTCGAGAAGACATCCTGCAGCGAGAGCATCGGCACATCGTGCCGGACGAGCACGCCGGCCGTGCGCCGGGCCTGCCCGCCGACCATCTGCGTCGGCGAATTCTTCGTGACAAGCTCCGGATATTTCGCCTCAACGGCCTTTAAGCGCAGCATCAGCTGGTCGTATTCGTAGTCCGAGATCTCCGGATTGTCCTCATTGTAATAGCGGTTGTTGTGGTAACGGATGACCTTGCGCAAAAGCGTGAGCCCGCGCTTGACTTCCCGGATATCCTCCTTCGCCTCAAGGTCCTGGAAGTCAGGCGCACGCAGCGCGCGCAGGCGCTCGGCCTCCTCTGTCTTTCCTGCCATCAAAAATCCCCCTTTGCCGTAACATCACACGACGGCCTGCTGTCAGGCCTTCTCGATTGGCGCGTATTTCTGCATGAGGCCCTTGACGCCCTGCCCCGGGAACGCGATCTTGAGCTCAACTTCCTCGCCGCTGCCCTTGACCGAGACGACGGTGCCGATGCCCCATTTGCCGTGGCGTGCCTTGTCGCCGACCTTCCAGCGGATGCTCGTATCCGGACGGATGACGCCGGCTGCCGGCTGTACGGGATTCTGGCGCTTCTGCAGGGCCTCGAGCGCTTCGAGCGCCGACTGCGGCTTGCCCGCAAAGTGCGTGCCCGGCCCCATCTGGCTGGCACTCGGGCGGAAACTCATGAAGCCTGAGCGCTGCTGGGCGCCGTAATGATTGGCATTGGCAAAGCCGTAGGCGTTGGCGCGCGGCACGAGGCGCTCCACGTATTCGTCCGGAATCTCCTCGAGGAAGCGCGAGGGCGGATACGAGTTCGTGCGGCCGTAGATCGTGCGCTGGCGGGCATTCGTCAGGTAGAGCTTGCGCTGGGCGCGCGTGATGCCGACGTAGCAGGTGCGGCGCTCCTCCTCGATTTCTTCGGGATTCATGAGCGTGCGCGCGTGCGGGAAGAGCCCCTCCTCCATGCCGACCATGAAGACGATTGGGAATTCAAGGCCCTTGGCCGAATGCAGCGTCATGAGCGTCACGCGGTCGTCCTCGATGTCGGCGTTGTCGATGTCGGAGACGAGCGAGAGCTGCGAGAGGAAGGTCTCGAGGTTCGGGTTCTCCTCCGACTTCTCGAAGTCACGCGCGACGCCGATGAATTCCTTGAGGTTTTCGATGCGCGACTCATTTTCGGGCTTTCTCTCGCTCTCGAGCTCGCGCAGGTAGCCCGATTCCTTGAGGATGCGGTCGATGAGGTCATCGAGGTGCATGTTCATATGCGTGCTCATGAAGTTGAACAGGAAGGTCGTGAAGAGCTCGAGCGGTTTCTTGACGCGGGCCGTGATGCCCGGAATCTCGTCGAGGGCATCGGGATTCGAGATGACGTCGAAGAGCGTGAGCTCGTGTTCCTCGGCATAGGCGTTGAGCTTGCCGAGCGTCGTCGCGCCGAGGCCGCGCTTCGGCACGTTGATGACGCGCATGAGGCTCACGGTATCGAGCGGATTGTAGATGATGCGCAGGTACGCGAGGATGTCCTTGATTTCCTTGCGATCGTAGAACTTGAGGCCGCCGACCATCGTGTAGGGGATGCCCGTGCGCATGAACGTCTCCTCGAGCACGCGCGACTGGGCGTTCGTGCGGTAGAGGATGGCCATGTCGCCGTACGAGGCATTGAAGATCGTCTTCTGCTTCTGGATGGTCGTCACGATGAACTGCGCTTCGTCGCGCTCGTCCATGGCCTGATACGAGGTCAGCTTCTCGCCCGTCGGATTCTCCGTCCAGAGCTTCTTGGGCTTGCGGTTGACGTTGTGCTCGATGACGGCATTGGCCGCGGCGAGGATGTTCTTCGTCGAGCGGTAATTCTGCTCGAGCTTGATGACCTTCGCCTCGGGATAATCCTGCTCGAAATCCATGATGTTGCGGATGTCGGCGCCGCGCCAGCCGTAGATGGACTGGTCGGCATCGCCGACGACGCAGAGATTGTGGTGGCGCGCCGCGAGGATCTTCGTGAGCTGATACTGCGCGCCGTTCGTATCCTGGTACTCGTCGACGAGGATGTAGCGGAAGCGTCCCTGGTACTTCGTGCGGATGTCCTCGTTCTCCTCGAGCAGCAGCACCGAGATCATCAGAAGATCATCAAAATCCAGCGCGTTGTTGAGGCGCAGCTTCTGTGCATAGAGACGGTAGACCTCCGCGACCTTCTTCTGGAAGAACGTGTCGGCGTCGCGCTCCATGGCCTTCGGGCCCATGAGCTGGTTCTTGGCATTCGAGATCGCGTTCTGGACGCTTGCAGGCGTGTACTGCTTGTCGTCGAGATTGAGTTCCTTGAGGCACTCCTTGATGACCGTCTGGCTGTCCGACGAATCGTAGATGACAAAGTTGCGCTTGTAGATGTCCGTCGCCTCGATCTCACGGCGCAGGAAGCGGGCGCAGAATGAGTGGAACGTGCTGAGCCAGACATCCTTGGCCTTCTCCCCGATCATGCGGTCGACGCGCTCGCGCATCTCCGTGGCCGCCTTGTTCGTGAAGGTGATGGCCAGGATGCTGTAGGGCGCAACGCCCTGGGCAAGGAGATTCGCGATCTTGCAGGTCAGGACCTTCGTCTTGCCCGAGCCGGCGCCGGCCATGATGAGCAGAGGCCCGTCGGTGTGCTCCACTGCCTTCTTCTGTGCTGGATTCAGTCCGCTGAAAATATCCAAAATTTCCTCCTAAGTTCCTCTTGATGCTGAAAACGATGTACGCGACAGGAAAGCCTTCCCCCGATAAGGCAGGGGAAGGCTTGATGTCGTGCATGAAATTGCAGGGTCTGCGCCTTACTTCTTGGCGATGCGCTTGACGGCCTCGGAAAGCGGCGGGATGATCTGCTTCTTGCGGCTCATGACGCCCGGCAGATAGATGTGCGTGCCGCTGGCATCCTTCTTGAAGGCCTCGCCGATGAGCGTGCGCGGCGAACCGGCGAACAAGAGGTACGTGGCTTCCTGCAGAATATCCGTGACCATGACGAGGCTCATGTCGAAGCCTTCCTTCTCGCAGATGTTCTTCATGGCTTCGATGAGCTGCGGCTCAAGGTCCATGACCTCCTTCGGGTCCATGACGGAGATCTGGCTGACGATGATGCGGTAGTCGCCGATCTGGAATTCCTTGAGGTCGTTCTTGGCGATCTCAGCCGGCGTCATGTCGCCGATGCCGGAACCAGCCTTGAGCATGGCCATGCCGTACTCGTTGATGTCGACGCCGGCGATCTCAGCGAGGCGCTCGGCCGTCTTCTTGTCACGCGGCGTGCACGTCGGGCTCTTGAAGAGGACCGTATCGGAGAGGATGGCGGAGAGCAGCAGGCCGGCGATGGAAGGCGGAATCTCCACATCGTGCTCCCAGTGCATGTTCGAGACGATCGTGGCCGTGCAGCCGACCGGCTCGACGCGCGTGAAGATTGGCTCGCCCGTCTGGACGCCGCCGAGGCGATGATGGTCGATGATCTCGACGATCTTGGCTTCCTCGATGCCCTCTACGGCCTGGCCGCGCTCGTTGTGGTCGACGAGGATCACGCGGTCGCGCTCCGGCAGCATGAGCTGGTCGCGGCTCACGAGGCCGACGAGGCGGCCGTTCTCCATGACCGGATAATTGCGGTAGTTCGTCTCTTCCATCGTGCCCTTGATGTCGGAGAGGAGGTCAAGCGGCTTGAAGCAGACCGGATCCGGATGCATGATGCGGCGGATTGGCACGCACTGGTTGATGAGGCGTGCGACCGTGTAGGTATCGTACGGCGTCGAGAGCACGAACATGTGCTTTGCCTCTGCTGCCTCGATGACATCGGCCGAGACGCGGCCGCTGCCCGTGACGATCAGGCAGGAAATGCCCTGGTTGACAATATCGATGAGTGTCTCATCGTGGCGGTCGCCGACGAGGACGATGTCGTTCTCCTCGATGACTTCCTGGATCATCTTGATGGAGCCGGCGGCGATGCGGACGCTGCCCGTGATGAAATCGCTCTCATTGCCCGAGACGAGGACCTCGCTGTCCGTCGCGGCGATGACGTCGCGATAGCGCACGCGCATCTCGGAGAGGTGCTGCATGCTGAGTTCCTGGAAGTAGCGTTTTGCGAGGTCGGAAACCGTCACGATGCCGACGAGCACGCCCTTGCTGTCCGTGACCGGCACGGACTTGAGGTCATGCTCGCGCATGACTTCGCCGAGGCGGCGCAGCGTATCGTGCTGGCGGACGACGATCTTGCAGTCGAGCGTGATGTCCTTGACGCGCGGGTAGAGATCCGTCAAAAGCAGCGGCTGTTCCACCTTGAAGTGCTCCAGCGCGTACTTCGTCTCCGCGTTGATCTTGCCGGCGCGTGCCGGTACTGCATTCTCGCCCAGAGCCTGTTTCAGATGGGCGTAGCCGATCGCCGAGCAGATGGAATCCGTATCCGGGTTCCGATGGCCAGTGACATAAATCGGTTTCGTGCTCTTCATTTAAAAAATCCTCCTCTATTCGCAGCGGGGCAGTCCCCCGTTTGATACGACGTAGTCTATTATTCATTATACGCAAAAAATTCTTTGCCGTCCAGTGGGCCGCCCGGTCTTCTGCGGAAAAGTCGCCGGCCGGCCCGGATATTTTATATGGACATTTATCCATTTTAGGAGGTCATTATATTTTTATATGCAGATTTTATTTGACAATTTCCGGATATTCCCTTATATTGAGAGGGATTATTACATATAAAAGAAATAACTCCAAGCTATTGTCTTTAACGAATAAGCAATCGTTTACCCCTATCATACTACAAGGAGGAGCTCATGAAACCCGAATCATCTTCTGCCCTCGTCCCTTCCGACCAGCGGAATCCTGTCTACCAGATTTCCACCCTGCAGGCCCTCGTCATGGGCAATTTTTACGGCTGCCTCGAAGTCCAGGACCTGCTCACGCACGGCAACACGGGCCTTGGCACCTTCGATGCCGTCGACGGCGAGCTCGTCGTCATCGATGGCCACTGCTACCGCATCGTCAAGGGCGGCAAGGCCATCGAGGCCCGCCCCCACGACACGACGCCGTTCGCCAGCGTCGCCTTCCTCGACGAGGAGACGAACGACTCCCTCCGGTTCGATGCGCTGACGAGCATCGACGCCCTGCGCCACGCACTCGACGAATATCTCGAGAACCGCGGCCCCAACAATATGTACGTCATGCGCGTCGACGGCTACTTCCACTTCGTCGCTGCCCGCACGGAGCTCCGCCAGCAGGAGCCGTTCAAGCCGTTCGCCGAGGTCCTGCAGACGGATGAGGACCGCTTCCGCTTCAACTCCATCCACGGTACGCTGGTCTGCTTCTACTTCCCGAAGTACCTCGACGGCGTCAACACGCCGGGCTGGCACTTCCACTTCATTGATGACGCGCGCAAGGTCGGCGGCCACGTCTTCGACCTGCACCTCGTCAGCGGCCGCGCCATCATCAACAAGACAGACCGCTTCGTCCTCGACCTCCCGCACAACCGTGCCTTCCAGGAAGCCGCCCTCGACCAGGCCTCCAAGGACGAGATCCGCCAGATTGAGCAGGGCGCCGGCGACTGAGCCCGCTCACGCGGGACTGCCGCAGCCATATAACAAATGAAACGCCCCGTCCGCGAAGGATATTCCCTTCGCAGGCGGGGCGTTTTCTATGCAATCGAATCCGGATGATGCCTGCTGCGTGAGTCTCAGAACGTGTACTTCACGCCGCCGCGCCAGACGCGGCCGTCGTTGAAGAGATTGACACTGCGCTTGTCGAAGATGTTGTCGACGCCGAAATACGCCTGCAGACCGCTCCTGAATTTCTTGTTGATGACGAAATTCAACGTGTTGAGGTGCGTGACGCCGCTGTCCGTGCCGAGTTCATAGCGGTAGTTCAGCAGCCAGTCCTGCCAGAGCGTTGCCGTGATGCCGCTTTCCTTTTCATCATCGTAGGTGAGCATGAGCTTGACGTTGTGGCGGGCGCGGTTCGCGAGGCGTTCATCCGTCGTGCTGTCGACGGCGTCGAGGTACGTGTACGTGCTGCGCAGCGAGAATTTATCGCCGAGCCGCTGCTTCGCCTCGGCCTCGAGGCCCTGGATGACGGCCTGGTCGACATTATAATAACGGTACGTATAGAGTCCTGATGTGACGCCTTCGTATTCGTAGTCGATGAGGTCCTTGACCTTGTTGTGGAAATACGAGAGCTTGCCGGAGGTGCGTCCACGCTCGGCTTCGAGGCCGATGTCGAAGTTCAGCGCCGTTTCGGGGCGCAGGTCCGGGTTGCCCTTGATATAGGCATAGCTTGCGTGCGACCAGTCCATGTAGAGCTCGCTGGCCGTCGGCGCACGGTAAGCACTGCCGAAGTTCGCCTTGAGGCGGGTATTCCTGCTGAGCTGGTACGTGCTGCCGATTTTCGCCGTCACCTTGCTGCCGAAGACGTCGCTGTAATCCCAGCGCACCGAAGGGATCAGCAGCCATCTTTGCTGCGGCGTCCACTCATCCTGCAGGTAAAGGGCCGCATAGCGCATATTCGAGCGCCTCGAGCCGCGAATCGAGCATCGTCAGGCGGCGGAAATCGACGAAGCCCTTCTCCAGGTCGCTGACCAGGCTGTCGCAGAGGCGCTGCTCGCGCTCGTCCAGCTGATGCGCCATCATCATGATGGGCTTTTCGCCGCGGGATACCATCTGCTGATAGGCAGAAGGTTCCCTCTGCTGCATAAAGCTTAGGCCGCCGAAATTGCCGCCGGCGCCGCAGCCAAACGGATAGACGACGGCGCCGCCAGTGGAAGAAGCTCAGGCGCTCCGTGCCCTCTGCGAGCAGCTGGTCGCGGGCCGCGAGGTAAAGGTCGGCCTGCCCGGCAAGGTCGGCACAGGCGGGCACGCGGCCCGTGCGCAGGGCCTTCTCGAGATCGCTGCCCGGGAAGATGTTGAGCTGGTAGAGGTCCATGCCGTCGACATCGGCCTCCGCGAGCGTCCGGATGTCCGCGAGCCACGACGCAAGGTCCTGTCCCGGCAGCCCGTAGATGAGGTCGGCGATGATCGTCACATCCTCCCGGCGCAGAAGCGCCAGGCGCCGCAACACTTCTTCCCTGGCATCGATGCGGCCGACGCGGCGGCGCAGTGCCGTGTCGAAAGACTGCACGCCGAGCGAGATCCGGTTGACGCCGCCGGCGAGCCACGCCTCGATCTTCTCCGGCACGAGGTCGTGGACGCGGCCTTCCATGGTCACCTCCGCATCCGGTGCCAGATGGAACTGCTCCCTCACGGCAGCGAGCAGTCTGCCCGCGTTCGCCGGCGAGAGCGAAGTCGGCGTGCCGCCGCCGAAGAACACACTGTCAATCGTGGCCGTGCGGATCTGCTCCAGCTTCGCATCATGTGCGATTTCCTTGAGCAGCGCCTCGACGTAGGCATCCTCGGCCTGCTGGCGGCTGGCCTGCTGATAAAAGGCGCAGTAGAGGCATTTCGTCTGGCAGAACGGGATGTGGATGTAAACGGCATAATGAATATATTATGAACAGCATTCACTTTTTAACCTGCAAAAAAGCCCTGCCAGCCGCAGAAGGTATGGGCTGACAGGGCTTGGCCGCCACTTGGCGGCGATGGATTTTAATGCAGAATTAATGCGCTTTTATTTTTCGTTGGACTTCCGGAAGGGCAATTTCTCCTCGTCGGGCTCCGGGGCATCGCGCAGCAGGAGGTTCAGGAGGATGGCCGTGATGCTGCCAATCGTGATGCCGCTGTTGCAGATGATCTGTACCCAGGTCGGGAACTTGCTGTAGAACGTCGGCACGCCGATGGGAATCAGCGCGACGGCCACGCTGATGGCGACGACCATGATGTTGCCCTTCTTGTGGAGCTCGGCCTTCGAGAGTGCCTGAAAGCCGCTGGCGGCCACCATGCCGAACATCGCGAGGCCCGCGCCGCCCAGGACCATCGTCGGCACGCTCGCGACAACGGCCGCCATCTTCGGGAAGAGCCCGAGGATCATGAGCATGACGCCGCAGACGGCGACGATGTAGCGGCTGCGCACGCCCGTCATGCCGATGAGGCCGATGTTCTGCGCGAAGGCCGTGTACGGGAACGTGTTGAAGATGCCGCCGAGCGCCGTCGAGAAGCCATCGGCGCGCAGGGCTTTTGTCAGCATGCTCTCCGTCATCGGCTTGCCGACGATCTCCGTGACCGCGACGATATCACCCGTCGTCTCCGCCATCGTCACGAGCATGACGAGCGTCATCGCGAGGCATGAAACCGGTTCAAATACCGGATAGCCGAAGGCAAACGGCGTCGTGATGCCGAGCATTGCCGCCTCCCCTACGGCGTGGAAATCCGCCATGCCGAGCGCATCGGCGAGGATTGTGCCGATGACAAGGCCTAAAAGCACGGAAATCTGACGCAGGAAGCCGCGGCAGACGCGGTAGATGACGAGGATGATGGCGAGCACGACGGCTGCCATGAGGATGTGCTCCGGGTCGCAGTAGTCAGGTGCTGAAGGATTCGCACCGGCAATCCAGTTGACGGCGACCGGCATCAGCGAAAGGCCGATGACCGTGATGACGGAGCCCGTGACGACCGGCGGGAAGAAGCGCAGCATCTTGCTGAAGAAATTGCTGATGACGAAGCAGGCCACGCCGGCAAAAATCGCTGCACCGTAGACGACCTGCAGGCCTGCCGCCCCGCCGCCGTGCGTATTGGCGATGATGATCATCGGCGTGACGGCCGTGAACGTACAGCCCTGCACGATCGGCAGCTTGGAGCCGATGAAGTTGCGGATGCTCAGCGCCTGTACGATGGTCGCGATGCCGCAGGTGAAGAGATCGGCATTGATGAGATAGATGAGTTCTTCCGTCGTCAGATGGACGGCCCCGGCGAGCACGAGCGGCACGGCCACGGCACCGGCGTACATCGCCAGGACATGCTGGAAGGCGTAGACGAGCGTCCTGCCCCACGGCAGTTTCTGATCGACGGGATGGACGGCAGCAGCAGTATTCACGATGTTTTCCCCCTCAGTCTTCCGCGACGAAACGGACCTGGCCATCGTCAAGCGACGCGATGCTCGCGAGCGCTTCGAGGTGGTAGCCTTTATCGAGCAGGCGCTGATGGCCCGGCTGGAACGCCTTCTCGATGGCGATGCCGATGCCCGCGACCTTCGAGCCCGCTTCCTCGACGAGCTTCGCGAGGCCGAGCGCCGCCTCGCCGTTGGCGAGGAAGTCGTCGATGATCAGGATGTTCTCGCCGGCCGGCAGGAACTTCTGCAAGACGAGAACGTCCGAGTATTCCTTTTTCGTGTAGGAATAGACCTGATGCGTGTAGATGGGCTCATTGATGAGCGCCGATTTCTTCTTGCGCGCAAAGACGAGCGGCACGTGCATCTCGAGCGCCGTCATCACGCCGATGGCGATGCCCGACGCCTCGATGGTCAGCACGCGGTCGATATGGGCGTCTGCAAACAGGCGCGCAAATTCTCTGCCCATGGCCTGCGACAATTCCGGGTCGATCTGGTGATTGAGGAACGAGTCCACCTTGAGCACATTGCCCGGCAGCACGATGCCGTCCCGCTTGATTCTCTCTTCCAAAAGTTTCATGACGATTCTTTCCCCTCAATAAAATAAAACAAAAACAACACGGCTGTCTCAGACTCAGAGCTGGCCGATCATCTTGTGCGTCTGCGGAATGACGCGGACATCCCTGAGATACTGGAGTGCATACGCCTGATACGTGAGGATCTTCCCGGGGGCAGCCGCCTCGCAGCCGCCGTACGGCGTGACCGGCTGGATGATGAACGGCACCTCCGGCGCAAGCTCCGCCACGATGCCAACGGCCGTGTGGAATTCCGCGTCGCTCGTCTCGGCGGAGACGACGAGCTTGATGTAGAGGTCCTTCTCGCGTGCGAGGCGGATGAACGCCTTGTGTGCCTCCCACTGCGGCTCGCGCACGATGCTCGGCAGCTTGATGTCCATGCTGATGATGTCGACGATATCGAGGATTTCCTCGAGCTGCCTGTAGAGCGTGCCGTTCGTCTCGAGGAAGACCGGCGCATCGAGATGCTCCGCGAGCGCGCGGATGAAGGGGCCGTGCAGGAGCGGCTCGCCGCCCGTGAAGCTCACGGCCTGATGCGGCACGGCCTCGAGCAGGCGGCGGATCGCATCGGCGGCCTCGCGGACCGTCAGCGGATTCTTTACATGCTCGAACTGGCGCGAGCCGGCACTCGTCTCGACCTCGCAGACGGGATGGCTGCCCGGCGCATTCTCCGTATCACAGTAGCGGCAGTCGAGATTGCAGCCCTCGAAGCGCACGAAGACCTGCCGGCAGCCCACGTATTTGCCCTCGCCCTGGATGGACGAGAAAATTTCAATGAGATTTTCCTGCATCGCTTACTCCTTCGTATACGTCACGCTGGATTTCGGCGTCTCATAGACGGTGATGGCATGAAGATGGCTGTCGCGCACGAAGGCCTCATGCGGCTCGAGTTCCTCGAAGATGATGCGTGCGAGGTTCTCCGCCGTCGGGTTGAGTCCCGAGGCGAACGGCTCGAGCTCGTTTAAAAAGCGGTGGTCAAAGCGGTCGAGGACCGACTTGAGCGCCTGCTTGACGAGCTTGAAATCGACGAGCATGCCGAGTTCATCGAGCTCGGTGCCGCGCACCTCGGCCTCGACGAGCCAGTTGTGGCCGTGCAGGCGGTCGCATTTGCCCGGGTAATTGACGACGCGGTGGGCAGCCTCGAAGGCGCCCTCTACTTTTAAGGTATACATGAAAAATTCCTCCCGAAAACGATTGCAAAGAAACCTCCCTCATGCAAAGCAAGGGAGGTTTCACGCAATGCTGCGTTTATTCTTGTTTGTCGATGGACTTCGTGTTCTTGACGTTGCCCACGATATCGTTCATGCTCATGGCGCGCGTGTGCTGCGTATGGCTCCACTCGTGCTCGTTGCGGTGGATGAAGCCGAGGAAGATGATCGGGATCCACGAGTAGATGAAGACCGGATACAGGAGCATGTAGAGCCAGGACTTCCATTTGGCGCGAATCTTGATGAGGATGATCATCGGCAGGATGTACTGGCCGAGCATGATGGCCGTCATGAGCTGCGACGGCATGAAATTGTAGATATTCGTGTAGAACGGCGGGAACGCGAGCTGGATGTAGCTGATGACGATGAAGATGGTCGAGATCATCAGGAAGTGCGGCTGCATGAGGTAGATGCATTCATCCCACATGCGGATGTCCTTGTGCTTCCAGCCGGCTTTGAGCATCTTCGGGATGAAGCGGTTGCCGACATCGAACTGGCCCTGCGCCCAGCGGCGGCGCTGATTCCACGACTGCTTGAACGTCAGCGGCTTTTCATCGTAGATGATGGCGTCATGCGCCCAGCTCGTCTTGATGCCTTCAGCCATGCACTTCATCGTGAACTCCATGTCCTCCGTCAGGCAGGTTGCCTGCCAGCCGTGCTTCTTGAGGATCTCGGAGTCAAAGCACATGCCCGTGCCGCCGAGGCAGGCTGAAAGGCCGATGTTCGACTTCGCGAGATGCGAGATGTAGCAGATGACCCAGAACGCGATGGCAAACGTGCCCGACACCCAGGTATCGTACGGGTTCTTCGCATCCATGTAGCCCTGGATGACCTTGTCGCCCTTGCAGAGGCGGTTGTTCATCTCCATGAGGAACTGTGGATGCACGAGGTTGTCGGCATCGAAGACGCAGACGGCATCGTACTGCTTGTCCATCTTGAACAAGCGGTCAAACATCCACTGCAGGGCGTAGCCCTTGCTCTTCTTCGTCGGATGCGTGCGCACGTGTACGAGTGCGCCGGCCTTTTCGGCGATCTCCGCCGTGTTGTCCGAGCAGTTGTCCGCAATGACGTAGATGTCGTACATGTCCTTGGGATAGTTGAGCTGCTTGAGGTTCTCGACGAGCTGGCCGATGACGGCATGCTCGTTGTGCGCCGCGACGACGAGCGCGAACGTCTTGCGCGGGGTCTTGATCTTTACCTCCTTGCGGCGCCACATGCCGCAAAAGCCGATCAGGAAGAAGTAGAGCGTAAAGAGGAAAATCAGGATCTGCATTGGCACCATGATGATGTCAAAAGGATGTGTGAACAAAAACAATCAGCCTTTCTTTGCAAAACTTGCCAGCAGAGAATTGACGATGCCCAGTACCGCATACGTGCAGAATACGGCAACCGCAAGAGCCGCCAGGAGTGCCGCATGGCCGAGCCAGAGGATGGCGAGGAACAGGATGACGGCAATGACTTTCGAAAGCAGGTACACAGGCTCCGCTCCATCGCCCTTGAAGTTCGGATAATGGACATGGCTGACCATGAGCCAGCCGACAAAGGCCATGATGAGAGGGTACGCGATGCCGAACGTCATGGGATCGACGCCGAGCTCATAGAAGAGCAGCGTCGTCATCGCGACGATGTTGCCGCCCGCCGGGATGGCCAGGCCCATGAAGTAGCCGTGTACGACCGAGGCGTTGACGTTGAAGCGCGCGAGGCGCCACATGCCGCAGATGGCAAAGAAGATGACGACGGCCACGCCGAGCGGGCCGTGATTGTGCAGCACGAAGGCCCAGGCGAGGAAGGCCGGCGCCACGCCGAAGGAGCCGAGATCGCAAAGGGAATCCATCTCCTTGCCCATCTCGCTGGCCACGCCGAAGAAGCGCGCCGTACGGCCGTCCATGCCGTCGGCCACGAGGGCCAGCAGGATGAAGAGCGAGCCCCAGAAGAAATTGCCACTGTACGTGGAAAGAATCGAACACATGCCGAAGACAAGGTTCGATGAAGTACACATATTCGGTATTAACCTGCGATAATCCATCAGTCTTTTATCCTCCCGATAATGGTTTTGCCTCCCGTGACCTTCTGGCCCTTCTCGACTGTCACCGCGACGTTTCTCGGCATGACGACCTCGAGGCACGAGCCGAACTTGATCATGCCGTAGAGCTCGCCCTGCTGGAGCTTGTCGTCAAGCGTCACATACGAAACGATGCGCCGTGCGAGGATGCCGGCGATCTGCTTGACCGAGATGCGCACGCGGTCATTCTCGATGCCGAGCAGGTGATGCTCGTTCTCAAAGCCCACCGTATCCTTGTAGGCGGGGCGGAAGCGGCCGCAGAAGTACTTCTGCAGCTTGATCTCGCCGGCAATCGGGCTCCTGTTGACGTGCACATTGAAGACGGACATGAAGATGATGACCTTGTTGCAGGGTTCCTGCACAAATTCGTCCGACTCAAGCGGCACGATGTCCGTAACCGTACCGTCAGCCGGCGACAGGATGGCCGTATCATCGAGCACGATGTGGCGCTTCGGATTCCGGAAGAAGTAACAGAAGTACAGCATGAGGACGAACGGGATGACCGCCACGGCGGGATGAATCGACCAGGCCATGAGCAGGGTCAGCAGGAAACAGCCGCCGATGAACGGGTATCCCTCTGAAATAATCGGAGCCAAAACTCCACCTCCTGAACAAATCTTGAGTCATGACAGGGCCGTGAAAAACGGCCGGCACATGACATCACGCACAGACTTAGCAGGCCAGTTTGCACTGACCTGCCTGCTATCTTTCAATTATAACGGATAGGTTCCGCTTTGTCCATAAAAAGCCGCAAGTTCAGCGTTTCGCACGGTGCACCTTGAGCACGAATTTCGGCAGCGCCATGAGGCGGCCGGCGCGCTTCGGCTGCAGCATGCCGCGGAAGAGCCACTCGAGCTTAGCCTTCTGCATCCAGCGCGGCGCGCGCTTCATGACGCCGGCCATGACGTCGAGCGTGCCGCCGACACCAATCGAGACGGGCACGCCGAGTTCCCGGCGGTACTTGTAGAGCCACTTCTCCTGCTTGGGCACGCCGAGTGCCACGAGCAGAAGATCCGGTTTTGCCGCCTGGATCTCTTTGATGATTTCCGGCTCGTCCTTTTCTGCGAAGAAGCCGTTGCGCGTGCCGACGATCTCGATGCCCGGATAGAGCGTCTCGGCCTTTTTCTTCGCGAGCTCCGCGACGCCGGGCGCCGAACCGAAGAAGAAGATGCGGCGCTTCTTCTCCGGCGCACGGCGCATGAGCTCCTGCGCGAGGTCGTATCCGGCCACGCGCTCCGGCATCTCATGGCCGAGGTGATGCGCGGCCCAGACCGTGCCCGCACCATCCGGCACGACGAGGGCGCAGTCGTTGAGTATATGCAGGAGTTCCCCATCGTGCGTCGCGCGCATGATCATCTCGGCATTGGCCGTCGCGACCATGACGCCGCTGCGCTCATCCATATACGTTTCCACCTGCCTGACGGCCTGCTGCATGGTGACAGGATCAACCTGCACGCCCAAGATATCGATTTTCTCTGGCACTTCGTAACCCTCCGTACATTCGCGGCGCGCGTCTTCCCCTCGGCGCACGCGCGCAGAATCTCTGTATTGTTTTCTGTAGTATTTATAGATTGTAGCATAAAAAACCAGAAGATGCAAAAGACCCGGGCAGCCTCTCATGCTGCCCGGGCCCTTACAGCCTGGAACCGGCGTATGCCTTATTCCTTATGCTCTTTGTTTTCCTTCTTCTTGACGGCCGTGCGGATGGAAAGCTCGCGCAGCTGCTTCTCGTCGACCGGCGACGGTGCGTTCGACATGACGTCGCGTGCGCTCTGCGTCTTCGGGAAGGCGATGACGTCGCGAATGGACTGGCGCTTCGCCATGAGCATGACGAGGCGGTCGAGGCCGAAGGCGAGGCCACCATGCGGCGGCGTGCCGTACTGGAAGGCATCCATCATGAAGCCGAACTTCGTATGAGCCTGCTCCGGCGTGAGGCCGAGGGACTCGAAGACCTTCTCCTGCAGGTCGGCGTTGTAGATGCGCAGCGAGCCGCCGCCGATCTCGACGCCGTTGAGGACCATGTCGTAGGCCTTGGCCTTGACATCGCCCATGCGGTCCGTGTTGAGGAGGCTGATATCTTCGTCGCGCGGAGCCGTGAACGGATGGTGCATGGCCTTGAAGCGCTTCTCCTCGTCACTCCACTCGTACATCGGGAAGTCGACGACCCAGAGGAAGCGGAGCTTGTCGGGATCAATGAGGCCGCGCTCCTTGCCCATCTCGAGGCGCAGCTGGCCGAGAGCCGTGTCGACGACGAGGCGCTTGTCGGCGACGACGAGCAGCAGGTCGCCCGTCTTGGCGCCCGTTGCCTCAGCGATCTTGGCGAACGTCTCGTCCTCATAGAACTTCTTGAACGGGCTCTTGATGCCGTCTGCCGTGTACTGGATCCAGGCAAGGCCTTTGGCACCGTAGATCTGGACGAACTTGACGAGGTCGTCGAGGCGGCGGCGCGGGATGTCAGCATAGCCGTCAACCTTGATGCACTTGACCATGCCGCCGTTCTCGATGACGGAATTGAACACCTTGAAGCTCGAGCCCTTGACGTACTCGGAGATGTCCATGAGCGGCATGTCGAAGCGCAGGTCCGGCTTGTCGGAACCGTACTTGTCCATGGCCGTATCCCACTCCATGCGCTCAAACGGCGTCGGGATGTCGGCACCGATGGCCTTCTTGAAGAGCTCCTTGATCATTTCTTCCATCATCGTCAGGATATCATCCTGGTCCATGAAGCTCATCTCGATATCGAGCTGCGTGAATTCCGGCTGGCGGTCAGCGCGCAGGTCCTCATCGCGGAAGCAGCGGACGATCTGGAAGTACTTCTCGAAGCCCGCGACCTGCAGCAGCTGCTTGAAGATCTGCGGGGACTGCGGCAGGGCGTAGAACTCGCCCGGGTTGACGCGGCTCGGCACGAGGAAGTCGCGCGCGCCTTCCGGCGTGCTCTTGCAGAGCATCGGCGTCTCGATTTCGAGGAAGCCGTGGTTGTCGAAGAAGTCGCGCATGATCTTCGTCACGCGGTGACGCAGGATGATGTTGTACTGCATCTCCGGGCGGCGCAGATCGAGATAGCGGTACTTCAGGCGGACCATCTCGTCGACGTCCACACCATCCTGGATGTAGAACGGCGGCGTCTTCGAGGTGTTGAGGATGCGCAGTTCGGCGCAGACGACCTCAATCTCGCCCGTCTCGATGTTCGGGTTGATCGTCTCCTCGCTGCGGGCGCGGATCTTGCCGCGTACCGCGATGCAGAACTCGTTGCGCAGGGACTCTGCCTTGTGGAACGTACCTTCGTTCATGGCAGCCTCGTCGAAGACGATCTGGACAAAGCCCGAACGGTCACGCATGTCGACGAAGATCAGTCCGCCGTGATCGCGACGACGGGAAACCCAGCCGCAGAGTACGACTTCCTGGCCGACTTCCGTCTTGCGAAGGGCACCGCAATGATGGGTGCGCTTCATACCTTGTAATGTTTCCATTAACCTTTCACCTCAGCACATAGCTTTTCTATAATAGCATCAAAGGAAACCTTCTGCTGTTCGCTCTTTTCCATATCCTTGAGCATCACGCAGGATTCCTTGACTTCATCTTCACCGATGATCAGCGCAAAGCGGGCATGTGCCTTGTTTGCCTGTTTCATCTGGGCCTTCATGCTGCGGCCGGCATAATCCATGCCAGCCTTGAGGCCCGCGCGGCGCAGCTCCGTCAGGAGCTTGAAGGCAGGCGCCTTGGCCGCATCGCCGAGTGCCACGACAAATGCATCCGTCTGCTTCGGCTGCTCGGGAATGAGCCCCTGCTTCTCGAGGGCCAGCAGCACGCGCTCGAGGCCTGTCGCAAAGCCGACGGCCGGCGTCGGCTTGCCGCCGATCTCCTCGATGAGGCCGTCGTAGCGTCCGCCGCCGGCAACGGCGCTCTGCGCGCCGAGCGGCGCATACTTGATCTCAAAGGCCGTCTTCGTATAGTAGTCGAGGCCGCGCACGAGACGCGGGTCGAGCTCAAACGCAATGCCCGCTTCCGTCAGGTACTCCTGCACCTTGTGGAAGTGCTCCTGGCACTCCTCGCAGAGGCAGTCCGTGATCTTCGGAGCGCCTGCCATGAAGGGCTTGTCAGCATCGGCCTTGCAGTCGAGGATGCGCAGCGGGCTGCGCTCGAAGCGGTCCTTGCAGTCGTCGCAGAGATCATCGAGCTTGTCGCGGAAGTAGTCCTGCAGGACCTTGCGGTACGTCGGGCGGCACTTCGGACAGCCGACGGAGTTGAGACTCAGCTTGAGATCCTTGAGCCCGAGGGACTGCAGGAAATCCACGGCCAGCATGATGACCTCGGCATCCGTCATCGGGTTCTCCTCGCCGAGCGATTCGACGCCGAACTGATGGAATTCGCGCATGCGGCCGGCCTGCGGGCGGTCGTAGCGGAACATCGAGCCGATGTAGAAGAGCTTGACGAGCGAGGAATCGCCGTAAAGCTTGTTCTGCAGGTAGGCGCGCACGGCCGAAGCCGTATTCTCCGGGCGCAGCGTGATGCTGCGTCCGCCGCGGTCCTCAAACGTGTACATTTCCTTGTCGACGACATCGGTTCCTTCGCCGATGCCGCGATGGAACAGCTCCGTATGCTCGAAAAGCGGCGTGCGGATTTCCTCGAATCCATAACGGCCGCAAATCTCACGGATTTTCTGTTCCACGTAATTCCATTCGCCGACGGTATCCGGCAGAATGTCCTTTGTTCCCCGAGGGGCATTGGTGAGCATGAATCTTCTCCCCCTGTTTCTTATTTTCCGCAGGCCTCTTCCAGGAGCTGCCTGCGTTTCTCTATGTAAATATCCACATCCCGCAGATACGTCGCGAGGTCCTTCGCATTGAACGAGGACTTCATGCGCTGTGCGCGGAAATCGACGACCTTCGTCGTGGCCGCCCCGCCGATGCCGAGGATGGTCTGATGCTCCTCCATAATCTGGATGTTGTACATGCCTTCCGCACCCGGACGGCAGCAGCCCACGTTCTCGAGGTCGCCGCTCATGTAGCCCTGGCGGTAAAGGTAATACGGCTTCATGCCGGCAGCTGCCACATAGGACATGGCGACTTCCGACATGCGGCGCGTCTCCTCGTCAGACGGCAGCTCCACGTGCTGCTCCTCCATGAGGCGCTTGAGGCGCGAGCCGCGCTTGAGCGCGAGCGCGTGCAGCGTGATGTCATCGGGCTCGAGCGCCACGACCTTCTCCATCGTATCGCGCACATCCTCAGCCGTCTCGCCCGGCAGCCCCAGGATGAGGTCCATGTTGATGTGCGGGATGCCCGCTTCGCGCAGGGCATGGAACATCGCGACGACATCTTCGGGCGTGTGCTGGCGGCCGATGCGTTTGAGCGTCCGCAGCTGCATGGTCTGCGGATTGACGCTGACGCGCGAGACACAGAGCCTCTTCATCGTCTCGATCTTCCCCGGCGTGATGCTGTCGGGACGGCCGGCCTCCACCGTGAACTCCACGGTATCGGGTCCATAAAAAGCATTATATACCATCTCGAGCATTTGAGCAAAAAATTCATCGGGCAGGCTCGTCGGCGTGCCGCCGCCGACGTAGATATTCTGCACGCGGAACCCGTAATGCGCGATGGCATCCCGGGCCGCCATGAGATCTTTCGTCAAGACGTTCATGAATTCCTGCAGTTTGCTTTCCCCGGGCAGGATGTTCGAGGGGAAGCTGCAGTAGAGGCAGCGCGTCAGGCAGAACGGGATGCCCACGTAGACGCTGACGGTCTTTTCATCGGAAGTCCTGAGGAACGGCAGCTGGCGGAAGGCCATCGGCGTGATGACGCGGGCCTTCTGTTCGCTGCAGGCATAATCTTCCTGGAGCCTTGCGACGATGGCTTCTTCCGCAAGGCCGCCGCGGATCCAGCGATGCACGATCTTCGTCGGGCGCACGCCGTGCAGGATGCCCCAGGGAGCTTCCGGCATGCCGAGTTCCTCGCGGAAGATGCGGTAGAGATTGAGCTTGATGAGGCGGTTGACGGCCGCCCCCTCGCGCTCGTCAGCCTTGCCCGTGCCGCGGCGCACGAAACGGCGCACATGGCCCTTCAAATCGAAGAGCAGGAGTTCGCTCTCGACCTGCGGCAGCCCCGTCCCCGTATCCGGCAGGCGGCGGTTGACAACGGAGAGCTGTGCGAAGTCCGCCTCGCCGCGCCGGCCGACGACCTCGACCTTGAAGAGCACGAGCACCTCGCGCACGATCTTGTCCGTGATCTCGCGCTTGTTGTTGAGTGTGAACGAATTAACCCTGAGCGTCATCCTGACACTCCTTGCAGAGGCCGAAGAACTTGACCTGATGATCGGAAATCTTGAAGCCGGATTTCTCCTGGATATCCTGCTCCAGCGGCTCCAGCAGATCGTCTTCGAACTCAATGACCTTGCCGCACTTCGTGCAGATCAGATGATGATGATGGTGCTGCGACGGGTCCGTCGTATTGACCTCGTAGCGGCTGCAGCCGTCGCCGAACTCCATCTTCTGCAGGATGCCGAGATCCGACAGCAGTTCCAGGCTGCGGTACACCGTCGCCAGGCCGATTTCCGACTTGTTGTCGCGCAGGATTCCGTGCACATCTTCTGCGCTCAGGTGTTCGCCCGGGTGATCAAGGAAAATCTGCAGCACGACCTGGCGCTGCGGCGTCATCTTATGCTGGCGTTCCTGCAGTTTCCGTTTTAAATCTTCCATGGTAAATGTACGTGGCATAGTAAGATCCTCTTTCCTCAATGATTTTATTGATTATCGATTATAAGTTGATTATAAATAAGCATCAAATGTATTCATTATAACAAAACCGAAGAGAAAATACAATCAAGGGCACGCGCTCAGTTCGAGGCATTGCGGCCCATGGCGCGCGTGACACTGTAGACATTCTTGAGGCGGCGCATCTTCGTCATGATCTGGGCGACCTGCGAGGCACTCTTGACATCGATGCCCATGACGACCGTCGACGTCTTGTTGTTGCGGTTCGGGTTCGCATTGACGCTGCGGATATTGAGTTTCATCTCCGACGGCACGGCCAGAAGCTCCGCGAGCGCACCGCTCTTGTCGTTGCAGACAATCTCGATCTCGACCGTGTAATCCTTGTCGAGGCCGATATCCCAGCTGACTTCGATGAGACGCGAGAGGTCGTTGTCGCGCAGGACATTCGGGCAGTCGGCACGGTGTACGGAGACGCCGCGGCCGCGCGTGATGAAGCCGACGATCTGATCGCCCGGGATCGGGTTGCAGCAGCGCGCGAGGCGCACGAGGAGGCCGCTTTCGCCCTCGACGAGCACGCCGTGGCTCGAACGGCTGCGCTTGCCGTTGTGCTGCGGGGTCTTGAGCTCCGAGAGCATCTTCGAGACGTCGGGCGGCGTCGCTTCCTTGAGATCCTTCTTGTAGAGCTCGATGAGCTTCGTCATGACGCTGCGCACCGTCAGCCCGCCGAAGCCGAGCGCGGCCAAAAGGTCATCCTCACTCTGGATGTTGAGCTTGTCGGCCACCTGCTGCAGGCGGCCTTCCTTCAGAAGCTGCTTCGGCGCATAGCCGAGATGCTTGGCCTCCTCCTTGATGAGTTCGAAACCGCGCTCGATGTTCTCCTCGCGCTTCTCCTTCTTGAACCACGAGCGGATCTTGCTGCGCGTCTCCGAGGAAGCGACGATGTTGAGCCAGTCGCGGCTCGGGCCGTTGTTGGCCTTGTTCGTGATGACCGAGACGATATCGCCGTTCTTGAGCTTGTACTCGAGCGGCACGAGCTTGCCGTTGACCTTGGCGCCGACACAGTGATGGCCGACTTCCGTGTGGATGCGGTAAGCAAAGTCAATCGGGATGGAGCCCTTCGGCAGATCGACGACATCGCCCTTCGGTGTGAAGACGAAAACCTCGTCGGAGAAGATATCGACTTTGAGGGCCTCGAAGTATTCCTTTGGGTCGCTGAGTTCCTGCTGCAGGCTGACCATCTGGCGCAGCCAGCTCATCTTCTGGTCGACGGCGCCCGTCGCCTTGGCTCCCTTGCCGGCCTCCTTGTACTTCCAGTGCGCCGCGACACCGTACTCCGACACCTGATGCATCGCGAACGTGCGGATCTGGATCTCAAGCGGATAGCCGCGCGTCATGACCGTCGTGTGCAGCGACTGATAGCCGTTCGATTTCGGCATGGCGATGTAATCCTTGAAGCGGCCCGGGATCGGCTTCCACATCGCATGGATGACGCCGAGCACGCCGTAGCAGTCCTTGACGGAATCGACGAGCACGCGCACGGCCGAAAGATCGTAGATCTCGCTGAGGTCCTTGTTGTCGCGCTTCATCTTCTTGTAGATGCTGTAGAAATGCTTGGCGCGGCCGCTGATGTCGGCCTTGATGTGCGCTTCCTCGAGCTTTTCCTGGATCTGCCGGATGGACGTCTCGATGAAGGACTGGCGCTCCTTGCGCTTCTGTTTGACGTTCTCGACGAGGTCGTAGTAGATCTCCGGCTCGAGATAGCGCAGGCAGAGATCCTCGAGCTCCCACTTGATGCTTGAGATGCCGAGGCGGTTCGCGAGCGGTGCGTAGATCTCAATCGTCTCGCGCGCGATGCGCTTCTGCTTGTCCTCGCGCATGTACTTGAGCGTGCGCATGTTATGCAGGCGGTCCGCCAGCTTGATCATGATGACGCGGATGTCCTTGGCCATCGCGAGGAACATCTTGCGGTAGCTCTCGAGCTGGGCCTCTTCCTTCGATTTGTACTGCAGGCGGCCGAGTTTGGTCACGCCATCGATGAGCATGGCCACTTCCTCGCCGAAGAGCTCCTTCATCTGGTCGAGCGTGTACGTCGTATCCTCGACGACATCGTGCAGGAGTGCCGCGCTGATGGTCACATCGTCGAGATGCAGCTCCGTCAGGATTTCCGCGACATGCAGCGGATGGATGATATAGGCTTCGCCCGAAACGCGCGTCTGCCCCTGATGGGCCTTCTGCGCGATCTCATAGGCCCTGCGGATGAGATCGAGGTTGGCCTTGGGCGAATACGCCCTGACGTTATCGATGATGGTGTCGATCGTCACCGGTTCTTTATCTTTATCGTTCATACGTCCCAACTCCTCATTGACGTGATGCTTCTTCTCTCAGCGATTCTCAAGGCCCCGCTCTCCCGCATAGCGGCGGAACGTCGGCGAGGCGGCAAGATCCATTTTCCCGGACGGCGGCGGCAGGTAGTAGCCCGTCTCCTCGAGGCTCTCGCGCACGAGCCCGAGTTCCTGGAAGACGCGCAGGCCCATCGCCATGGTGAAATACGCCATGGGCCGCATGAGGCGGTTGCAGGCCTCCGTGAGCCCGGCCGCCGTAAACGGGATGCTGCCCCTCTGCTGCTGGATGCCATACAGGAAGCGGTAGATATCCCGCAGCGTCTCCTTCCCCGGGAAGACCCTGCCGGACGCAGCGGGGCTGAGCTCCTCCACGAAGCACTGCACGCTGCGATTGCCGTTCCATTCATTGATGGCGGGCGCATAGACGAGGTCGCAGGGCTCCGCATTGACGACGCCCGCGAGCTCCGCCCGGTTCCACATGAGCCCCGTCACGCGGTGCTCGCGCGTGCCGAGCTGGAAGCGCAGGTGATTGCGCTCCCGCCCGATGGCCACGGCCTCCTCCGCGCGCACATCGCGGCATCCGAAGAGCGGCTTCGGGTTGCCCATGCCGTAAGGCTCGAGCTTCTCGAGCTCCTCCACCATCGGAATCGTGATGGCCTCAGGCGCCAGTTCAAATTCGACGGCGACCTTCGGCTGGTAATCGTCGGCCGTGAGATGCGCGGCCGCATAGGCACCAAAGGCCTCGCGGAAGGCCGGCAGTTCGCTTTCCTTGAGGGAAAGCCCCGCCGCCATCTCGTGGCCGCCGAACTGCAGCAGGTGCTCCCGGCAGGCGCGCAGGGCCTCAACCATGTGCAGCCCCTTGATGCTGCGGCACGAGCCCTTGCAGACGCCATCGTCCTGGATGGTCAGCACGATGGCGGGCTTGTAGTACTTGTCGACGAGGCGCGAGGCCGCGATGCCGATGACGCCGGGGTTCCACCCCCTGCCCGCCACGACGAGGGCCGGCAGTGAGAAGGGCTCCTCCGGCGCAAGCTTCTCCTCCGCCTTCTGCACGATGCCGCGCTCAAGCTCCTGGCGTTCCCGGTTCAGAAGATCGAGTTCTTCTGCGATGGGCGCCGCTTCCTCGCGGCTCCCGGCCGTCAGGAGTTTCACGCCCTGGCGGGCCGAGCGGATGCGCCCGGCTGCGTTGAGGCGCGGTGCGAGCATGAAGCCGACATGGCCGGCGTTCAGGTGCTTGCCCGTGAGATTCGCAACCTCGATCAGCGCGGCAAGCCCCGGCAGCGGCTCCTCTTCCATGCGGCGGAGGCCCTCCTTGACGATGCGGCGGTTCTCGCCGCGCAGGGAGACGAGATCGGCGACCGTGCCGAGCGCCGCGAGCTCGATGCCCCTCGCATCGCCATGCCCCCCGCGTCTCTGCCAGAGAGCCTGGCAGAGCTTGAAGGCCACGCCGACGCCCGCGAGCTCCTTGTCGGGATACGGACAGTCCGCACGGTGCGGGTTGAGGACAGCCACGGCCGGCGGGAGCTGCGCCCCCGGCAGGTGATGATCTGTCACGATGATGTCGAGCCTGCCCTGCATGGCCCCGACATCATCGACCGAGGCGATGCCGCAGTCCACCGTCACCAGAAGATCCGTCTTCCCCGCGAGCGTTTCGAGTGCCTGCCGGTTGAGGCCGTAGCCTTCCGTCAGGCGGTCCGGTATGTAAAAGTCGACCCGCGCACCCATGGCACGCAGGTTCAGCAGCATCAGCGACGTCGCCGTCATGCCGTCGACATCGTAATCGCCGTACACCGTGATGTGCTGGCCGTTATCGATTGCCTGCGTGAGGCGGGAGACCGCAACCTCCATATCCTTCATGAGGAACGGATCTTCAAAGGGCTGCGCCTCAGGGTGCAGGAAAGCCTCCGCCTCCTTCGCATCCCGTATGCCGCGATGCCAGAGGATCGTCGCCATCATCTCATCCTGCCCGATGGCCCTGGCGAACGAACCGAGATCCGGTATCGGCTCGTACATGTTCCACTGCTTGATCATAAAAACTCCCGTTACGATACATTCTTTATCTTTATGGTATTCGTTGTATCCATGTAAAATCCTATCAGTCCCATCAATATTAGCACAAAAAAAGAAGCCTGTCTAACAGAACAGGCTTCCAGGTGACAATCTTATCGCCTCAGGCATCTTCGCCAGGCATTTATTTGGCCGGTGCGGCCTTCGGCTGATGGCGTTTGCCCTCCGACCAGTTGCGGAATACGATCCAGAGCGGGCTCGCGATGAAGATCGACGAATAGCAGCCGACGCTGAAGCCAACGAGCAGCGCGAAAGCGAAATCCTTCGTCGTATCGCCGCCGAAGAAGTAGAGCGCGGCCGTCGTGAAGAGGACCGTGAAGACCGTGTAGAGGGAACGCGTCAGCGTCTGATAGATACTGCGGTTGACGAGTTCGTTGATGTCGCCGCCGCGGCGGAAATGCAGCTTGAGGTTCTCGCGGATGCGGTCGAAGATGACGATTGTATCGTTGATGGAATAACCGACGATCGTCAAAAGGGCCGCGATGAACGAGGAATCGATCTGGCGCTGCGTCAGCGAGAACACCGCAAGCACGATGAGGATATCGTGCACGAGGGCCAGCACAGCCGCGATGCCGAAGCGCAGCTCAAAGCGGTACGCCACGTAGAGGATGATGAGCACCCACGAGACGAGCAGGGCCAGCAGCGCATTCGTGATGAGCTCGCCGCCAATCGTCGCGCCGACCTTCTCCTCGCGCAGCACCTGGTAGTCGCCGACATCGCTCTTGAGCGTCGCCATGACTTCCTTGCGCTGATCCTCCTCGAGGTCCTTCGTGCGGATCATGACATTCTCTGACTCGTGGACATCGGACTGCGCGCCCGAGAGCTGGATGGTCGCATCGTCGAGATCGTACTTGCCGAGGCTCGTGCGGATGTCGGAGATGGCGACCGGCTGGTTGAACTTGAGATCGATGATGGTACCGCCCGTGAAGTCGATACCGAAATTGAAGCCGCGGACTGCCATGCAGATGAGTCCGGGGATGATGATCAGGGCGGAAATCAGGAACCAGATTTTCCGATGACCTGCTATATCGAATTTAGGCATCCTTCTTCACATCCTCCTTCTTCCAGAGCATGAAGCCCGTGACGCCGTAAGCGCCCGGCTTCTCAAAGAGCTTGGCATCGACCATGAGGCGCAGCATGTAATGCGTCAGCGTGATGGCCGTGAACATCGAGAGCACGGTGCCGAGGCCCAGCGTGATGGCAAAGCCGCGGATCGTACCCGTACCGAGGAAGAACAGCACGACAGCCGCGATGATCGTCGTGATATTCGAGTCGAAAATCGTCGTGAACGCGCGCTTGAAGCCCGATTCCATCGACATGCGCAGCGTCTTGCCCTGAATCTGGTACTCCTCCTTGAAGTGCTCGAAGATCAGGACGTTCGCATCGACGGCCATACCGATGGTCAGGATGATACCGGCGACGCCCGGCAGCGTCAGTGTTGCATCGAGCAGATACAAGAGGCCGAGCAGCATGATCGTGTAGGCCATCAGCGCGATGTCGGCGATAAAGCCCGACATGCGATAGAAGAAAATCATGAACAGGAGGACGGCGCCGAGGCCGACAGCAAAGGCGAATTCCGACTTGTCCTTGGAATCCTGGCCGAGCGTCGGGCCGACCGTGCGCGTCTCGATGATATTGACCTTTACCGGCAGAGCACCGCTCCTGAGTACGACGGCGAGGTTCTGAGCCTCTTCGAGCGTCTTCTGGCCTGTGATCTCAGCCTTGCCGCCGAGGATCGGCTCGCGGACGTTCGGAGCCGTCAGCACTTCGCCATCGAGCAGGATGGAAATCGTGCGGCCGACGTTCTTCGTCGTGAGGTCAGCGAATTTCTTCGCGCCTTCATCGGTGAATTCGAGGTTGACGACATTCTGGCCATTCTGCTGATTCGTCGCAGCCTGGGCATCCTTGAGGTCGGTACCCGTGAGCACCGTATTGCCGTCTTCATCCTTGAATTCGAGCATGGCCGTCTTGCCGATGATCTTGATGGCCGCATCCGGGTCCTTGACGCCCGGCAGCTCGATGATGACGCGGCGCTCGCCCTCACGCTGGATGATTGGCTCGGTGAGGCCCAGCGCGTTGACGCGCTTCTCCATGATCGTAACGACGCGGTTCATCGCGTCATCGTTGACTTTTGCTACATCTGTGTCCTCGGCCTCGAGCACGACGTGCGTGCCGCCCTGCAGGTCAAGGCCCTGGCGGATGGAATTCGCCAGCGGCTTCACCGCAACCAGGAAAATACCGATGATGGCCACGATGCAGATGATGAGTTTGATGAGACTGTTCTTTCTCAACGTTTCACAACCCTTTCCTTGTGGTCTTTTTTATGTATGAATCAAGATCCGGCGTGTTTCCGTCAGGATCAAATTGACCGTGGCATCATGCGCCTCCATGGGCACATCTGCCGTGACCTGGCCATCAAAGGTCAGCGCCGCCCGGAAAGCCTGCGGTGCCTTCTCCATGAGATAGCGGTCGTAATAGCCGCCGCCGAGGCCGAGCCGGTCCCCCTCAGGCGAGAAGGCCGCGCCGGGCACGACGACAAAGTCGATCTCGCCGGCGGGGATGATCTCCTGCCGGTCGGGCCGGACGGTCAGAATGCCGAACTTGCCCGGCACGAGGTCAGAAAGCTCCGGCAGGTTCACGGCCTCCATGAGGCCTTTGCCCGTAATGAGCGGCAGCGCCACGCGCTTGCCGTGGGAAAGGCAGTATGTGAGCAGCGCGCCGAGCTGCACCTCGTCCGGCATCGAAGCGTAGGCAAAAACGGTCTTCGCCTGTTGGAACGACGGCTCCTCATAAAGGCGCGCGAGGATGGCGGCGCTCTTTTCGGCCCGCGCGGCCGGCGCGAGCTGCCGGCGGAACGCCAGCATCTTTTGGCGCAGATCTTTCTTCAGGGACAGCATGGCCTCATGCGACAGCCCGTTCATTTCGCTTCCGTTTCCTCCGTGAGCACAGCGTTGATGCTCGCACGCGCCACTTCAATGACGACGCGGTCCGCAATCTTGAGCTTCAGCGACTTGTCCGACAGGGCCTCGATCGTGCCGTAGATGCCGCCGATCGTGACGACCTTGTCGCCCTTCTTGAGGCTGTCAAGCATGCTCATGCGCTTCTTCTGCTGATTCTTCTGCGGACGGTACAGCAGGAAGTAGAAGATTGCGATCATGACCACGATAGGGCCGACGGTTCCAAGCATTTCTGGACTCATGAAAAACACTCCTTTACATATATATGGAATACACTTCCAACGGATACAGGTTCAACGGTGCACGGGCAGGCTCACTGCTTGCCATGCATGACGTAATGGGCGAGGAATTCCTCGCGGAAGGCGCCGAAGCGGTCTTCGAGGATGGCCTGGCGCATGCGGCGCATGAATTCCTGCAGGAACCAGAGGTTGTGCAGCGACAGCAGGCGCAGGCCGAAGATCTCACCGGCACGCACGAGGTGACGGATGTAGGCGCGCGTGTAGCCGTTGCGGCACGCATAGCAGCCGCAGCCCTCCTCGAGCACGTGATGGTCGTGCGTGAACTGGGCATTCTTCATCACGAGGCGGCCCGTCCACGTCATCGCCATACCGTTGCGCGCGACACGCGTCGGGTAGACGCAGTCGAACATATCGATGCCGCGCTGCACGCCCTCGACGAGACAGTCCGGCGTGCCGACGCCCATGAGGTAGCGCGGTTTGTTCTCCGGCAGGAGCGACGTGGAATACTCGAGCATCTCGTACATGAGCTCCTTGGGCTCGCCGACAGAGAGGCCGCCGACTGCATAGCCCGGCAGGTCGAGTGCCACCGTCTCACGGGCACTCCACTCGCGCAGCTCCTTGTACATGCCGCCCTGCACGATGCCGAAGAGGCCCTGATTCGGGGCCGTCATCGCCTGCTTGCAGCGCTTGAGCCAGCGCAGCGTGCGCTCCGTCGACTGCTTGGCATACTGAAAATCCGCCGGATACGGCACGCATTCGTCAAAGGCCATGACGATATCGGAGCCAAGTGCCATCTGGACGTCCATCGAGACTTCCGGCGACAGGAATTTCTTCGAGCCGTCGATATGCGAGCGGAACGTCACGCCCTCCTCCGTGATCTTGCGCAAATCACCGAGGCTGAACACCTGGAAGCCGCCGCTGTCCGTCAGGATGGCGCGGTCCCAGTGCATGAACTTGTGCAGGCCGCCGGCCTCACGCACGAGGTCCATGCCCGGGCGCAGGAAGAGATGATACGTATTCGACAGGATGATGCCCGCGCCGAGATCCTTGAGCTCATCGGGCGAGACTCCCTTGACCGAGGCCTGTGTGCCCACGGGCATGAAGATTGGCGTGGGGAAGCTGCCGTGCGGCGTATGGATGATGCCGGCACGGGCTCCCGTGGCGGCATCTTTTTTGACTAATTCATAAGTGATCGCAGTCAAACAAAACCCTCAACTTTCTTGTTTTTTGGCGACTGTGCTGGTTGTCACGGCTGGCGGCGGGAGGAAAGCTCCCGGCGCAGGGCGTCGAGCATGCACGCAAGGTCAGGCTCCTGCCCGGTCCAGCGCGCAAAGGCAGCCGCGCCCTGCCCGACGAGCATTTCCTCGCCGTTCAGGATGGTGTGGCCGTGCACCGCGGCCTCCCGCAGGAAGCGCGTGTGCGCCGGCGTGTAGATGATGTCATAGACGAAGGCCGAGGCCTTGAGATCCTGCCAGACGACAGGCGGCATGCCTTCGGTATGCGGCGTCATGCCGAGCGGTGTCGTGTTGACGAGCAGATCCGTCTCGCCGAGCTCCGCGCGGAATGCCTCATCCTCCCAGTGATAGACGCGCAGGACTCCGTACGGCGCAAACTCGCGGACGAGGGGTTCCGCCTTGTGCGGATTGCGCACGCCGATGGCAATCGACGAAACGCCCTCGCGCAGGAGGCCCCAGATGACAGCGCGCGCAGCGCCGCCCGCACCCAAAAGAGCCGCCTGCTTCCCGCGCAGGACGACATGCCTGCGCTGAAGCGGCATGAGGAAGCCCGTGACATCGGTATTATAGCCGAGCAGCCGCCCGTCCTTCCGGACCACGGTATTCACGGCCCCGATGATGCGCGCGTCCTCGTCGATCTCGTCGAGCAGCGGCATGATGGCCTGCTTGTGCGGAATCGTCACATTCCAGCCGGCAAAGCCCATCGCCCGTAGTCCCTCGACAGCCGTCCGAAGCTTTTCCGGTGGCACGGGCAGTGCCACATAGACGTAGTCGAGGCCCGCCCTTTCAAGGGCTGCATTCTGCAGCACCGGCGACAGGGAATGGCGGATTGGCCAGCCCATGACGCCGAGATTCTGCGTCGTTCCCGTAAGCTTCTGGCTCATGCTTTCACCTCAGTTCCTCACGCATGCTCGCGGCGCGTCTTCGTCAGAAGATCCATCTTGAGCTCGTAGTAATCCGGCGTCATGTCGAGATAATGGCGATGCGGATTCTCGAAACGCTGCTCCTCTTCCCAGATCTCGTTGTCAAGCTGCTCTTTGACGTAGTCGCGGATCTCGTCGAGGGCCGGCAGCTCTTCCGTGCGCTTGCCCTGACGAACGTAGCACTTGCGCAGGTTCTTGAACGTGCAGTTCTCGAACGAACGGTTCTTCCACGGCTTCTGCGGGTCGACGTAGCGCACGGGCTGCTTCATATCGAAGAGCTCGCCGCAGATGGCCAGAAGATCGGCCACGGCATGCCCGTTCTCATCGTAGACGCGGTAGAGATCCTTGAGGCCCGGATTCGTGATTTTCTCGACATTCTCCGAAACCTTGATGCGCGGAGCGAACTCGCCGTTCTCGCCGACGGCCGCCAGCTTGTAGACGGCGCCGAAGACCGGCTCGGACTTCGCCGTGATCAGGCGCTCGCCGATGCCGAACGCATCGATGCAGGCCCCCTGCGAGAGCAGCGACGATACCGTGAATTCATCGAGGCTGTTCGACACGACGATCTTGCAGTCGGGAAGCCCCGCCGCATCGAGCATCTTGCGCACGCGCTTCGAGAGGTACGCGAGGTCGCCCGAATCGATGCGGATGCCCATGAGACGCTTGCCCATCGGCTCGAGCACCTCATGTGCCACGCGGATGGCGTTGGGGATGCCGGAATGGATGACATCATACGTATCGACGAGCAGAACCGTCGCATCCGGATACGTCTCGGCGTACTTCTTGAAGGCTTCGTACTCATCGCCGTAGAACATGACCCAGCTGTGCGCCATCGTGCCCGAGATGGGGATGCCGAACATCTGGCCGGCCGAGCACGTTGCCGTGCCGACGACGCCGCCGATATAGGCGGCGCGGGCGCCGTACGTCGCCGCATCCATATTGTGCGCGCGGCGTGCGCCGAAATCCGAGACGGCGCGGCCGTCAGCGGCCCGGCAGATGCGGCGGGCCTTCGTCGCGATCAGCGACTGATGGTTGATCTGTGCCAGGATGGCCGTCTCGACGAGCTGCGCATCGATGAGCGGTGCGACAACTGTCAGGATTGGCTCATTCGGGTACATGACCGTGCCCTCGGGCAGCGCGTAGATATCGCCCTTGAAGCGGAAATCCGCCAGATAGGCGAGGAACTCCTCGGAGAAGATTCCCTGCTGACGGAAGTACTCCACATCCTCCTTCATGAACTCCATGTTTTCCACATACTCGATGACCTGCTCGAGGCCGGCAAAGATGGCAAAGCCGCCCTCATCCGGATTTGCCCGATAGAAGACATCGAAAGCCACCTGCACGTCCTTGTCATGGTCTTTGAAATAACCATTGGCCATGGTCATCTCATAAAAGTCCATCATCATCGTGATATTGCGCTTGTCAAACTGCGTCATGACGCCAACCCCTTCATCCTGCGGTTTCCCGCAACAACATAGCTTTATCGCTTTCTATAAATTATGCATACACTCGATTATAACACATATCCGGGTATCTTGACACTCCCCGCCTCCAAATACGGCCAGATTCTTGCGATATCCCACAAAAACCTCCTGCAAAAGCACAGGTATCCGGCCCGAAAACAGAACATCCATAAAAAAACGGCGCGATGCCGCTGCACCGTGCCGTTCCCTGCTTCAGTTTTCCTGCCGGCATGCATCAATAGCCGAGCTCGCGCTTGACCTCATGTGCCAGCGGCTCATGCTTGATGAAATGGACGAAGTCCTCGCAGAACATCGCCACGCTCTTGTCGCGCGTGTAGGCCAGCGTCATCTTGCCCGAGCAGTGCGGCGTCAATATGACGTTCTTGGCCGTCCAGAGCGGATCGCCCTCGGGGATGGGTTCCTTGGCCATGACATCGAGCGCTGCGCCCGCGAGCTCGTCGTGATTGAGCGCCTCGACGAGCGCCGCCTGATCGATGGAGTTGCCACGGCCCACGTTGATGACGAAGGCATCCTTCGGCAGCATGGCCAGGCGCTCCCGGGAGAGGAGGTTCGTCGTCTCGCGCGTGCCCGGCAGGCAGAGCACGAGGATATCCGTTGCCGGCAGGTACTCCGTGAGATGCGACTGGTCGGCCACCTCGTCGTAGACGGCGCTGCGCTTGCGGCCGCTGCGGTTGATACCGACGATGCGCGCGGGCTGGAAGGACTGGATGCGCTCGGCATAGCGCGTGCCGATATCGCCCGTCCCGACGATCGTCACGCGGCTGTCCTTGATGGAACGCAGCGGCAGATTGTTCTGCCACTCGTGGCGGCGGATGATTTCCGCATACTCCGGATACCGGCGCACGAGCATCAGCGTCACCATGACGAGATGCTCCGCGATTGTCACGCCGTAGGCACCGGAGGAATTCGAGAGCAGGCAGCCCTCCGGCAAAACACCCGGGCGCAGCACGGGATCGACGCCCGCCGACACACTGCAGAACCACTTGAGATGTGGCGCGGCCTGCGCGAGCTTATGCCCGCCGCCCGTCGCCGCCGCATACAGGATATCGACATCCGCCATCTGCGGCAGGGCTTCGTCCTGCGACGTGAAGAATTTCACTTTCGCATCGTGCTCCGCCGCCAGTGCGGCAATCTGCTCGCGATGCGCTTCATTCATGAACGAATTGACTACAGCAATCGTAAACTGTTCCATATGAAGGGCCCCCTATCGTTTTTGCGTCAAACATCAAGATTCGAAAAGCCGGATTGGTTTTTCCAGATAGATATTTCGTCAAACCACCGCCAGAAGCCTTTTTTGAACGAAAAAATATGTTACAGTTTTACATACAGTCCCGGGCCATTGCCAAACAAAACATTCCGCGCTATACTAAGGGCATCGATGCAAAATATGAGCAGAGTAAGTGCCTGCGCGTCAAGTGCCGGATGTACGGGGAGTTGACATCCGGACGAAAGCCCCAGAGGCTGCGGTGCAGGCATTGCATCCCGCTGCTGCAGGCACGGAAGGCTTTCCTTGTTGCAGCAACGCTGCAACCCATTGCTACTTGTCACACACTCGTCACACAATGGAAAGGAAGGTCTTTTTTCATGTCCAGATTCTCCGTCAAGCCCCTCGTTTACGCCGGCGTCTCCGTAGCGCTGGCCGTGCTTCTCTCCTACGTCTTCGCGGTCCAGACCGTCTTCGTGCGCATCACCTTCGGCTTCCTGCCGATCGCGATCTACGGCGCGATGTACGGCCCCATGAAGGCGGGGCTCGTCGCAGCGGCCGCCGACTTCATCGGCACGGCCCTGCTCGGCACGAGTATTTTCTTCCCGGGCTTCCTCGTCTCAGGATTTCTCACTGGCTACATCTACGGCTGGTTCTTCTACCGCAGGCGTGTCACGCTGCTGCGCGCCTGCATCCCCTTCTTCCTCGTCATGGTCTTCATCCACCTGGGCCTCAACACGCTCTGGCTGACCATCTTCTACCATAAGGCAGCCTCCGCCATCTTCTTGAGCCGCCTCATCAAGAATCTCCTCTGCTATCCCATGGAGGTCGGCCTCTTTCTCATGGTCTACCGTCCCCTGCTGCGCTTCCTGCCCGAGCAGTTCCCGCAGCCGCAGGCCGAAAAGTCCGCTTCCTCCGCGGCAGCCTGACAACAGCAAACAGCAAACTCCCGCTGCACAATCCGAAAATTCTCCGAAAACCGGCATCGCCCGGACAGCCACGCCCTTTCCCGCTGAAAAGCCAGTACATGGAGAGGGCGTTTTTTATTACTCTCTATATGCTTTCATCGTACTTTTCCGAGATTTTTCGCGATATGTCTCTTGTATAAAAATTTATGTATTTTATTCCCGTTCAATGTTTACATTTAAAGTGTAAGTGCTATAATACAAAACAATCTTTCCTATTTTTCATCATGCATTTATTTTTAGAAGGGACGTATGTATTATGGAGCAAAAGAACCCGCTCAAGATACCAAAAATCCTTTGGTTCCAGCTGTTCCTGCTGGCAATCGGCTATGCCTTCTACTCGGCCAACCGCCTTTCCTTCGGCGTCGGCCTCAAGGCAGTCGCAGCCTCGCTTTCTCTGACCGCCGTACAGCTCGGAACGATTGGCACCATCTTTACGCTCGGCCAGGCACTCATCGATATTCCGGCCGGTTATCTCGCTGACCGCTTCGGCCGCAAGCGCATGCTGATTTTCGGCATGGTCGGCCTCGGCTGCATGACCGCCTGCGTCACGACCTCCGCAAGCTTCGCCGGCGCAGCCTTCTGGCGCGTCTGCTTCGGCATTTTTGAAGGCTGCTGGAACATCGTCATGTACTCCGTCGCCGGCTCCATTTTCCCAGCGGCACGCGCCATGCTCAACGGCCTCATGATGACCTTCTACTCCATCGGCGCCTACGTCGGCCCGACGTATTACGGCTGGAGCCTTGAGCGCACGGGCGACTGGAGCATCGGCCTGACGCACATGGGCCTCGTCACCGTCATCTTCGGCCTGCTGCTGATCTTCGGCTTCAAGAAGAAATACACGGATACCTCGACGGACATCAAGCGCATCCATCTCATCGAAGCCATCCGCACCGTCGGCTTCAACAAAGTCGTCTGGCTCGGCGTCCTCATCCAGATTCTCAACATCATCCCGTACTGGGGCTTTGCCTCGATGGGCCCGTACCTCTTCATGACGTACAAGGGCTTCAGCCCGACAGAAGCCGGCTCCTTCTTCGGTGCCATCTACGGCATCGGCGGACTCAGCGGCGTCATCCTCGGCTTCTTCGCCGACCGCTTCGGCCGCAAGCCGACCATCATCTTCCTCTCGGGACTCAACGCCCTCTGCGCCTTCCTGATTTTCCACGTCATCCCGCAGACCTCCGCCGTCCTCTACATCGTCGGCGGCCTCATGGGCATCGGCCTGCATGCCATCTACGTGCTTGGCTACACGATCGCCCAGGACGGCGTCAGCACGAGCCAGATTGGCCTCGCGACCGGCATCGTCGGCGCTTCGAGCTACTTCCTCTCGTTCTTCTCGGGCCCGCTCATGGGCTTCCTGACGACGACACTCGGCCATGTCGCCGCCCTCGACATCATCGTCGTGGCCTTTGAATTCTGCCTCTTCATCGTTGCCCTGCTCATGAAGGAAACGCAGAATCATCACACCGAGGCATAAACAAACAAACGCAGATTGGTGCACAAAAGCCCGTTCCATTCACTGCTCCGTGGCAGCCGGATGGAACGGGCTTTTTTTACTGCGGATAGACCTGCTCGAAATCCGCCACGATCTGCTGCAGCGGAGCTGGCAGCCGCTGCATGGCCGCTTCGCGCAGCGCCTGCGGGATTCCGTAGTACGCCTCGGCAATGCTGCCGGCAATGGCCGCGATCGTATCGCTGTCGCCGCCGATTGAAATGGCATTGCGGATTGCATCCTCAAAATCCCGCGAGGAAAGGAATGCCACGAGCGCCTGCGGCACCGACTTCTGGCAGGCCGAGCTGAATTCATACGTCGGCCGAATCTCATCGAGCGTGAAATCCAGCCGATAATAGCGCGCTTCCGCAAACTCGCGCAACTCGTCCATCTTCATGCCCTGACGCGCATGGTAGATGAGGACGGACACGGCCTCCGCGCCCCTGAGGCCCTCCGGATGGTTGTGCGTGACGGCCGTCACCGCGAGCGCGAGCGACTTCGCCTCTTCCTCCGAACGCGCCGCAAAGCCCGCCGGACTCACGCGCATGGCTGAGCCATTGCCAAAGCTGTGATAAGGCTCCGGATGCTCCGCTGCCAGCCACTGCCGGAAGCCCCGGCCATAGCCCGCATGCGGATACCTGCGCCCGAGCTCCTGCATCGCTCGCACCGCCTGTTCCGGCAGGTCCTCATACCCCGGCCGCGCCGCCAGGATGGCCTTCGCCACCGCCAGCGTCATGATGCTGTCATCCGTCGGCCGGCACTTCTCATCAAAGAGCGCAAACTCCTTCGACCGGCAATTGTGCCACTCAAACCGCGACCCGATGATATCGCCAACAATCGCACCGAACATAAGAGATTCCCCCTTTGCCGAGTATCCAGACTTCATCTTCCAATTCCATGACGAAACAGCCGCCATGCTTCTCAACGCTTGGCTGCTCTCCTAGACAGCCACTTTACCGCATAGGAGCAGGAAGCCGTCACCGTCTTTCCGTTCCGCTCGATGGCAGCCACGGCCAGTGTCATCAACTTCCCCGCAATGCCCTGCCCGCGCAGACGGTCATCGACATACGTATGCATGATCTCACAAACACCGGGACGGACCTCGGGAAATACAATTTCTGCTACCACTTTACCCGTGTCATCTTCCGCGTAAATCCGCCCGGATTCCTCGCGGAACAACATGTTTGCTGCCATTTCGCCACCATCCTTTTCTGAAGCTCTATTTTCTTGTCTAATGATACTACAAAAATCTGCAAAGAGAAAGGATGCCCAAACTGCCTGATTCTGAAAAATCAGATTCCAGCTTAAAGAATTACTGCCATGAGGAATGAAACCAGCAATGCGATTCCCATGGGTATAGCCGTACGCTTGACAATGTCTACAGGCGATACATCAGCCACACCAGCTACGGCAACAACAGCAGCTGTGATTGGTGATGCACTGCGAGCAATACTGGATGCCATCTGCATCGGTGTAATCATGGTCGCAGGAAGCATGGAAAGTCCCTTGGCAATATCTGGAACCAACGCACCAAAAGAATAAAACGGTGCATTACCGGAGCCCATAATAATAGCAGCAACAGCTACAATTATCGTCATGATCAGGGTGACGCCAACTGCACCAAAACCGGAACTCTGCGCTCCCTGTATAATCAAGTCTATTGCACCAATCTTTGTCAAGCCAAATGCAAACGTTTCACCGGCCACAATCAAAGTAATAACTGTTGCAAAAAGATGGCCCATACCATCAAAAAACACCTGAATGCTCTTGCATACTTCTTTGGGATGGCGCGTCCGAATCAATTCCATCAGCATAGCCAAAAACACACTGATAATCATAGCCGTCACGACCGGCATCTTGATACTGGTAATGCAAAGTTTGCTGAACATTAAAACCAGAATGATTGGCACCATCGGCAACAGTGCATAAATCGAAGGCGGAAGCTGCTCTCCTTCTTGCACAGGAGCAGCTTGCAGGACTTTCGCCTCAACTCCTTCTTTGCGATCGAAATAACGTTGAATGAAATAATGGGAAATTGAAATAGCAGCCATCGTCACGACAGCAATCGGGAGCTGCTCTCCGACAAAATAATCAGCGACATCCAGATCCGCTGTCTTTGCGGCAAAAACCGCCGTACCCGAAGCAGGGCCGAGATCCAGACATGGTGTAGTAGCAACCACTGCAGCCGCTGACAAGCGGCTGACGCCCAGGCTGACAAGAACAGGATACATCGTAGCCATAAGCAGTACACAAAGTCCTGCCGCACTAGGAATGACAATGTTGAGCAGCTGACCTATAATATAGCTGACAGCCAGCAGAAGATAGGGCGAACGAATCAGACTCAAGGGCTTAGAAGCCAAATGCACCAGGCTCCGGCTGGCACCAATGTAGTCCATGTATTTAGCAAAACCGCCTACTGTCATAATCATCAAACCAATTCCTGCCGCACGTGTACTAAACGTATCTTCTACAAATTTAAAAATATCAAACCATACCAGGCCAGTAGATTTTTTTGCATCCAACAATGGAACCCCCATCAAGATTGCTACAGCCAAAAGGAAAAATCCCCCGGCAAAAAGCACAGCCTGCGGCTTCATTCGTTTGACGATTAACCAAGCAACAACAATCGTTGTCAGCAAGGCAATGCCTAAAGACAACATTCAAGCTCCCTCCTAACATCTGAAACAGTGCAATGATTCTAAACGCTGCTGACAGATTAAATATTATCTTGTGATAATACGGCTTTAATCACAGCAGCCAGTAAATGCGCTCTGGGTTCTACCGAATCAATTTCCAAATATTCACGTTCCGTATGCGCACCTCCACCAACTGGTCCCATTCCATCGATTGTCGGAGTTCCCGCATCGGCCGCAAAACTGCCGTCAGAGCCACCGCCGCTAGCGGTCCAGCCAAAAGCAATTCCCAGACGTTCGCCTTGCTTTTCTATAAGCTGCATCAGCTTACGCGTTTTCTCCGTAGGCAGCATGGGTGGCCTGGTAATCCCGCCGGCAATGGTCACAGATGTATCTTTTACATGTGGATGATGCTGCAGTTCCTGCATCAATTGTTCAATGCGAACGATTTCCTGCGGATCGTAATACCGCACATCCACAGCAGCCTTCGCTTCACCAGGTACAGCATTGATAGCAGTGCCGCCTTTTACCAGTCCTACATTTACTGTTGTTTCTTTAGTAAGATCTGTCGCTTCCTGCAGGGCGATAATCCAGTGAGCCAGTTCCTCTATGGCATTACGACCATTCTGATAGTCCACGCCGGCATGCGCACTGCGTCCTGTGACAGTCAAATGATAGCGTGCAATCCCCTTTCTCTTATAGACCAGATTCCCATTGGCTCGCCCACATTCCAGCACCAATACGCATGTGCTTTTCTTGGCTAACTCTTGATTGACCGTTTTGGAATAGCAGGAACTGATTCCCTCATGATCTGAATTCAAAAATACACAGATATGCTTATTACGAAGCAGGTCATGTTCCTGCAAAGTTCGTAAAACATAAAGGCCAGACAAGGCACCTCCCTTGCAGTCAATTACACCTGGCCCCATGGCTCGATTACCATCTCGGCTGAACGGACGTTTTGCCGCTGTTCCCAACGGAAAAACCGTATCCAGATGAGCCAGCAATAAAAGGTCATAATGTGCTGCCGGTCCGTTCGTAATCTTCAAACAGGGTCCGATTGATGGCGCGAGCTGCAACGGCTCCACTTGCCATCCTAATTGTTCATACTGTTCTTGAAAAAAAGCAGCCACCTTTCCAGCTCCGACCGGCTCAGAAGAAGAACTGTCTATATTGACAAGGTATGCCAGCTCTTCTTGATAACGAGCAGCATCAATAATCGTTTCATTCCAACGTTTCATGCTATATCCTCCTTTGCCTGCATGATCCATTCTCAAGTTGTCCACAAGTGAATCTTTCATTCACTGTATAGGCATAGTTTAAAGGATTGGAAGGACGAAGTACAATTCGCTGTTCTACTGTAATCATTAGCAAAACGAATTGCTGTTATTTTAGCAGAATGATAAAATATATTTATACTAATAATTAGTCTTAGATATAAAGAAGGTTGAATATTCATGCTTCTGAAACAGATTCAATATTTTCTCGCGGTAGCAGAATGTCGTCATTTTACACGGGCTGCCGAACGTCTCTTTTTATCTCAGTCTGCACTTTCTCAACAAATTACAAAATTAGAAAACGACTTAAATATCAAGCTCATCAATCGTGACTGCCATCCCATTGAACTGACACCAGCAGGAGAAGATTTTTGTCACTATGCAGAATATATTCTTCATGGTGTCAATCAACTACACGAAGGGATGAAAAAATGGCAAAAGCCCCATAAGCATACCATCCATATTGGTATGATCATGGGGCTGGGAGGTCTGCCACTATCTGATTTTCTTGCGGCTTTCAATACCCGATATCCAGAAGCTCGTTTCACATTAGAGCATCACCTAAGCAAAGAACTCTGTCATATGCTGACAGAAGGACAATTGGATTTCGCTATCTTTGCAGCACCACAAAATATCCATTCTTACCCTTTTGAAATCCTGCCCATACAACAGGAACCATTTTTGGCTTTATTGCCACCTCTGCATCCATCCGCTTCAACGGATTATTTCGATCTGACATTGGCTGAAAAGGAAAAATTCATTTTTCCCACACCAGAAAATGTTTCTTATGATATCCTGCTCAAGGCTTGTGAAGATGCAGGATTTAAGCCCGACATTGTCAGTTATTGCAGTGGAGCTGCCAATCGCATTGACTTGGTCAAAGCTGGTCTTGGTATCTCTATCGTTTCAGAAAGTGCCTTACGATATCATCGAACAGAAGATCTTGTCATACGACCATTAAAGAATCCTGTCTACAAGCACACCATCATGGCACGTCTGCAAACGACGATGCCGTCTTCTTACAAGGAAGCCTTTTGGAAACACATCCAACAGGAATTGAGCTGATTTCCTTGCACGTTTTACAATGTATGCTATAACCGATTATATTCAAAGGTTGATAAAGCTGAATCAATGAAAACATCCCCTTGGAGCAGCTGCCAAGGGGATGTTTCATTCTCACACCGGAATTCTGCATCTTCCAGAAAAGGAACATGAGCTGTTCGATATGATCAACTTCTGATGTTGTAGACGCGGGCTACCCCATTCTTTATTGCTCGCGCAGCTCATGAAGCGGGTGCCAGACGAGCTCCATCATCCGCGTACTTGGCATCATCGCACGGATATATTCCACGTCGATACGCGTTTGATACCAGACGGGCATACCATCTGCATCGAACTCCCCGCGGAAGAAGCGCACCAGTCCTGTATCAAGATCCTGCTCATAGCCGGCGACAAACGAGCGGATGGTTGAGCCCGGCAGCTTGGAGGACCAGGCACTGTAGCCCCAATCTGCCGTTGCGCATTCCAGATAGAGCATGCCTTCGTCCGTCAGCCACATCTCACCGCCCGGATCACCTTCCGGGTAAAGACTGTAAATCTTGCCATCCGACCAGGTGTACGCCTGCCAGACATGCCAGTTCTCGATGTCACCAATCAGAAGCTCCGGGATCTCGTCTTTGCCGATTGTGGCAAAGGCATAGCCCGTCCCATCCAGACCGGCCATCTTTGCCGCTTCGCTCACCTGCCAATGGCGCACCATATCCCGATTTTCCTCAATGGCCTCGCTGTATTCACGCAAGAACGCCTGATAATCCAGCAAGACGGGAGCATTTCCCTCCTCACAAGCCATTGCCCGGGCAGGCAGCAGGCAGGCAAGCATGAGCAGCAAGATCAGCCACCTCTTCCACATACAATCACCTCCGCAGCATGAATCAATCTCTATCTACAGTGTACAAGAATCCTTGGCTGCACCGTCCTGTCTGAAACAACAGGTATGAAAAAAGCACCGCCGAAGCGGTGCTTTTTGTACAAGGGGTAAAACAAGGAGTCAGATCATGTTCTTGACATAGGAATCGTAGAGGCTCTTGAGCTCTTCAATCTTGTCGTACATCTCGACCTGGAGGCCGGAAGCCGTGGCGAAGTCGCCTTCGTTGAGGGCGTTGATGAGCAGCGTGAACAGGGACTTCTCATCGATGCTGTCCTTGGCGAGGTAGCTGCGAATACCGTTGATTTTATTCCAGTTGTAGGAATCGAGATCCGTGACGAAATCGGATTTGATTTCCTTGGCTGCGCGGACGATGTCGCGGTTCTCCGGGATGATGCGGGCGACGAGCTCCGTCTTCCAGCGCGTCAGGGCACCGGCGCGGAAGGCGCTGATGATCTGGTCACGCAGAGCGCCGCCGGCCGTGATGACGGCGAGCTTCTCCGGATAGTTCTCGAAGTTCTGCATGTTCTCCCAGACCGTAGCCGGCGGAGCGCCGAAGAGGCGCGTGCGCTCTTCTTCCGTGTAGTCTTCGAAGACATCATCCTCACTGCGATATGCACGATCTTTCTCGAGGTAGAAGCCTTCTTCGCCGGCTTCCTTGGAGATCTCGGCGAGGCATTCTGCCGTCGTGTGCGTGATCGTGGCCTTGATGCCGTCGAGGCAGCTGGAGTAGATGGCAGCGAGTACGAGGTACGTATTCGTGTACGGGTTGCAGGCACGCAGCTCGAAGCGCGTTGCATACGGATTCGTGAGGTCGCGGATCAGGCCGGCGAGGATCGTGCGGTTGCGGGACGGGATCTCCGGCGTATGACCGAGGGAGGTGACGACGCAGACCGGAGCCTCGAAGCCCGGTTTCAGACGGTTCAGGGAGTCGTTCGTAGCGGAGACGAACGGGTTGATGACTTCATAGTTCTTGAGCAGGCCCATGAGTGCGCCGTAGCCGATGGAACTCATGAAGTCTTTCTTCTGGTCATCTGCCGTGAAGAGGTTGTGGAGCTTACCGTCTTTCGTGATGGCAGCCATGCCGATGTGCGTGTGCTCGCCGTTGCCGGCCAAGCCGATCATCGGTTTTGCCTTGAAGTTGACTTCGAGGCCCATCGCACGGAATACCTCGCGGACGATCGTGCGGACGAAGAGCTCATTGTCAGCAGCCTGCAGGGCATCGGCAAAGCGCCAGTCAATCTCGAGCTGCTCGCAGACATGCGTCATATGGCCATTCTCATCGATCTGTGCCTTGAGGCCGCCGACCTCTTTGTGGCCCATCTCAACCTTGAAGCCGTATTTGTCGAGGACTTCGAGGCACTGCTCCATCGCCGTGCGGACAGCGCCGTGCGTGCGCTCCCAGTACTGCTCCTGCAGGACCTGCGAAGCGGACATCTCTTCGATGGCTGCTTCCTCGAGCGGCGTCTTGACCCAGAACTCCAGCTCCGTTGCGGACGTGAACTGGATGTCCGTGACTTCGTTGCCGTTGATGCTCTCGAGGCCGGAAGCCTGCGGATGTGCCTTGAAGAGAGCCAGCAGCTCTTTCTTGACGTAAGCGAGCGTATCGGCGAGGACGGCGCGGGAATCGACGCGCTTGCCTTCATGGATCAGGAAGGACGGGATGCGCAGCGTGCCGACCGGCTTGCCCGTCTCCTCGTCGTAGTTCTCCATGTTGTAATCAACGAACCAGTTGACGGAAGGATCGACCGGCATATCGACCTTCGCATTGTTCAGGGTGGCGATACCCGTCAGTACAACGGAAGAACCATCAGTCTGGACTGCCGTACCGGCATAGAATTCATCGATGTCCTTGAGGAAAATGCGAACCGGGATTTTCTCATCCGTATCGTTACCGGCCATGTCGACGCCGACGAGGGATACGAATTTGATTTCCGGATGGTCCTTCACCGCTTTGAGGACCTCTTCTTTGCTGGAGTTTGCAGGAATCACATACAGTAACTCGTCCATGTTTTACCACCCTTTTTGTGAATTATGACAACAAAAAAGCCATGTGGAAAATACCCTTCCCTGCATGCTCACGCATTTTATAACGCAAGGAACGGAGCGAACCACATGGCGACGTTGCCAGATTGACTATTTGCTTGAACGGTTCTTATCTTAGCACAGCTGAAGAACTTTGTAAAGTGTTTCAGCGTGTATACATTTCATGAGACAGCTGCACACGGAGCGAATCGGCAAAGGCAGCCGTGTCCTGGCCGTAGACGGCGCGGAATGCGTCGCGGCCCGCCTGGGCCTCTTCCCCCGTCTCATCCCTGGCGCCGACGGCGCGCATCCAGCGGTAGAAGCCGCTCCAGCCACGGCGGTCGAGCAGGCTGGCCGCGGCGAGCTCCGTCACGGCCGACACGCGCTCGGAGCCCAGGGATGCGGACGCCTCCTCAAAGCCCTGTTTCGTTTCAAGGTGCACGACATTGGGAATGTCTCTGCCCTGGCGGAGCGTCTCGAGCCAGGCGCGGCGATAATCCGGCAGCGTGCCGTAGCCGGCTTCTTCAAGGCGGCCCGTGCCCGCGAGGTAGGCGATGCCGCGCGAAAGCCAGGCCATCTCCTTGGATTCCGCCCCCATGTTCTGCGCCTCAAAGACGCGGGCCGTCATGACGGCGAGATTGAAGATGCGCTGACGCGCATCCGTAAGATTTGCGACATTCAGAAGGATCGTGCTGCCGCTCTCCACCCAGAGACTGTCGCCCGAGAAGTCATTTGCCTCCTCCTCACTCATGCCGGCCAGGACAGCAGCAGCCTGCACCATATCGTCCCGGCTGTTCGTCAGGATGATCGTGTAGGCACCGCCGAGCGTGCGGCCGAAACGCTTTGTGAGGAAGTCCTGCGAGTTCCTGACCTCTTCCTTGACGGCGGCCGCCATCTCCGGCGTCACGCCTGCGCGCACTTCATAGTGGATCTCGGCCGGCTGCTGCTTCTGCTGCTGCCACCAGGCCGAAAATTCCCGCAGATAATCGGCAGAGCTCATGCCGAAGGCGCGGGCAAAGGCGGCTTCTCCATCCTTTTTTTCGCCGAGCATATAGAAGTAATTCTTCAGGCGGTCATTGGCCTCTTCGCGCGGATAGCGCTGCAGGAGGTACCAGGTCATGAGGTCGGCCATCTGATAGGCGTGATTTTCCCTGGCCATGACGGCTTTACGCTGCTCAAAATCAAGGTGCATGAGGCTCTCCGGACGGATGACCTTCGGTGCGGCCAGCAGGGCGTCAAGCACATCCATCTGCCATTTTGCAAACGGACGCCCGCCGTACTGGTCGGCCAGCAGGGCGCCGATGTAGTCGGCCGAGCCCTCCGACAGCCAGAACAGCGCCTGTTCGTCGGTATCGTTGCCGTGACTCAGCTCGTACTGCACCTGATGGAAGAGTTCGTGGCCGGTCGTCGCGATGCGCTCGCCGCTCGTGTCCATGACGCCGGCCGTGCCGTTGATGGCCGTCGTGCGGATGCGCCCTCCCGACCAGCCGCCCGAGACAGCCGCCACCTCGCGCGCATCGTCTGCTGAGAGGTCGAACTGCTTGCGCAGGACCGCGGCGTAATCGTTTTCCGAAGCCGCGATGTAGACGTCGACCGAATGGCGAAGCCCCGTCCCCATCTCGCGGTGCAGGAGCAGGGGAAATTTCTCCGTGGCCAGCTCGACATCGCGGCGCGCGGCGGCAGAGACGTCTCCTGCTTCGTGGATGCGGATGGCGGGATTCGTCTCCCGATCCTCGAGATATGCGACAAACGTCGGCCAGAGATCGCTCATGTGGAAGCCGGCCCAGCCCGCACCGCCGAGCAGCAGCAGGAATATAAGGACGGCAAGAATTCTTTTCATGACAAACCTCCTCCGTCAGCGGCGCTGCCAGCGGCAGGTCGTGTACTCCAGAAGATCGATGAGGCCGAAGAGCAAAAGGCCCATGCCGCTCAGGACGAGGATGCCCGCATACATCTCGAGGTAGTTGACGCGCAGCCAGGCATCCATGATGTAGTAGCCCATGCCGTACTGCGTGCCAAACGTCTCGGTGAAGAACAGCACAGAAACGGCCGTCGCCATGGCCACGCGGATGGCCGTGACGGACTTGGGCCACGAGGCCGGCAGGATGACATAGCGGAAGACCTGGAGGAACGAAGCGCCGAGCGAATACAGCGGGTAGTACGTCTCCTCCGGGATGGCGCGTATGCCGTCGCGCACGGCCACGACGACCTGAAAGACGATGATGAGGAAGATCATGAGGATCTTCGAGAGTTCCCCGACGCCGGCCAGCAGCATGAGAATCGGCAGCAGGGCGATCTTGGGGATGGGATACGTCAGATAGACGACGGGTGACAAGAGCCGGTCAGCCCGCCGGAAATATCCCATGAGGACGCCCAGCGGGTACCCGATGCCCACGGCGAGCGCGAGTCCGGCAAAGATGCGCCAGAGACTATAGGCCCCGTGTATGGCGATATCGGAGACAAAGACGCGGCCAAGCCGCGCAAAGACGCGCCAGGGCGACGGCACGATGGGCAGCTGCAGGAGCTCAGATGCCCCCCACCAGGCGGCGAGCAGGAAAATTGCCGCACCAAGATACGATAGGAAGATGTGGCGCGTGGCCTTGAAATGATTCATGCCTCCACCTCCAGCTTCCGGATGGCTTCGCGCAGGGCCTGGCCCTGCCGGAAGAATTCCGTCGTATTGCGCAGCTCCCGATGACCGCCCAAAGGATTGTCGATGACCGTGGCGACGCGTCCCGGCTGTGCGGCCATCAGGACGATTTTCTGGCCGAGGCACAGCGCTTCCTCCACGTAATGCGTCACGAGCAGCGTCGTCACGGACTGCTGCTGCCAGAGCGTGAGGAAGACATCCTGCATCGTCTCGCGCGTGATGGCGTCGAGCGCCGAAAACGGCTCATCCATCAGCAGGAGGTCGGGCTGCAGCAAAAAGGCGCGCGCGAGGCCGACGCGCTGCTGCTGGCCGCCGCTGAGCTCATGCGGATAGCGGTCCAAAAGCTCCGCGATATGGAGCTTTGCCGCCAGCTCCTGCATGCCCTGCCCGCGCGTATCCTTCCGGCTGCCGCGGATCTCGCAGCCCAGGAGGATGTTCTGCCGCACGGTCTTCCAGGGCAAAAGCCCATAGTTCTGCGGCATGAAGCCGATGCATGTCTGCCTGGGATTGACGGGGCAGCCGTCGATGGTGACGCTTCCCTCCGCCGGGCGGATGAGGCCGGCGATGACCTTCAGCAGGGTGGACTTGCCGCAGCCGGAAGGTCCGATGATAGCACAAACCGTTCCTTGCGGAACGGTGAGGCTGACACCTGAAAGTGCCGTGATTATCCGGTTGTGCGGGCGCGCTGCCCGGTAACGGACGGTCAGGTTCTCAATCGCGATCATGATGATGCCTTGCCCAGAAGATCCGTGACGATATCCTGGTAGCCGTACGTATCCTTGATGAGATCCTTGCTGCGGAGCCACTGGATGCAGTCCGTCACATCCTGCTCCTTCGGCAGCGCGGCCTTGTGGTACTCCGGCAGTTTCAAGGCCTCTTTGGCTGCCGGCGGGAAGCCGCCCTTATCCACCACGAGGTCGATGTATTCGTCGCGCGGCGTGTTGTTGAGGTAGTCGACGGCCCGGTTGTAGGCGCGGTACATGGCGGCGATTTCCGCCTTCTTGTCCGCAACGGCCTTGGACGTGAAGAGGATGACGCCGGGGTTGATGCCGAGCTCATCTGAGCCCGTCACGAAATGGCAGCCGTTGTGCACGGCGATGCTGGCCATCGGCTCGGGCAGTGTGGCAGCCGCGAGCTTGCCGTTCTGCAGCATCTCGAGGCGCGTCGGGATCTGCGGGATGATGACCTTGTTGATATCGCCCTCCTGCATGCCGTTGTGCACGAGGATCTGATCCGTCACGTACTCGATGATCGTATTGCGCGAGACGCTGACATCCTTGCCCTTGAGGTCCGCCACCGACTGTACGCCGGCCTCTTTGCCCGCGACGAGCTTGTAGCTGCCGTCCGTCATGGACGTGACCTTCACGTCAAAGCCGCCGTCTTTCGCAAACGCCACGGCCAGCATATCCGAGACGGCGCCATCGAGATTGCCGCTCTGCAGGGCCGAATCGCGGTCCATCGCACTCTTGAACTGCTGGATGTCCACCTTGAGCCCTTCATCAGCAAAATAGCCTTTCTCCTGGGCGATGATGAACGGCAGCGAATCCGTATCGGGCATGAGGCCCACAGTCAGCGGCTGCAGCTCCTTTGGGGACTTGGCCGCCTGATCATCCTGCGAGCCGCAGCCTCCCATCGCCAAAAGCATGGCGACGGCCGTACCCGCACATAAGAATTTCTTCCATTTTGAACTCAGATTCAATAAATTCAACGCACACACTTCTCTCATTTAAATTTTTATTTTGGGGAATACAGGCAGAAACTCAATGCAAGAGCATGTCGAGCGCCATCGAGGCTCCTGCCTTGACGTAGTAGAGGGCCGTATCGATGACATCCTTGTTCTCGTCATACGCATTCGCGGCTTTTTCCTTCATCTTTCCGGCCTCGTTTTTCATGGTTTCGACATCGCTGAGCTTGGCATTGACATCGTCAAGCATGGACTGCGCGTCTGCCAGGGACTGGTTCACAGCATCGGTGCTGCTCGTATTCTGGGACTGCTGCTGCTGCGCGGACTGCGCTGCTTTCTGGCGGTCCGCCTCCTTGCCCGTCACCTTGTCGAGGAGTTTCTGCACGGTCGAGGACGAGGCATCATCGGCGGCCATCTGTTCCTGGCGGCCGGCCAAGCGGTCCGAATCCTGCTGCAGGCTGCGCTTCTGCTGCTCGAGCTCCTTCTTCTGCTGTTCGAGCTGCTGGCGCTTCTGCTGCAGGTCCTTTTCCTGCTGGTCGAGCTTCTGCTGGCGGTCCTTCATCTCCTGTGCCTGATACTGGCGCTCATTGGCCGCCAGATCCGCCTGATCCTGCCGGTAGCCGGCTATTGCGAACCCCGCGAACAGGGCGATGAGAAAGCCCGCACAGAGCAGGATGGCCTTCTTGCGCCTTGGCGTCAGCCAGCCGCCCTGCCCGGACTCCCTGTCCAATGCGGGCTGCAGCTGGCGCACATCATCGTTTTGCTGCGGGAAGGGCTGCTGGATGGACTCCTCCTGCTCCGCTGCATCGGTCAGCGGCGGCAGCGACTGGGTATCGTCAAGTTTCGGCGCCGTTTTGCCGGCATTGACTGCCGCACCTTTGCCCGCGGCCTGCTGCAGGCGCGCCTGTTCGTCAGGCGTCAGGCAGCGCGTCGCTTCCTCATCAGGGATGCCTCCGCGCAGCGGCTGTCCTGGCCGCACAGGCGTCAATGGCTCCCGCGCATCTGTCTTTTTGATCTGGTCATTCCGGCCAGCGTTGTCATTGTTGTTCATTGTGCACTGCCTTCGGCTTTTCTCGTTTCCAGTTCAATCATCGCGGCATGCTCCTTCTGCATCGTCTCGCAGAGGCGGCGCAGCGTCCAGAGCGTATTGAAGGGCGTGACGACCGATTTATAGTGGACCTGCGGCACGCCGGCTTCCTTGAGGGCCAAGAGAACCTGGTCGAGCCGCTTGTTGCGGATGTTCTGGAGGATCATGACCTCATGCGGGAACACGAAGTCATCATTTTCCTCGTGCTTCGTCTGCCGGAAGCCCTTGAGCCCCAGCAGGAAGCCGACTTTCTCGCGCCAGGCCTCCTCCGGCAGCAGACGGGTCTTGATGCCCATGCGGTGCAGGGTCTTCTGTGCGAGTTCGAGCTTCGCATCATCGTGAAATTGATAAAACAGGACTTGTTCTTCTCGCTTCATGGGTTTTCCTTTCTCACATTTTGTCTCACTTGGAGAGGCCGCGCATCAAAAGATACGTGATGAGTTCATCCATCGTGACCTCCTCATGCTGCATGCGCTCCTCGAGGCTCTGGCGGAGCGTCTTTGGCAGGCGCACGGTCAGCAGGCCCGCCGTCTCCTGGGGTACTGCCGGCTGCTGGGGTACTGCCGGCTGCTCCTTGGCCGCCTTCTTCCTGGCTTTCTTGCCCTGCGGCTCAGACGGCTGCATTTCTGCCGGCTGCGGCTTCTTCGCCGCCTCGGCAGCTTCTGTCCGGGCTGACTGCTCCGCCTGTTCGAGACTCTCGGCCTTCTGGTTTTTGCCCGGCTTTACGCGCAAATCAGCCTTGTCGGCCTTCGCATGCTTGGCATTCTTGCCGCTCTTGACCGCCTTGGCCGCTTTCGTTTCCTTTGCGTCCTTTGCAGACTTGGCATCCTTTGCCTCTTTTGCGTCTTTGACGTTCTTCGGCTCCTTGGCCTCCTTGCGGTCCTTGGACTCATTCAGGACTTCCTGCGAATCCTTCTGCTCTTTCTTGCACTTGCCGCGCTTCTTCTCCGCCTCCGGCTTCTCGTCCGGCTGATTCTGGGCCTTGGCGGCTTTCTTGCCGGCCTTTGCGGCCTTTGGCTTTTCCTCCGGCGGGTAGACGATGAACTCGTCATAGGCGCTGCGCAGCGTTTCGCTGGCCTGCTTCGTGCCCACGCCGATGATGTAGGATTTTTCCCGGGAATTGAGCATCTCGGCGATGCGCACGAAATCGGAATCCGTCGTGATGACGAAGTAGCGGCGCACGCCCTCCTCGTAGAGCAGCTTCGCCGAATCGTAAAGGGCTGAGTCAAGCGAGTTCTTGCCGAGGAACGTGCGGCTGATCTGACGGAACGTGAAGCCCGGGCGGCGCAGGAGCTTGTCCCAGCGCTTCTGCTCAGGGCGCGCGTCCCAGTCGGAAATCACGATGGTGCGGCAGGGCTGGAACCGCCTTGCCTTGCCGAGCGTGTAATTCAGCATCTCAAAGGGGGCATTCTCGATATCGTAGAGGATCCCCACAGTCGTATTGTTTGAAACCAATGTCATATACTATTCTTCCTATTCATGATTGCCCGGCGCCGTCACTGGGCGCGGTCGCCCACGCGGCGGGCCAGGAATTTCTCTTCTTGTTCGAGGGTGCGGGCCTGCGCGAGCTGACGCTCGGCATCGCGCAACGTGGCCGCCTTCTTGTCGGTCATCCAGTCCGCATAGCCCTGTGCGTATGCGATGTGCAGATTGCAGATCTTGAGGCGCAGCTTCTGCAGCGACTGGGCCGCAGCAGGCACGTCAATGGCGGAGAGCTCCTCCCTGCGCTGCTGCCAGTCCGGCACAACCGTATCCTGCATCAGCGCCTTGAGTGCCTCGCGCGTCTGCTGGTTGCCGAGGCTGCCGGCCGCCAGCGTCGTCGTGAAGTCCTCCTGGGCCTTCATCATCGTCTCATTGTGTCTGGCGATGACGGCATTGGCCGCGTCGGCATAGGCTTTGAGCTTCGCCTGGCGTGCCCTGGCGAGGAAGGAGGCGAAATCCCCGACATTCGTCACGCGCGTCACGCGCCAGTCGCCATCCTCCTGTTTCGTGAGCTCAACATCAAAGACGAATTCCTCGTCGGCTTCCTTCTGGAAGACGCGGATTTTCGCCGTAGCCTGCCCCTTCTCCTCATCCTGCGTCAGGCTGTCGAGGCCGCGGTATTCCATCTCGGAAAGGCCGCTTTTCTCAAGGAACTGGCTGGCGTCAAGCGCCGTGCCGCTGCCAGAGGACGCGCCCGGCCAGCTGCCCGTGGCGACGTACTGCTCCACGGCGGATTTGAGGCTCGTGAGCAGCGGGGCCTTGAGCATCTGCGTGAAATCCCCGATGGCGGCCTTCTCCTCCTCGCTGCCCGCCGTGTCGGCGAGCACGAGGCCCGCCATGAAATCATCGTACGATGTGTCGAACAGCGCGTCGAGGTCGACGTAGCGCTCAAAGCGGTCTGTCTCGTGCTTCGTCAGAGCCGTCTCGATCTGCTGCAGCGCATACTCAGGCGTTTTCGTATGGACGTGGAAATACCACCAGGCACCGCCAAAGAGCATGGCGATGACCAGCAAAAGGACAACGATCAACTTGAATTTCAGCATCTTGCTCATACGCTTATCCTCCAGCGAAACTGTCAGCTCTTATGATGGTTGGCCGCTTCGATGATGCCGCCGCCCACGACGGTATCGCCGTCGTAGAAGACCACGGACTGCCCCGGCGTCACGGCGCGCTGCGGCTCCACAAAGGTCACGCGGACTTTGCCTGCGGCAAGGGGCTCGACGCGGGCCCTGCCCTCGCGCTTGCCGTAGCGGACCTTGGCCGTAACCGCGATGGGCTCAGCGAGTGCATCGATGGCAATCCAGTTGAGATCGCCTGCGACCAGGCTGTCGGCATAGACATCATCGGCGCCGCCGACGACCACGCGGTTGTGTACCATGTCGAGATCGACGACGTAGAGCGGATGCGCAGCGGCAATGCCGAGGCCCTTGCGCTGGCCGATCGTGTAGAGCGGCACGCCCTCATGATGACCGAGCACATGGCCAGCAGTGTCGACGATGTCGCCCGGGTGCAGGCACGCCGGGTTGTGCGCGCGCAGATACGCCTTGTAGTCGTCGTGCGGCACGAAGCAGATTTCCTGGCTGTCCGGCTTGTGTGCAACCGGCAGGCTGTACTTCTCGGCGAGCTCGCGCGTCTCCACCTTCGTGTACTCGCCGAGCGGCATGAGGAAATGCGCGAGCGACGACTGATTGAGGTGGTAGAGCGCATACGACTGGTCCTTCTTCTCGTCAATGCCCTTCTTGAGGAGATACCGTCCCGTCTCGTCCTGGCCGATGCGGGCGTAATGGCCCGTCGCCACATAGGAGGCGCCGAGCTCCATGGCCTTCTGCAGCAGCCCTTCGAATTTGACGTAGCGGTTGCAGGCGATGCAGGGGTTTGGCGTCCAGCCCTTCGCATAGTCCGCGAGGAAATAGTCGATGACCTTCTCCTGGAACATGTCCTTGAAGTTCATGACGTAATGCGGAATGCCGACGATCTCCGCGACGCGGCGGGCATCGTCCACACTGCTGAGGCTGCAGCAGCCCCGGTCGTCCTCCTCAAAATCACGGCTCTCCTCCGACAGGCGCATGGTGACGCCGATGACATCATAGCCGCGCTCGACGAGCAGCGCCGCCGTCAGCGAGCTGTCCACGCCGCCGCTCATCGCGACGACGACTTTCTTCTTCTCCATATCGATGTGCAAGTCCTTTCTGTGACAAATCCTGCGCCGGCACGCACCTGCGCCCGGCCGCTCTGCCGGCATCTCCAGCAGGGCTCCGCAAGGACAGGAACTTATCTTCTAGTATATCATATCACGAGCCGAAAGCTCAACCGTCCCCCGGCAGCGACAGGCGTCATTGGACGGACGGCGTTCCTTCTGCTAGACTGGAAGAAAGAACAGGAGGGTTTACATGCACGTCACAGGAATCATCGCCGAATACAATCCATTTCACAACGGCCATGCGTATCAGCTGTGCCGCATCCGCGAGGAGCGGCCCAATACCATCATCGCCGTCGCCATGAGCGGCAGCATCGTGCAGCGCGGGACGCCGGCCGTGCTCGACAAATGGCAGCGGGCCGAGCTTGCCATCGCAGGAGGCTGCGACCTCGTATGCGAGCTGCCCTTTCTCTTCGCATGCCGCAGTGCGCAGGACTTCGCGCGCGGCGGCGTGCGGCTGCTCATGTCACTCGGCATCGATGCGCTGGCCTTCGGCGCCGAAAGTGATGACCTCGGCCATCTGCGCGCCCTCGCCGCCGCCATCGACGCGCCGGAGACGCAGGAGCGCACGGGCCGGCTCATACGCGAGGGGAAGTCCTACGCGCAGGCACTCACGGCCGCACTGCAAGGCCTTGGCTTTGCCCGCGGGCCCGAGCTCCACGAAGCCAACAACATCCTCGCCGTCGAATACCTGCGGGCCCTGCGCGGCACAGCCGTCACCCCCTTTCTCATCCAGCGCCGCGGAGCCGGCTACCATGAAGCGGATCTGCAGGAGCTCGCAAGCGCCACGGCCATACGGCAGGCCCTGCGCACAAAAACGCCCGACTGGACCGCCCTCGCCGCCGCCATGCCGCCTGGGACGCTGCGTGTCCTGCAGGAGGCCTTCCCCGGGGCCATCCCGGAGCCCGATGCCCTGCTGCGCGCCCTGAAGCTCCGGCTGCTGACGCTCAGCCGCGATGACCTCATGGCGCAGTACGGCCTGCCCGCGGGCGAAGGCATCGAGAACCGCCTGCAGGAGGCGGCAGGGCGCGCCAAATCCACCGGGGACTTTCTCCAGGGCGTCGTCACGAGCCGCTATGCAAAAAGCCGTATCCAGCGCCTCATCCCCCACCTGCTGCTCCAGACGCCGCGCGCCCTCATGGCCGCTGCCGATGAAAAAGGCCCCTGCTACCTGCGCGTGCTTGCCTGCAGTGCACGCGGCCGCCTGCTGCTGCGCCGGGTCAAGTGCGAATCCCCCCTGCCCCTCATTACAAAGGTCGGCCCCTTCCTCCACTCCCGCGACCGCCTGCGCCTGCCGGAGCTTTCGCTTGAGCGCCAGATGCTCGCCTTTGACACCTTTGCCACGGAACTTCGCACGCTGACGCTGCCGGAGCTCGCGGCTCCCGACGACTTCACGCGCTCGCCGCGCTTCTTCAAGCCATGAAGATTGGAAGATTACAACTTTACATATTTTCATTTACAAACAGCGTCAGTTGTTCTATAGTAGAGGAATATCCTTATCACGAATATAGATGGACACACAAAACGAACAATACCATGAAACCATGACCATACGAAAGGAAGGATTTCCATGTCTCAACGTCCTCATATCAAAGAGCTCCTGATCTGCCGCAGCCTGCTCTCTGACCCCGCCTGCCAGGCTCTCGCCGATGTCCTCTCCGGCCAGGAGGAAAAAGCCGGCACCTGTGCGGCACTGCTCATCGAGACGGCCGAAGAGGTTGGCCTTTCCGGCAATCTGCTGCGCTCCTATCTGCTTTACCGCCTCGTCCATGACGCCAACCTCGCCGCGCAGACCACAGAAGTCAGCCGCGGCCCCATCGGCGAAAGCCTGCATCAGGCCTTCGTGCAGGACATCGCCCTGCTGCTGCCTTTCCTGACACAGCCCGCCAGCGACTTCCTCGGCCTCGAGCTCCTCGACGACTACCAGCCGACCACGCCGCTCGCCACCGAGGCCTTCACGGCTCTGCAGGACTTCCTGGCAGGAGCTGAGACGGCCGAGGACTACGCCGAAGGCCTCCTCACGTATTACAGCCGCTACGGCTACGGCGACATCGCCTCCTACAAGGCCTTCCGCTGGGATGAAAAGAACCAGGTCCTCGTCGGCATCCGCCATTTCGAAGCCATGCAGATGGACGACATCATCGGCTATGCCCACCAGAAGGAACAGCTCATCGACAACACGGAAGCCTTCGTCCAGTGCAAGCCCGCGAACAACGTCCTGCTCGTCGGCGCGCGCGGCACGGGCAAATCCTCTGCCGTCAAGGCGCTCGCCAACGTCTACTACCAGCGCGGCCTGCGTCTCCTGCAGCTCACCAAGCCCCAGCTCCAGAACCTGCCGGCCATCATGGAGAATTTGCGCTACTTCGCCAGCAAGCGCTTCATCATCTTCCTCGACGACCTCTCCTTTGAAGAAGCTGAGGCCGAATACAAATACCTCAAGTCCGCCATCGAAGGCGGTGTCGAGTCGCGCCCCGAGAACGTGCTCATCTACGCCACGTCCAACCGCCGCCACCTGATCCGCGAGCACTGGCGTGACCGCGCGGAGGGACAGGACGAGGTCTACCGCGACGACAGCATCAATGAGACGATCTCGCTCTCCGACCGCTTCGGCCTCATCATCCAGTATTACGCGCCCGACCAGAAGGAATACCTCGCCATCATCGATCACCGCCTGCGCAAGGCCGGCATCGAGCTCTCGCCCGAGGAACTCCGCATCGCCGGCACACGCTGGGAAATGACACACAGCGGCCGCAGCGGACGCACGGCCCAGCAGTTCGTCGCGCATTACCTCGGCCAGCTCGACGGCTCCAACAACTGAAGCCTTTCCCACATAAGCAGCAAAAAGGAACCTGCCGCACGAAGCAACTCGCTTCATGCGGCAGGTTCCTTTTCTATATCTGCGTTTCTGCGCTGTGATGATTCAGCAATAGATGGCCACGGCCTGCGGCACCGTATCGATTGTCAGCGGCAGCATTGGGCCGCACTCCCCGTCGATATCGCTCTCCACAGGAATACCCGACTCGATGTGGAAATGCTTTGCCTGCACGTGCAGCACATCCTCGCGCTCCGACACGGGCTTGCCCGCGATGAGATCTGCCGACAGAGCCATGAGCTTCGGAATGCTGCACTTGCCGATGGACAGGAGGTCGAGCTTGCCGTCATCGACCTCGACGTGCTCGGCCACATTCTTCATGCTGCCGACCACGGCACTGTTGATGACGACAAACAGGAACGTTTCGAGCTCATACAGCCGGCCGTCCGCTTCCACTTTCAGCGGGAAATAGCGGAACTTCGGCAGATCGCCGATGCCCTTTAAATAATAGGCCATCTTGCCGAGGGAATTCTTGAACCGCGCGTTGACCTCATGCGCGATGCAGGCCATGGCACCGCCACTGGCCACATTGATGAAATACGTATCGCCGACGAGCCCGAGATCCACACGGCGGCTGCGCCCTGCGGCAATGATGTCGATATAGGCCTCGAGATCCTCATTGACGCCGAGATACGTGGCAAAATCGTTTGACGTGCCGCTGCCGATGATGCCGAGCGGCAGATCGAGCCCGCCCTTCATCATGAGATTGACGATCTCGTGGACCGTGCCGTCGCCGCCCGCCACGAGCAGTCCATCAGGCTGCATCTCCTGCACGAAGGGGATGAACTCCTCATTGCCCTCGCGGCGCGTGCGATACAGGATGACTGCAATATGGCGACGCTGGAACGCCTCAATGATCCAGTCCAGCTTGTTCTTGAACGCTGCATGGCCAGAAACCGGATTATAGAAGAGAACCAATTTCTTCAACGATACTTCCTCCATTTCCTCTACTTTCTTGACAAGACTCATTTAAACACGCCGATGCGGCGCAGGGCGCGGATGCCGATGCGGCCGATCAGCGGGATGCGCACGAGATCCTCCTCGAGCAGGCCGCCGATGAGCAGCATGACGGCGATGTAGACAAAGCAGCCGAAGAACACCGCGCCGAACGTCGAAATGGCGCCGATGGCCCACCAGGCGTACGTCCACTCATAGAAGAAGTAGACGGCAGCTGCCATGACCGCAGCCGAAAAAATCGTCTTGAGGAGCTGCGGGATCTCCATGCGGTAGCCGATGAACTTGTAGATGAAGAACAAATTGATGATGGCTGCGACGCCCATGTCGGCAGCCGTTGCCCAGGCCGCACCCATGATGCCGAGCCAGGGAATGGCCGTGAGTTCCCAGTTCAGGATGACCTTGGCCGCCGCTGCGAGAATCATGTTGACCATCGGGATGGTCGGATGGCCGAGGCCCTGCAGGATGCCCGTCGAAACCTGATGCAGGCCGAGCAGCACGATGCTGACGGCCGAGATCATGACGGCAGGACCGGCGCCCGGCGCATTGTAGATAAGGGATGCGATCGGCGTCGCGAGCACGAAGACGATGACAAAGGCCGGGAAGCAAACGAAATTCGAGATGCGCACCGAAGCCGCCGTCTGATTGTAGACGCGCTTCATGTCGCGCAGCGCGCGCGCTTCCGAGATGGCCGGCACGATGCTCATCGCCATCGAGGCCGTGATGATGCACGAGAGGTTGACGAGCGGCACGGCCATGCCCGTCAGGTAACCGAAGAGCTCCGTCGCCTCATTGACGCTGTAGCCGGCTACTTCCAGGCGCTGCGGCACGATCATGAGATCGAGGTTCGAGACGACCGGCAGCATGATGCTCGCCGCCGACACCGGCAGCGACAGCGTGAAGATGCGCCGCACGATGCGGAAGACCGATTCATGCTCGGTCCCCGGCAGCGGCTGGATGTCCTTGCCGTAATCGCGCTCGATGTCGCGGTCGAGCTTCCACTGGTAATAGACGAGCACGATGAGGCCCGTCACCGCGCCGGCAAGCGCGCCGAGAGAAGCGCCGGCCGCCGCGTAGTCGAGGCCCCAGGGCAGGAAGAGCTGCGCCAGGAGGATCATCGTGATGACGCGGAAAATCTGCTCAACGATCTGCGAGACGGCCGTCGGCGTCATGCGCTGCCAGCCCTGCAGATAGCCGCGCGAGCTCGCGAGCAGCGTCACGAAGAAAACGGTCGGCGCGAGCACGACCATCGACATATAGGCGCGCGGATCACGGATGAAATGCCATTCGATGAGCCAGTCTGCCGCAAAGTACGTCAACACCGAGAAGAAGAGTCCCGTCACGACCATCAGCGCCATCGAAATGTGGAAGACACGCTTGGCCCCGAAAATATCCTTGAGCGCCACGCGCTCCGCCGTGATGATGGAGATGGCCACCGGCACGCCGGCCTGGGATACCGTCATGGCAAAGAAGTAAATCGGGAAAGCCATCTGATAGAGGCCGATGCCTTCGCCGCCGAGGATACGCGATACGAAGATCCAGTTCAACGAACCGATGACCTTGACGACAAAGCCGGCAATCGTCAGGATGAAGGTGCCCTTGAGGAACGATTCGCCCTTGGACTTCATTTCCTCCGCCGGTTCCGTTCCGAGCGCGGAAGCCTCCATCTCTACTTTTTTTTCTACATCTTGCTTGCTAATTGAAAACACCGCCTACGTGCGCAGATACACTGCCAGGATTAAAATAGAAATAAGAGAGGCAGGTTCCCCCGCCTCGTTCTCTTTTGCAAAAAGAATAAAATGTCGTTATAATGGTACTCAACATTGAGATTATATCATCATTGCGCCAATCAATCCAGTATTTCTTTGCAGGAACTGCCTGCAAAAACCAGAAAGGAGTCCCGGCATGGACATCAACCTCATGGGCTTCGATATGAGCATCGGACGCCAGAAACCAGAAACCATCCGTCATCAGGAAAATGCCTGCCCCTTCTGTGACCGCAGCCAGCTCACGGACATCCTTGCCACCGAAGGCGACATGATCTTCCTGCGCAATAAATACAACGTCATTGAGGGAGCCGACCAGTTCGTCCTCATCGAGGGCAGCGCCTGCCACAGCGACATGCCCGACTACACGAAAGAGCACATGCACGCGCTCATCCGCTTCGGCCTGCGCATGTGGCAGGACCTGCTCACGAGCGGCCGTTACGAAGCCGTGCTCTTCTTCAAGAACTACGGGCCGTTCTCGGGCGGCACCATCCGCCATCCGCACATGCAGCTCATCGGCCTGCCTCACGTCAAGCGCGAGCTGCTCTGCCAGCCCGAGGAATTCGAAGGCCCCGTCATCGCCAGGCGGCATGGCGTGACGCTCAACGTCTCCACCGTGCCGCGCATCGGCTTCTGGGAATTCAACATCGTGCCCGAATCGCTCACGGATGAAACCATCGCGACGCTCGCCGACTTCATCCAGCTCACCGTCGATTACCTCATGCACCGCTTTGCCGCGCAGACCAGGAGCTACAACATCTTCTTCTACGAAAACGACGGCCGCATCGCCGTCAAGATCCTGCCGCGCTTCGCCACGCCGCCCATCTACGTCGGCTACGGCATCCACTTCCGCCCGAGCAGCCTGACTTCCGTCATCGACGAGATGCAAAAGCTCTACTTCGCGGAAGAATGACAAAACACCTCATCCGTCAGCCTGCGGCTGCCACCTTCCCCAGAGGGGAAGGCACGCGCTTTGTGACGCTCGTATGTTCTGCCGAAAGGCATGGGCCCGAGCCCCAAGCCTTCTCCCCGCAGGGGCGCGGAGCGCGGGCTACGGCGATTGCAAATATTTGCAATCGAGTCATGTTGATGCCCGTCAGCTCATGGACCTCTTCCGCCCCTTCGGGGCACCTTCCCCGTGCGCGGGGAAGGCACGCGACTTGCTGCGCTCGTGTTCTACCGAAAGGCATGGGCCCGAGCGGAGGGATGTATTCCGCCTGGAGGCGCGCAGTGATTGCCCGCGATAATACCTGAGGGAACGAGGGCGCATAAGCGGAGCGTTGGCGCCTGGCGTTAAGAAGGGATTTTTTCCTTGCCAGCTTCCTGGCGAACGAGCGTCGTTCAAGCAGCGCGCGTTTCGCACGTTCGTCAGGCTTCGTTAAAAAGGAAAAAAACCTTTAGCCAGCCGACTTCGCACAGCGTTGCGCCCTCGTCCCCGTCTTTCACATTCAGCTGCGCGCTGAAGCCGGAATACATCCCGCAGCGCCTTCTCTTCGCCCGCATCCGCCAGCAGTAAAAGAGGCCCACGAACAAAAAGTCACATTCTGACAACCAGGTCAAGAATGTGACTTTTTTATTTCTTCATATCTCGTAAGCCGGGCCGCCGTCGAGCTCCTGTTTGAGCGTGCGCCAGTCCGGGCAGAAGCGGTCCATGCGGGCGTGGAAGGCTGGACCGTGATTGTGCACCCAGAGATGCGTGAGCTCGTGGAGCATGATGTAGCGCAGGATGGCCGGCCGGTACTGGGCGAGCTTGAGATTGAGCCAGATGCGGCCCGCCGCGGTGTTGCAGGTCCCCCAGCGCGTCTTCATCTTCCTGATGCGGTACTCCCGCGGGCGGCGGCCGACGATGGCCTCGGCCTCGCCCTGCAGCGCCTCGATGCCCTGTGCGAGCCGCGCGCGGTACCACGCTTCAATGGCCTTCTGACGCTCCTCAGCCCCCAGCAAAGCCTCCGCATAGAGCAGAAGCCTGCCCGCCCGGACGCAGACGGCAGGCCGCCGCGCGTGGCTTTCCCGCACGGTCAGCACATAGGGCCTGCCCCAGAGATAGAAGACCTCGCCCGTCTCATAGCGGTGCTCGGGCAGATGCGGCCGCAAAGCAGCTCTTGCCCGCTGTTTCTCAACCCAGGGCCAGTCGCGCCGCAGCAGCCGCCCGATCTCGTCATCGCTCAGACGCCGCGGCGCCGTGACGCGCACCTCGCCCGTCTCGCGGTCTACGCGCACATAGAAATTCTTGATGGCCTTGCGCGTGACGGCGACAGCCGTACCGGAAACCATCAGCTGCGAAACGGCTCCTGCTCTCCTTTTCATCTCAGTCCTGCGGCTTCTGGCGGTCTGCCATGGCGTGATCGTAGATGGCCTGCAGCTCCTCGCCCGTGAACTGGTAGCGCTCGCCGCAGAACGGGCAGCAGGCCTCCGCATGGCCGTCCTCCACGAGGGACTTGAGATCCTTCTCACCGAGGCTCAGCAGCACCTCGCTGACGCGCTGCTTCGAGCAGTGGCAGCGGAAGGCCAGTTCCGTTTCTGTCAGGTAGTGGATGTCGAAGCCCTTGAGCACGGCCGCGATGATGCCTTTGGCATCGTAGCCCTCATCCACCATGTGCGAGACGGAATTCACCTCACGCAGATTCGCTTCGAGGCGGTCGAGGACCTCGTCACTGACATCGGGCAGCGGCTGCAGGATGAAGCCGCCCGCACCGATGCAGGCAATGCGGTCGCCGGCATGGCCGACGAGCACGCCGAGGCCGACGCTCGACGGTGTCTGCTCGGAGACGTAGAGGTATTTCGTCAGGTCGTCGGCGATCTCACCGTCCGTCAGCGGCGCGCTGCCCGTCACGGGGTTGCGCAGTCCCGTGAAGCGCGTGACCGTTACCGTGCCGTCCGTGCCGACACCGCCGCCGACATCGATCTTGCCCTTATCATTCTGCGGCAATTCAACATGCGGATTGACGACATAGCCGCGCACGAAGCCCTCGGGCGTGGCATCGGCCGTGACTCGGCCGAGCGGCCCGTGGCCATCGAACGTCACGGTCAGGGCTTCCTGATTCTTGAGATTGGCCGCGAGCAAAAGCGCGCCCGTCATCGTGCGGCCGAGCGCCGCTGCAGCGACGGCGTGGCAGTCATGGCGACGAATGGCCTCATTGACGAGATTCGTCGTGACGGCAGCGTAGATGCGCACACCCTCTGCCGTCGCTTTTACAAGATGATCTTTCATATATGAATAATTAACTCCTTTTTGTGAGATTCATGCCTTGGGAGGCAGCGTGAGCTCGGCGAGCACCTCATCCGTATCGATGTCATGGATGCGGATCGTCTCGTCCTGCCAGACGGCGATGGTGTTGCGACCGTCCGGACGCTTGGAAAGAGCGGCCGAGCCAGGATTCACGAAAACGGTATTACCGCGCTGCTCGAGCACCGTCACATGGACATGGCCGCTGATGAAGACATCGGCCTTCAGATGCGCCGCCATCGCATCCTTTTCCGCGTCCGTCATGACAGCATCGCCGTGTGTGATGATGATGCGGCGTCCCTCCCAGACGACATAGGCATACGGTGCGAGGATGGGCGTCTCGAGGCAGCTCGCATCGACGGAGGAGTCACAGTTGCCGCGCGCGATGACAACGGGGACGTCCGAATGATTGATGCGTTCCACGAGGCCGGCCGGATTGTAATCCGCCTTCATCGGATTGCGCGGGCCGTGATAGAGCACATCCCCGGCATGCAGGATGAGATCCGCATCGTGGAAATGCTTGTCGTAAGCCTTGGCCCAGGCCATCTCATGGCCGTGTGTATCGCTGATGATACCGATTTTCATAAAAAAGCTCTCCTTTCGGCAAGATAGCAAGATACGCCTGGCAGCAGACCGTCTTACGGACAGCGCCGCCAAGCGCATAAAGATTGATGGATTGTTGCAGATAAACGGGCTGAAATCAGCCGATGTTCTTGAGCAGGTTGGCCATCTCCATGGCAGCCATAGCGCCATCGACGCCCTTGTTGCCGGCCTTCGTGCCCGCACGCTCAATGGCCTGCTCGATGTTCTCCGTCGTCACGACGCTGAAGATCGTCGGCACGCCCGTCTGCAGGCCGACCTGGGCAACGCCCTTGGAAACCTCGTTGCAGACGTAATCATAATGCGTCGTCGAACCGCGAATGACGGCGCCGAGGCAGATGACGGCATCGTATTTGCCCGACTCCGCCATCTTCTTGGCGACGATGGGAATCTCAAAGGCACCCGGGACCCAGGCGACATCGATGTCCTCGTCCTTCGCCTCGTGGCGGTGCAGCGTATCGAGTGCGCCGCTTAAAAGCTTGCTCGTGATGAACTCATTGAAACGTGCGACGACGAGGCCGAACTTGAGGCCCTTGCCCGTCACAAAACCTTCCATTACATTTGCCATGGTTTTTCCTCCATTCCGCTGGAACCAGGCTGCCCGCTTCGGTCCGGCAGCCTGGACACTTGTGTTGAATCGCTTATTTCAGGGTATCGTCACTGAAGATATGGCCCATCTTGACCTTCTTGACCGTGAGATAGCGCTTGTCAAACTTGTTGGCATGCACCTGCAGCGGCACGCGGCCCGTAATCTCGAGGCCGTAGCCCTCGAGGCCTGCGCGCTTCGCCGGATTGTTCGTCATCAGGCGGATGCTCGTGAGGCCGAGGTCCGCGAGGATCTGCGCGCCGATGCCGTAGTCGCGCAGGTCTGGCGCAAAACCGAGCTCGACATTGGCTTCCACCGTGTCGCGGCCCTTATCCTGCAGCTCATAGGCGCGCATCTTGTTCGCGAGGCCGATGCCGCGGCCCTCCTGACGCATGTAGAGCACGACGCCCGCACCCTCTGCCTCGATCTTCTTGAGCGCGAGTGCGAGCTGATCGCCGCAGTCGCAGCGCAGAGAGCCGAGTGCATCGCCCGTCAGGCATTCGGAGTGAACGCGCACGAGCACATCCTTCTTGCCGCGCACATCACCCTTGACGATGGCGATGTCGCATTTGTTGTTGAGCTCGTTCTCATACGCATGGATGCGGAAATGGCCGTACTTGCTCGGGAAATCGACATCAGCGACCTCGTGCACGAAATTCTCCGTGCGTTTGCGGTATTCGATGAGTGCCTTGACCGTGATGATGTGCAGGCCGTGCTCCTTGGCGAATTCCTTGAGGCGCGGCGTGCGCATCATGTGGCCGTCGTCATCCATGATCTCGCAGCAGAGTCCGGCCGGATAGAAGCCGGCGAGGCGCGCGAGATCCGTCGTCGTCTCCGTATGGCCGGCACGGCGCAGCACGCCGCCCTCGACGGAGCGCAGCGGGAAAACGTGGCCCGGACGGCGGAACGTTGCAGGCTTGGACTTCGGGTCGAGCAGCTTCTTGATGGTATCGCAGCGCTCAAAGGCCGAGATGCCCGTCTCCGTATCGTAGGCATCGATGGAGACCGTGAAAGCCGTCTCGTGGTTGTCCGTGTTGTTGACGACCATCTGGCCGATGGCGAGTTCATCGAGGCGCTTGCCGTCAATCGGCGTGCAGATGAGGCCCTTGGCATACGTCGCCATGAAGTTGATATCCTGCGGCGTCACCGTCTCAGCGGCGACGATGAGGTCGCCCTCGTTCTCGCGGTCCTCATCATCGACGACGACGACCATCTTGCCATTCCGGATATCCTCGATGGCCTGTTCTACAGTTGCAAAATCTGACATGTATCTTCACTCCTGATTCGTTGTTGATTCTTGCGGATTATCTTGCGGATTAAATAAAGAAGCCGTTCCGGACGAGGAAATCCTTCGAAAGGCCCCCCGCATGCCCGGCATCTTCTGCCGTTCCATAGGCGCTGCCGAGCATCTTCGCGACGTATTTGCCGATGACATCGTTCTCGATGTTGATGGCGTCTCCCTGCCTGCGGCTGCCGAGGTTCGTGACCTCGCGCGTGTGCGGGATGAGGCTCACCGTAAAATCGCGATCCGTGACCTCCGCCACCGTCAGGCTGATGCCATCAAGGGCGACCGAGCCCTTCTCGACAATGCCCTGCAGGATGGAGGGCTCCGCCTCCACCGTCATGAGGATGGCATTCTTCTCGTCGCGGAATGCGCGGATCGTGCCCGTGCCGTCGATATGGCCCGAGACGATATGGCCGCCGAGGCGGCCGCCGAGCTGCAGCGCGCGCTCGAGGTTCACGGGGCTGCCCTGCCGCAGGCCGTCAAGCGACGTGCGGCGCACCGTTTCCGGCATGACATCGGCTGTGAAATGGCGGGCATCAAACGAGGTCACCGTCAGGCAGATGCCGTTGACGGCGATGCTGTCGCCCACATGTACATCCTTGAGGACCTCCCTGGCGGCAATGGTAAGCGAGCCGCCGCCGAGCCGCTGGATGCGGCCGACCTCTTCAATGATTCCTGTAAACATAAGCGTCCCTCATTCATCATTTCGTATAAGCGGTGACGAGGATGTCTCCTCCCAGCCGCTCGACCTCCACATCCCGGAGCTCCACGGCATCCTTGAGCTCCGCGAAGCCCTCGCCCTCCACCGGGGTCAGGGCCGTGCGCCCGCCGATGAGCTTCGGCGCGATAAAGGCGTGAACCTTGTCGACAAGGCCGGCCTGCAGGAACGAGAACCCGATGCTGCCGCCGCCTTCGACGAAGATGGAGCAGATTTCCTGCTGACCGAGCTCCTGGCAGAGGAGCTTCAGATCGACCTCGGGGCCCGGTCCTGCCGTCATTACTTCGACACCGGCCTTGCGCAGGGCCTCGACGCGCGCAGGAGGTGCCGCCTCCGTCACGGCGATAATCGTGCGCGCGGCCTTGTCCGTGACGACTTTCGACTCAAGCGGCGTGCGCGCGCAGCTGTCCACGATGATGCGGACGGGGTTCTGGCCCGTGCCATCCGGCAGGCGGGCCGTGAGGCTCGGGTCGTCCGCGAGCACCGTGCTGATGCCCGCGAGGATGGCGTCATAGCGGTCGCGGTACGCATGTACGCGCAGCCTTGCGGCCTCTCCCGTAATCCACTTGGAAGCTCCCGTGCGCGTCGCAATCTTGCCGTCGAGCGACATGGCCGTCTTGAGCACGACGAACGGCATCTTCTGCGGAATCCACTTGAGGAAGACCTCGTTGAGCTTCTTCGCTTCCTCCTCGAGCACGCCGCAGACGACCTCGACACCCGCCTCGCGAAGGATGCGGATGCCCTTGCCCGCCACGAGCGGGTTCGGGTCCTGCATCGCGATGACGACGCGGCGGATGCCGGCTTCTGCGACGGCCCTGGCGCATGGGCCCGTGCGGCCGTAATGCGCACAGGGCTCAAGCGTCACATAGAGCGTCGCGCCCCTGGCAAGCTCCCCCGCCATGCGCAGCGCATGGACCTCCGCATGAGGCGTACCGGCTTTCCTATGCCAGCCGGCAGCCACGATGCGGCCGCCGCGGACGATCACCGCGCCCACCATGGGATTCGGCGAGGTCCGCCCCTCGGCATTGCGGGCAAGCTGCAGGGCTTCCCGCATGAATTCTTCATCCTGCATGCAATCACCTCAGACTCTCATGATTCACCAAAGGAACATGGATCTGTGTATGAGACATTGAGAAAATAAAAAGCCGCTGGAAGATCTCTTCCCAGCGGCTGCTTTTACATGTGAAAAACACGTGCCTGCCTTTTCTCATCCCGACTATACGGTCGGCTCCGGAATCACACCGGATCGTGCCTGCCAGGCAGGCTCGCGGGCTATACCGCCGGTGGGGAAATGCTCCCCGCCTCAAAGACAAATCTCTGCTTTATATATTACCATATCGGTGCGCATCTGAAAAGACAGTCCACAAAATTTTTGACATTCTGCCCAGAATCCGGGCACAAACAAAAAAAATACCGCACCAAGAGGCAGGATACCTGATGGTGCGGCCATCGCCAAAAGCAGGCGATGCACATCATGTGGATTATGTGTAAGGATAGAGAATCGTCACTTCTTTACCGGAAGGGAATGGCCTCCCATACAGTGACCGCTGCACGCCGAGCAGTTGCCGCCGCAGCAGTCCTCACGCCCGAGGCGGAAATTCCGGTAAACATGGCGCAGGGCGTAATAGAGCCCCACCGCCACCAAAGCGCCTACGATAAAGGTTGCCATAAAAATCCCTCCAATCCATCCGGGCACCGGGCGCACGAAGCGCCTGCCCGGAAATCTTTCTTAAAGCGTATCACAGAAGGCAACGAGGTGCAAGGCCTGGGCCTTCTTCTCCGTCATCAGCCGGCAAAGCCCAGCAGACTGCCGATCTGATAGACGAGCAGCGAGACGAGCCAGGCGATGGCGAACATGTAGAATGCGGAGAACGCAACCCACTTCCAGCCGCCGGCTTCCTTCTTGATCGTGCCGAGTGCCGTCACGCAAGGCGTGTAGAGCTGCGAGAAGACCATGAAGGAGAAGGCCGAAAGGCTCGTGAAGGCCGTGGCCATGCCCGTCTGCATCATCGTGGAAGCCGTATCGGCGGCATCCTCAGCCTCCGTCGAGACATCGCCGGCGCCGTAGAGGATACCGATCGTCGCGACAACCGTCTCCTTGGCCATGATGCCGGAGAGAACAGCTGCGCCGGCCTCCCAGGTGTCGAAGCCCTGGAAGACGAAGAGATGCGACATCCAGTCGCCGATCGTGGCAAGGATGGAATCCTCAATCTCACACGGGCCGCTGAAGTTGTAGTTCGACATGACCCAGAGCAGGACGGAAGCGGCAAAGATAATCGTACCGGCTTTGATGAGGTAGCCCTTGCCCTTGTCCCACGTCTCGAGGAGAACCGTCTTCATATCCGGCATGCGGTACGGCGGCAGCTCCAGGAGGAACGTCGAGCCCTCCGACTTGAAGATCGTGGAGCCGAGGCCCTTGGCGACGATGATGGCCATGAGCATGCCGATGATGTACATGGCAAAGACGACATTGGCGGCATTATCGGGGAAGAACATCGCGGCGAACAGTGCCATGATCGGCAGTTTTGCACCGCACGTAAGGAACGGTGTGACGAGAATGGAGACCATGCGGTCCTTCTCGGAATCGAGTGCGCGCGCACCCATGATGGCCGGGACGCCGCAGCCGAAGCCCATCATCAGCGGCATGACGCCTTTGCCCGTCAGGCCGCAGCGGCGCATGATCGGGTCCATGATGAAGGCGATGCGGGCCATGTAGCCCGTGCCGTCGAGGAAGGAGAGGCAGAAGAACAGGACGAAGATCAGCGGCACGAACGTCAGCACCGCGCCGACGCCCGAGATGATGCCGTCACAGACGAGCGAAACCATCCAGTCCGCAACACCGGCATCCGTCAGAAAATCCGTCATGAAATCGACGAAGTTCGTGTTGATGGCATCGTCAAGGAAATCCGCAATCGGCTGGCCAATCCAGGTGAACGTGATCTGGAAGACCGCGTAAAGGATGACGAGGAAGATGGGCAGTGCGAGCACGCCGTTGGCGAGATAGCGGTCTATCTTCTCGGATTTCGACTGGCCGACATTGCTCATGTCGACGGCCTGCGCCATGATTTTATCGATGAGGGCATAGCGGGCCTCGATGATGGCCTCCTCTTTCTCCTCTTCGGATTTGCTGCTGGCCTTGATGGCGTTAACCTTGTCGATGTGCGCCTGTACCTGCGGGCTGACCTCGTAGTTGGCCATGACCGTATTCGTGAAGATATCGAGGAGCTTTTTCGTGCTCTTGCTGCTGCGGCCAACCGTCTCGACCACCGGCATGCCGATGGCTTCTTCGAGGCGCTTCGTATCAATCTTGACGCCGCGGCGCTCGGCATCGTCCTGCATGTTGAGGTCGATGAGCAGCGGGATGCCGGCTTCAAGCAGCTGTACCGTCAGGAACAGGTTGCGCTCGATATTGGAGCTGTCGACGACGTCCATGACGAGGTCGAGCTTGTTGTTCATGAGGTAATCGATAACAATCTTTTCCTCCGGGCTGCGCGCGTTGACGCTGTACGTACCCGGCAGATCGACAATCGAGATGGCGCGGTTGTTGTAACGCGTATAGCCGACTTTCTTATCGACCGTGACGCCCGGCCAGTTGCCGATTTTCTGGCGTGCACCAGTCAGTTCGTTGAAAATGGTGGACTTGCCGGTATTCGGATTACCGGTAAGTGCTACTGCTAATGTTGACATAAAAGCTTGCGTCTCCTTTCCTCCACTCAGTTGACCTGTTGAACCTGTACCTTCTCCGCATCCGCGCGGCGCAGCGCCAGGTTGTAGGAACGGACACCGATGGCGATGGGATCGCCGAGTGGCGCCGAGCGCAGGATCTTGACTTTCGTGCCTGGGATCAGGCCCATCGTCATCATGCGCTGTTTGAGGTCGGACTCATCAATCTTCAGGATTTTGAGCGTCATGCCGGTCTTGCCGTCTTTCAATGTCAAATCAGAACGCCTCCTAATCGTATATGATAATGATAATGAGATTATTTCTTCATTGACTATGATAGCCCATATCATTAAAATCTGTCAAGCATTCTCAGCACTTATTTGAAAGATATTTTCATTTGCAAAGGAAGCCGTCTCGATCAAGAATAAATTCCATAAAAAAAAGAACCGTACGCATACGGTTCTTTCTTGTTTTATGGCCGAGGCACCAGGGCTACCGGTGAAAGCACGGCCGCCCCGGTCCGGTTCGTGAAGATATCCGCGCGGACGCCGAAGACCTCCGCGAGCATCGAGACGGTCACAACCTCGCGCGGCGGCCCCTGCCGCACGATATGCCTGTCCTTGAGCACGGCGATCTCGTCGGCATACTGCAGCGCATGGTTGATGTCGTGCAGCACCATGATCACCGTCATGCCGTAGCGCCGGTTGACCTCGCAAACGATCTGCATGACTTCGAGCTGATGCGCGATGTCAAGGTACGTCGTCGGCTCATCGAGCAGCAGGATATCGGGCTGCTGCGCGAGCACCATCGCGAGGAACGCCCGCTGGCGCTCGCCGCCTGAGAGCGTCTGCACCTGACGCTGGCGGAACTTCTCCACATGCGTCACCTGCATGGCCCAGGCCACCGCCTCCCGGTCAGCCCTGGGATCGCCGGCGCGGAACCAGCTGCGGTACGGGAAACGCCCGTAGTCCACGAGCCTTTCTACCGTCGTATCCGGCGGGGCCTGCGCGCCCTGCGGCAGGATGGCGAGATGGCGCGCGAGCTTCTGCCTCCCGAGATGGCGGATATCCTCGCCGTCGAGCGTGACCTGCCCGCGGTAATCCTCGTTGAGACCCGTGAGGACCTTCAGGAGCGTCGACTTGCCCGCGCCGTTCGGCCCGATGATGGCCGTGCGCCTGCCTGCGGCAAACGTGACGGACAAATCCTTTAAGATGGTGTGTCCTGCGATGGACACCTGCAGATTTTTTGCCGTAAGTTCCATCGTATCAGAGCTCCCTTCTCAAGAGGAACAGGAAGAACGGAGCGCCGAGCACCGCCATGATGATGCCGACCGGCAGCTCCACGGGCGCAAAGGCCACGCGCGCAAAGGTATCGCTGTACATGACGACGGCCGCGCCGAGCACGGCCGAAGCCGGCAGCAGATACCGGTAGTCCGAGCCGATCATGAGGCGCGCCGCATGCGGCACGATGAGACCAACGAAACCCAGGAGCCCGACGACTGAGACGGCGCTGGCCGCAAGCAGGGCGGCGACGGCCGTCAGCAGCAGGCGCGTGAGCTCCACGCGCAGCCCGAGGCCCTTCGCGAGCTCATCGCCGAGCTGCAGGATGTTGAGATGGCGTGCGGCCAGGAAGGCCAGCACGCTGCCAACGAGCGTATAAGGCCAGAGCATCGCCACGTGCGGCCAGCTCCTCGCGGAAAGTCCGCCGACCATCCACATGAGCGCGCTGTGCACGCGGTCGCTGTAGAGGATCATGAGCGCGGAAATACCCGCCCCCAGGAATGCCGAGACAGCCACACCGGCCAGGATGATCCGGATGGGCCGGATGCCGTTCTTCCAGGCCAGGATGTAGATGAGGATAGCCGCCCCCATCGCGCCGACAAAGGCCGCCGGCGTCACGAGATACGCGTACTCCGGCAGCAGCAGCATGACGAGGATGCCCATGAGGCCCGCGCCCGACGAAATGCCGATGATGTGCGGGTCTGCGAGCGGATTCTTCATGACCGCCTGCAGAATGGCACCCGAAAGCGCCAGATTGATGCCGACGAGTGCCGCCACAAGCGTGCGCGGCAGCCGGATGTTCATGAGGATCTGCCCGTGCGTGCCCGCGCCGCCGCCCGTGAGCGCCGACCAGATCTCCTGCACGGGGATCTCGACGGACCCCAGCATGATGCTGACGATACCGCCCGTCACGGCCAGCACGGCAAAGACGAGGAACAGGACGCTGCGCGTCAGGAGGCTGCGGCCTTGCTTCTTCCCTTCACTCATTTAGCAAAGGCCTCCGGATAGACACACTTTGCCATCGTCTCGACGGCCTCCGGGTAATGGATGCCCGGGCTCAGCAGAAAAAGGTCCTGCGGCAGATAATAGACGCGGCCGTTCTTGACGGCATCGACCGTCTGCCAGGCCGGATTCTCCGCCATAGTCTTCTCCATGCCAGCCTTGGCCTCCTCGATTTTTCCCATACTCGTGATGAACAGGATTTCCGGATTCTGCTCGACGAGCGTCTCGAGGCTGTATGGCGCTGCATCGGGATTCTTCTCGAGCGGCGTCATGCCGGCAGCCACATTGTCCCAGCCGAGCAGGCGGGCCGTGCAGCCGGCGATGCTGCCCTCGAGCTGCACCGAAAGTCCCTGATTCGTCGTATGAATGATGGATACGCGATGCGTGTCCCGCGGGATCTTATCTTTTATGGCTTGGATCTTGGCGTCCATGTCGTTGATGAGCTGTTCGCCCTTCTGCTGCTCACCCGTGATCTGCGCGAGCACCTGCACCTCATTCTTGACATCGTCGTAGCTCTTCATGTCGAGCACGACCGTCTGGATGCCATTGTTCTCGAGCGTATCGACGAGCTTCTCGTTCATGCCCTTGTTGACGATGACGAGATCCGGCTCACAGGACAGCACCTTCTCGATGTCAATCTGATAGACCTTGCCGACACTCGCCTTGTCCTTGGCGTAATCCGGCATCTTCGTCTTCGAATCCGGGCGGCCGACGACATCGCCGCCGACCTCATGCAGCGGCTCGAGGAACGAAGCTGACGTCACGACGATGCGCTCCGGCTTCTTCGAAAGCGTCACCTCGCGGCCCATGGCATCGTGGATGACGGCAAACGCCTTGTCGCCGGAAGAAGAGGACGGCGCACTCGCCTGTGAGCCGCAGCCTGCCGCCACAAGCAGGGCCAGGAGGGCAAAGCACAAAACAACGAATCGTTTCATGAAACTCCCCTCCTCACTGCTTGCGCGTCAGAATGGTCGACAAGTAATTGACATGCTCATCCTTGTGCGCCTCGATGTCCCGGATGATGCGCTCCTCCGAAAGCCCCGCGCGGCTGACCATCACGGCCTGCTTGGAAAGATGCTTCTTCTTGAGCAGCTCCGCCATCTCGGGGAAATTCTTGTAGACCTTCATCAGGACGACGTTGTCGGCCGCATCCATAGCCTTCTCGATCTTGTCCTCCGGCGCCGTAGCCGGGATGATTGTCAGGATATCGTTGCCCTCGACAATCGGGTAACCAACATAGCTGCCGATGGCCGCAAATGCCGGTACGCCCGGGATCGTCTCAATCGTCACATCCTCGTGCTCCAGCAGCCGGTATATATATATGTAGGTACTGAAGAACATCGGATCACCGAGTGTCAAAAACGCCACATTCTTGCCGGCCTTCAAAAGATTCAGGATCTCCGCCTTGTTGGCCTCCCAGGCCGCCGTATCCGTCTCGAAGCCCTTGACCATCGGGAACACCTGATAGACAATCTCAATGTCCGGCTTGAAATACGGCTTCGCAATCGACAGCGCCACGCTGCCATCCTTCTTCTCCGTCTTGGGCGCAATCAGCACATCAGCTTTCTGGATGGCATGAATCGCCTTCATCGTCAAGAGCTCCGGGTCGCCGGGGCCGACACCAATACCATAAAAGATTCCACTCATCGCAAATATCCTCCTAACATAATAAACCATCCTTTCCTTCACCGCTTCGCCGCAAGATGCAGCCATCGGTGAGAAATGAAATCAGGAAACTGCTTACCCCTTAATGTTACACGCTTGAAAAATACCTGTCAAATCCTTAGGTGCGCGGGGAAGGCCGCGCTTCGAGGCACAATGCATCCCGCAGCATCATCGGTCGTACGCATATCCTCGCCCATGAACCCCTTTCGGCCCTGCGGGCCACACCCGGGGATGCCACCGGCATCCCGCGCTTCGCGCCCCCGTGCGCGGGGCTACGACGCTTGTAAGGACTTGCTGTCGAGGAGATTGTTCTTCCCCGTCCGTCCATGGACCTCTTCCGTCCCTTCGGGGCACCTTCCCCGTGCGCGGGGACGGCTGGGGCTTGTGCAGATGGCGTCCCCCTTGGGGGAAGCTGTCAGCGAAGCTGACTGAAGGGGTGCCTGCTCGCAGCAACTTGCCATTTTGCTGTAAACCGAAATATGCGCAGAACCTCGCCCATGGACCCCTTCACCGCTTACGCGGTCCCCCCTTCCCCGGGGAAGGGGGGACGACGAACAACAAAAATGACGCGGCAGGCGTGATCCTGCCGCGTCATTTTCATTTTCTATCAGAACTGCCAGTTGATGCCGATGTTGCCCTGCCATTTCTTGTGCCAGTCGCTGCCGAACGAGCGCTGGACGTCGCCGTAGAGGGTCGTGCGGCTGTTCAAGCGGTACGTGCCGCCGAGGCTGGCTTCGTACCAGGTGCTGCCGTAGTCGCGCGACCAGTCCAGCGTCTCGCCGTCGGCTGCAGAGAGATGCATGCCGCGGCGTCCGCCGAACTCGTGCAGCGCGGAGAGGCGCAGGTAGTAGTCG